>JANQDY010000258.1 GCA_028278625.1 Thermodesulfobacteriota bacterium
TTACGCTCCTCTTCGGTCAGTGTCACAATGAATTTCTTCACAATCGATCCTCCCCAAAAAGAGTCGTTTATAAAAGGAGGATATCATATTTTATACGACATAACAAGCGTGACATGACACTAGACAGCAGTCACATTGGCCGCGGAAGGACCTTTCGGTCCCTGCTCGATGTCAAAGGTTACGTGCTCGCCTTCATGCAGAGATTTAAAACCGGTCGAATTGATTGCACTATGATGCACAAAAACATCCGGTCCATTTTCCTGCTCGATAAATCCAAAACCTTTTTGGTCACTAAACCATTTAACGGTTCCATTTGCCATGATATCATCCTCCTCTCGAAAAATTTCAATTCTGCTCACTGAAGGATGATAATCTTATTAAAAGGGATAATCCTTACAGAAAGGTTCCTGCTCAAGAATTTAAGGCGGGAATTAATTGATTTTTTTACCCTAGTCACTGCTGCGCACAAAAGCAAGCCAAATGATATCTTTTCGAAATTAAAATGAGACAGCCTGCTAGGCGGTTCGCATGTTCTCCCTGGACCCGCAAGACTGTCCCGACTTGGAAAACCACGAAAGAGCGCCCTTTTGGGCCCGGCCTTTTATCCCTTTGGCGGATCCCTTTTTCTTGGGCTGGCGTCCTCGAACAGTTCGAGTGCCTTTATTGGGCGTTGCTGTCGGCACCGCCGCTCCATAATCGAAATCCGCCACGGTTCGCTGCTCAATGGATGCATTTAGGATCCGGTTGATGGCCCGCACCATACCCTTGTCTTCCCCGGTCATGAACGTGAATGCTTCACCGCTACGGGTGGCCCGGCCGGTTCGTCCAATGCGGTGGATGTATGCCTCGGGCGTGGAAGGGATATCATAGTTGATCACATGGGAAACCCGGGTCACATCAATGCCTCTGGCGGCGATATCCGTGGCCACCAGTATTTGGAAGGTCCCGTCGCGAAATCCTTCCAAGGCGGCTTGCCTACGTCCTTGGGAGAGATTCCCCTGAAGGGAGGCACATGGATATCCGGCCGAAACCAGCTTTTTCCCCAGGCTTTTGGCCCGGTATTTGGTCCGGGTGAAGACCAGCACCGATTTGACCACGGTATCACCCAAAAGCTTTAAGAGCAGCGCCGTTTTCAAATGATGGGGTACCGGATAGAGCGCATGGCGCACTGTTTCCGCCGGGGCAACGGCCCCAATCTGGACCATACTGGGATTTATCAGGATATCGCCCGCCAGTCGACGGATTTCAGGCGGCATGGTGGCGGAAAAAAGGAGGGTCTGCCGTTTTTTGGGAAGACGCGATAGAATGCGCCGGATATCGGGCAGAAACCCCATGTCGAACATCTGGTCCGCCTCATCAACGACCAGCATTTCCAACCGAGAAAAATCGACGGTGTCGCGGTTCATATGATCCAGCAGACGGCCCGGGCAGGCCACCACAATATGGGCATGCTTCAGATTTTCGATCTGCGGGTGAATTCCCACGCCGCCGTAAACCGTTACGCTTTTGAGATGGGTTTCGCGACCCAGCATTTCAATGGCCTGATGGATCTGCTCTGCCAGTTCACGGGTGGGCGCCATGATCAAAGCACGAGCGCCCTTCGACTTTTTCGCCAAGAGCCGATTGAGTATGGGCAGCACAAAGGCAGCCGTTTTGCCGGTGCCGGTTTGGGCCACGCCCATCATATCGTGATTGTCGAGGACCTCGGGAATTGCACGGGCCTGAATGGGAGTGGGCTCAACATATCCCGCTGCCTCGATTCCTGCCGCAACGCGGGGAGAAAAATTAAACGTCTTGAAATTCAAAAAAACACCTCTTTCTATCTATGTTCCAATAAAAAAAGCCCCTGAACCATTCCGGGGCTTACGTGATTTTTAGTTACAACCAGGAACATCATTTAGTGATAGTAAACTTACACATTATGAGTAGCAAAGTCAATTCATTTCTAAAAATAAAATTAAGTATTTTAGTTTTACATTTGTTTTACAAACTTTCCATTTAATTTGGAGTATTCTGAATTATACTAAATTAAATTTTTAAATAGATTTTGGCCAAAGAGTCAAAAAAGATTGGAGATTAAATGAAATTATTGCTGACTTCGGTATTCGGCCCCTATGGAGTAGATGACGCATATGGCAGAAAAGAAAACAAAATGGAGCTTTTTCATAATCAGGTGACCCGCGAGCAGGGAATTTTTTCCTACCGATTCAATCACGGAAGCCAGGGGCTCTATTTTCTAGCGGAAAACATCGACATGCCCACAGCGGTGCTTGATTTCCCAACGCTCAAACGATTTAAGAAGGAGCTGAAAAAGGGATATGATTACATCGGCATCAGCTTTATCATTCCCAATTTCAAGAAGGCAAAAGAGATGGTCCGCCTCATTCGTGAACTATCGCCCAAAAGCAAGATCATTCTGGGCGGACACGGCGTGAACATCCCCGACATCGAATTGCTCATGGATTATGATTACCGATGCAAAGGGGAAGGCGTCTATTTCCTGAGGGAGCTTTTCGGGGAAAAGATAGACACCCCCATTCGGCATCCACTTGAATACAGTTCCTTCAACCGACAGGTCATGGGGGCCCCCTGGCCATCGGATTCCGGGATCCTCATTACGGGCGTGGGGTGCGCCAACAAATGCCGATTTTGTGCCACATCGCACTTCTTTGGGAAATATATCCCTTATCTGAAAACCGGCCAGGACATCTTCGACGTGTGCTGCCGTTACGAAGATGAGGTGGGCATCACGGATTTTGGTGTGTTGGACGAAAACTTTCTTAAAATGAAGGACCGTGCACTGGAACTACTGGAACTGATGGAAACCCACGATCGCCACTTCAATTTCGCCATCTTCAGCTCCGCGGAGACCCTCAAAGAGATCGGTGACCTGGATATTCTCGTGCGCATGGGGATAACTTTTGTGTGGGTGGGCGTTGAATCGAAACGGGAGATCTATCTGAAAAACAAAAATACGGATTTTTCGATTCTTTTTAAGGAATTAAAAAAACGGGGCATCAGTGTTCTCGCGTCATTGATTTTATTCAGCGAAAAACATGATAAAAAGACCATTTGGGAGGATGTGGACTTTGTCACGTCACTAGGCCCTGATTATGTGCAATTCTCGCCGCTGGGCCCCATCCCGGGAACAAAGCTCTACGATGATTATGAAAAACAGGAAAAATTGGTCAAAGATGTCCCTTATGAATCCCAGCACGGTCAGGGGAAAATATGGTTTCATCATAATCATTTTTCAAGAGATGAGTCGGAAAAATTCCTGCGCCTTGCTTTTGATACGGACTATATCCGAAACGGCGCTTCCATGCTGCGGGCCATAGAAACAACTTTGGCCGGTTATCAATATTGCAGCAGCCATTCCGACACGAGGGTGCAAAGCCGTCTACCGCATTTCCAAAAAAGACTCAAAATGACGCGATATTTTCTCGCGGCCTCCACCCTTTTCGTGCAAAACCAGCGAAGCAAAACCTTGCTGCGGGAAATCAAGAGAGCCTATCGTCTAGAATTCGGTAGGATGAATTTAAAGACTTTGATGCCATCTCTGGCGGTTCTTTTCTTCAGCACGAAAGAATATCTGCGGTGTCGCATCATCAGTGATGTGAGAATACCCAAAACATCCTATCACCGGCAGTATAAAGTTTCCACGCAGGAGGACCGATCGGCCACATCTCTTTTTGCCAATGAGGTAATCCCAAAGATCCGCTATCGACTGGCCGAACAACCCGAGCGCTCATGATGGATCACCGCATATGGCCATCGCGCGCAACGCCCGGGTATTCCGCGAATTTAACGGTTGAATTCATCCCCCCATGGGAATAGACTCATGAACAAAAGGGAGAAATCCCCCATTGGTCGATGCAGCGCCGCAATAGCGGATCATCATGGGGTTATGAACCATGCGCCAATCAAAGTGGTTTCTTCATCCGATCCTTATTTTCGTCTCGTCAGTTGTGGCCGTGGCCCTGTCCCTCACACTGTATATCTACTGGTATGTGCAGGTGAGAACAGGGCTTACAAACCTCACGGAGAAGGCCCATCTGGATTCGGATCAGGTCCTCACCGCTCAAACATGGATGGTGATTCTGGTTCTTTCCTTTCTCGTGGGAATCATTCTCATGGGCATCTTCATCATCTTCGTTTACAACCAGAAGACATTCCGGCTTTACCGCCTTCAGCGCAATTTTATCGACAATTTCACACACGAACTGAAGACCCCCGTCACCTCCCTGAAACTGTATCTGGAAACATTCAGGGCCTATATGCTTCCCCGTGAGGACCAGCTCAAATATATCGGTTACATGGTTCAGGATGTGGATCGCCTGACGCACAACATCAACCGCATTCTGGACCTGGCAAGAATCGAAAGCAAGACCTATGGTGGTAAATTCGTAGAGAAAGACCTGGTGGAAACCATTGAACACTTTTCAGAGAAAAACCGCCACCTCTTTGGCGGGTGTGAAGTAAATATTGGCAACCCCTTGGGCGGCCCCTTTTTCTACCCAATCAATCTCACTTTGTTCGAAATCCTGTTGATGAATCTCTTCACCAACGCCTTCAAATACAACGAAAGCGAGGTTCCCCATCTGGAGATAACCTTTCAGGCCAAAGGGAGGAGACTGCTCATTCATTTCGAAGACAACGGCATCGGACTTGCGAAGACCGAATTTCGAAAGGTCTTCAAAAAATTCTACCAGATCGGACGCGCGGAAAACATGACGGCCAAAGGGACCGGACTCGGATTGTATCTGGTGGAAAGTATCGCCCGGTTTCATAAGGGGAAAGTGACGGCTCAATCCAAGGGGAGTGAAAAAGGCGCCGTTTTTTCCCTGGTTCTGCCCCTGAAATCCTTTAATACCCGAAAGAATGAGGAGAGCCATGTACACCCCTAAGCCCCAAATTCTCGTGGTCGAGGACGAGGCACACCTTGCGGAAGGATTGAAGCTGAACCTGACCCTTAAGGGGTATGACGTGAGAATCGCCGAGGACGGCGCGTCGGCCCTGCAGGCCTGGGAACAGTGGCAGCCCGACCTGATCGTGCTGGACATCATGCTGCCTGAAATCGACGGCCTGTCGGTGCTTCGAAAGATCCGTCTCGAGGATGAACGTATCCCTATTCTGATCCTGTCCGCCAGAGGTGATCCCGACGACAGGGTCAAAGGGTTCATCTACGGTGTGGACGATTATCTGGCCAAACCCTTTAACCTGGATGAATTTTTGCTTCGGATAGAGAGGCTTCTGACCCGAGGAAGTTGGTCGCAAGAAAAAGATTCAAACCAAAACAGCCTTTCCTCCCTACCCAGGATCTACCGATTCGGAGACAATCGAATCGATTTTCAGACCTTGAAAGCCCATGGCCCTTCCGGTGAAATCAAACTGACCGAACAGGAGGCCAGGCTCCTGAGGCTTTTCATCGCCAACCGCGGAAGGCCCCTTTCCAGGAGAAGGCTCTTGGAAATCGGGTGGGGATACGCCAGAGGGACCACCACACGGACCGTGGACAATTTCATGGTCAGATTCAGGAAGTATTTTGAGCGCAACCCCAAAAAGCCGGTCTATTTTAAGAGTCTTCGCTCCGTGGGCTACATCTTCGATCATGAACAGGAGCACAATGAATGATCATCGCACCATTCTCGGCATCGATATGGGCTCCGCCGCCATCTCGGCCGCCCAAATCAATTTCGAAAAAAAAGTTCTGAAGACCGCCTATCAATTTCATCACGGCAACAGGGAAGATGCCTTCACAGAAATGATGAAGGAATTCGATGCCAAGGGGATTTGGGGGATTGCCGTCACATCATCAACCCCGCCGATCGCAAAAGCCGACCGACATTATGACAACCGGGTCGCAATCATCGAAGCGGTCCGGCACTTTCATGAAAAAATCGGTGCGATCCTGGTTGTGGGCGGTGAAGCATTCGGCCTGCTTGGCTTTGATGAGACAGGCCGTTATCGCAGCTTCAAGACCAACTCCGCCTGTGCGGCGGGGACCGGCAGTTTTCTGGACCAACAAGCGAAACGGCTGAATCTCGAAAACGCTCAGGCCCTAAGCGAAGAGGCATTAAACAACCGTGGAGACATTCCGAAAATCGCATCCCGGTGCGCGGTTTTCGCCAAAACCGACCTGGTCCACGCCCAGCAGGAAGGCTACAGTCTGGAACAAATCTGTGACGGATTGTGTTACGGGCTGGCAAAGAATATCGTGGACCGGCTTTCCGTGGACCGTGAACCCTTAAACCCCGTCATTTTCACGGGCGGGGTATCCCGAAACAGGGCAGTGGTAGGTCACATCCGGACCATTGCAAAAAAGGAGATCATCGTCGACGAAACGGGCGTTTACGGGGCCATCGGGGCGGCCTTTCTCATGGCGGATGCAGGGTCGAACAAGACCGTAAACCCCTTTCGGTCCGTGGAGGACATGCTTCGCCGAAGTACCGGACAAAAAAAATACTTTCATGCCCCCCTTCAATTGACCCTTTCCCACTATCCCAAATTCGAAGGCGTTGAAAAATACGAATATATGAACGGCATCCGCACTCATTCTAATCCCGTTGAAGTGGACATTTACGAAACCCTGACGCCCTCGGTAAACCGTGATGTTTTTCTGGGGGTGGATATCGGAAGCACCAGCACCAAAGCCGCGCTCCTGGATAACCAGGGCCGGGTGCTGGCGGGCTTTTACACGGGCACCGCCGGAAGGCCGGTGGCAGCGTTCCAGAGGCTCTTGTCCGCCATTAACGACATGGCCATTAAGAAGAAATTCCCTATGCTGATTCGGGGCGCCGCAACCACCGGCTCGGGAAGAAAATTCGCTGGAAAGATCATCGGAGCGGACATCATTCTGGACGAAATCACTGCCCATGCCAGAGCGGCCTGTGAGATCAATCCCAAGGTGGACACCATCATCGAAATCGGGGGACAGGACAGCAAGTTCACCACACTGAAAAAGGGCCGTGTCACCTTCTCCGCCATGAACAACGTGTGCGCCGCGGGAACCGGGAGTTTCATCGAGGAACAAGCCCGTAAGCTGGGATGTCCCCTGTCGGAGTATTCCGCCAGAACCGAAGGACGCAAATCTCCCATGGTCAGCGACAGGTGCACCGTTTTCATGGAACGGGACATGAACCACTATCTCTCTTTGGGCTTCACGGTGGATGAGGTGCTGGCCTCCGTGTTGCACGCCATTCGGGAAAACTACCTCACCAAGGTGGCCACCATGGGCGCCATGGGCGACACCATTTTCTTTCAGGGGGCGACGGCCAAGAACATGGCCCTGGTGGCGGCCTTTGAACAGCGCCTTCAAAAACCGATCCATGTTTCCAGATATTGCCACCTGACCGGTGCACTGGGGGCGGCATTGAGTCTTCTGGATGAAGGCATGGGGATGAACGGGGCTTCGCAAAGGACCGGGTTTCGGGGGATTTCCCTTTGTGAAAAAAGCATTCAAGTCACCAGTGAAATCTGCGAACTGTGCACCAACCACTGCAAGCTAACGGTGGCCCATATGGCGGGTGAAAAGGTCGCATACGGATTTCTGTGCGGACGGGAATATGACACCAAACTATACGTGAACAGAAATCTTTCCGGCTTTGACCTGCTGAAGACGCGCCAAAAGGTTTTCCATTTGAAACCCCATGAACCGTATGCAGAGAATGTAACCATCGGAATTCCCGCGGCCCTCCATCTGTTTGAAGATCTCCCCTTCTGGCGGAAGTTTTTCGACGCGCTCTCCATCAGGACCATCACCAGTGAAGATTATCTTGACGCCCTGAAAGCCGGAAAGCATATGGCCGACGCCGAATTCTGCGCGCCCATGTTAGCCCTTCACGGGCATGTTCAGTATCTGATGAACCGGTCCGATGCGGTCTTTCTACCCTTCTATCTGGAGAAAAAGGCGTCTCTGCGCGGGCTGCGGCGCCAGTACTGCTATTACACACAATTTTCACCATCCCTCATATCGAAACAGCATGAAGGCCAAGCTGAAAAGGACATTCTGACACCGCTCGTTCATTATCTTCACAGTACGTTACACACCAAAATCGAACTCTACAATACCTTAAAGGCGGTCACAAAGTCGGTGAAGTTTCTAGATGTATCCAAAGCCTATGACACGGCCCGTGAATATCAGACATCCTGTCTAATGAAATTGAAGGCTTTGTACAAGGGAGAATTCGATAGCCATAACGGTATTCATGTCGTGCTGCTGGGCCGTCCCTATACCACCCTTTCAAAGACCATGAACAAGAGTATACCGGATTTTTTCGCGTCACTGGGGATCCGGGTCTACTACCAGGACATGCTCTACCATTCCCATGAAGGTTCATTACCCATTCGAGGACTTCTGGAGCGGATTCATTGGCGTTACGCCGCAGAGATTCTTTCGGCGGCCCAGGTGACGGCCACATGCGAAAGGGTTTATCCGGTTCTGGTCACCTCCTTTCGGTGCTCGCCGGATGCCTTTGTCACTGACTATTTCAAAGAGATCATGGAAGCCCATCATAAGCCCTATCTCATCCTTCAGCTGGATGAGCACGAATCGAATGTGGGCTACGAAACGCGGATCGAAGCGGCCATTCGATCCTTTCAGAATCATCATGCGACAACCTCCAAAAAGAAAGTTACAGCAAAGGAACCCGCACACTTACCCCTCACACCAAAGGACCTTGCCCACAAAACGCTGATCATTCCAAATTGGGACAACATCACTTTTCAGTTTCTGACTTCAAATCTTCGACGGGAAGGGATCGATGCCAGGTTGATGGAAGAATCCCAGACGACGATTCAGAAGAGTCTTCGGTACAATACCGGCCAGTGCATCCCCTTAAACATCATCGCCCAGGAATTTGTGGAATATGTAAAAAACCACCATCTGGACCCTGAAAAAACCCTGCTGTGGATGGTCTCCTCACAGATCGCCTGCAATATCGGGCTGTTTCCCCACCACCTGGAACGGCTTTTTCATACCTACGGAAACGGAATGGAGAAAGCCCGGGTGTACGTGGGAAACATGTCCTTTATGGACGTCAGTCTAAAACTCCCCATCAATACCTATTTTGCTTATATGTTCGGCGGGTTCATTCGAAAAATGGGGTGCCGTATCAGGCCCTACGAAAGGCAAAAGGGAACCACGGATCGGGTCATAGAGGAAAGTGTTTCCCTTCTGGTCGATGCCTTCTCAGGAAAAGGGTCAAAGGAGGCGGCACTCAAAGAAGTCATTGCCTCATTTGAAGCCATCGACATTTGCCGGGAACGAAAGCCGAAAGTGGCCATCTTCGGGGATTTGTACGTGCGGGACAACGACGTGATGAACCAGAATCTCATCCGTTTTATTGAAAGCCACAACGGGGAAGTGATCGTAACCCCTTACAGCGCTTATGTGCAGATGATCGCCAAGGCATACCTCAAAAAGTGGTTTTTTGAGGGGAACTATCTGGATATTCTCTCTTCCAAGGCATTGCTTGCAACCGTCACCCGGCTGGAAAAAAGCTACCTCAAGCATTTCCACAAAACCCTGGAACCGGCACCGGCTTACGAGGAAAATCCCCTTAAAATCCTCACGGAGTATAACGTCAGAATCGAGCACACGGGCGAATCCATGGACAACCTGTTGAAAATATTTTATACGAAAAAACAGTATCAGGACATTGCCCTGTTTGTTCAGACCAGCCCTGCATTCTGCTGCCCTTCCCTGGTCACAGAGGCAATGGCCAAAACCATAGAGAAAAAGACAGGGGTCCCCATGGTGTCGATCACCTATGACGGCACTTCCTCCCACGTCAACGACGCCATTGTTCCCTATCTGGCCTATTTGAAAAACCGTTGACCCATAATTCTGGGGGTCGTATTTCATGAAAATGGAGAAAAAGCTTCAGATCAGTTCTAATCTCCCGTTTGAAATCTGAAATGCGAGCGGTTGATTCATCATTCTCGTTACAAGCGAAAAGAAAAGAATTTTGAAAGACAAATTTCTCTTTAACCCCGCGGCTCGTCATGTTGCTGCTCGGGTTGCTGGGTGTATCTGCTATGTAAGGCAAGCCTATCAATTCTTGTGATACCCTCGTTCCAAAAAGGGGACCACTGGGCAAAAAACGGATGGAATTCATGCGAGAACGACCTGTAAATAGCTATGATATGTCAGGCGTTACTGCCGGGTGTATGAGCCACAACTCGCCACCAGTGGACATCCGAAACCGCCTTTGAGCAATGCATGAAACCCTCACGGTTTTGTGGTCCCATTACCGTCGGTTCTCATTGCTGTTTCAAAAAAGAAACGGATTCGATTCCTACAACATTCACTTTGGCGGCTTCTGAATCAGGATGTAAAGCTCTCCTTCGTGTTTCAAATGCCCTGCCGCGGCTTCGGCATAGGGGCCGCTTCCCCAGAAAATGTCCGCTCTGCCCGGCCCCTTGATGGCGCCGCCCGTGTCCTGATTCACCACGAAGCGGGAAAAGTCCTTCCAAGCGGTGATTTTCCCCGAAGGACTGAGGACCGGTTTTTTGCAGGAGATGAAGCCTAAGGCCCCTTTTGGAAACCGCTTCTTGTCCAGTGCAATGGACCTTCCGGGGGTCAATGGGACCCCGATATTCCCCACGGGTCCGGTTTCAAGGGGCCTGAAGAAGATATAGGAGGGGTTGTAATTTAAGATTTCCCGCACCTCTTCCGGGTGCTCCGAGAGATACCGTCTGATGGCCTGCATGGACATCTCCTCTTTTGTTAGCATCCCCCTTTGCAGCATGTACCGGCCGATGCTGCGGTATTGATGACCGTTGGAGCCGGCGTACCCGACACGCATCTTCGAACCGTCTTTCAGCTTGAGCCTGCCCGATCCCTGAATATGAAGGAACGCCGCATCCACCGGGCTTATGAGCCAGGCCAGTTCAAGGTCCCGCCCATTAAGCGCTCCTTTTTCGATATCTTTCCGGGAGTAGTAGGGCACAAACCGCTTCCCGTTGATCCTGCCGGTTATGCGATGGCCTTTGAGTGTTTCTTTGAAAAGGGACAGATCCGCCGTTATCAGATCCTGGGGTTTTCGGTAAAGGGGATGCTTGAAGGTTTCATCCGGCGTCAGGCTGGCTTCGTAAACCGGTTCAAAATACCCGGTAAAGAGGACTTTTTCGTTCTGGTTTCGCCCGCTGGCGCGGTATACGAGAAAATCCTCTCTGATGGCTCTGTCCAGATTTTCAGGGTCCGGGTTTCTCGATAGGAGTTCAAGGAATGCTTCCTGGCTTTCCCGCACCTGGCGGCAGGTAAAGGTGTGGGGGCCGTAATGGAAAAGCGTCTTCAGGTTGATTTTCTTGAGGTAGCCCTGGTTTTTTTTAAGTGCGGATATCAAAGATGTCAGGTCCAAGTCATCCCGAAACTCGGGATAGAAGTAATTCACCGGTTGAAGGGTTTCTTCATATATTCGATGCTCTTTCTTAATCGCCGGGCCGCAGGCAAAAAGAAAAAAACATATGGCCAGAACAAGAAATTTGAGATGGATTTTGTTTCTGCCGCGCATCGTTACACTCGTAAGAGCTGAATTTCACCATTCATAATACAGACGGATTTCTTTTTCAAGGATGGGCCGCTTTACATTCGTTTGCGGGTAGTATAAGAACGGAATTCATCGGCAGACACGCGATGATTCGGATGTGGCTTTTTTGCCACAACCGGCAGTGTATGAGCGTCGGCCATGAAATCGCAGGCCGGGTCATCAGTTTTTAGTATGGAAGTAAAATCAGACTTTTAGAGTTCTTCAGGCTCTTTTAAGCCATTGCTGCTGAGCCCATGGCACATTATTTGCTTATACGTCAGATCTAAGATATCAAATGCGAGCCAACGGCTTCGCTCTACATAAGGAGAAACCTCTTGGATTTCAAACAACGCACATTGAAGAGTGCCGTCGGTTGCACGGGGCTGGGTCTTCATTCAGGCGAAAAGATAAAAATTCAAATCAAGCCCGCACCGACCAGTACCGGAATACGATTCCTGAGAACGGACGTGCCCGGCAGTTCTTATATTGATGCCCGTTTCGACAACGTATCCGACACAACCCTTGCCACAAGCATCGGCAACAATGGTCATCGCGTATCCACCATCGAGCATCTGATGGCGGCATTTTACGGCCTGGGCATCGACAACGCTTATGTGGAATTGGACGGGCCCGAAGTTCCCATCATGGATGGCAGCTCGGCACCGTTCGTGTACCTGCTCAAAAGTGCGGGCATATATGAACAACAGGAACCGAAAAAATTCATTGTGGTCAAAAAGCCGTTCAAACTGGATGATGGCCACCGCTCCATCCGTGTCTCCCCTTCAAAGGAATTGAAGATCAGCTATATGATCGATTTTCAACATCCCATGCTGAGGAACCAGGAATACGAATTGTCCTTTTCAGGGGGTGATTTCATTCGGGAAATCAGCCGGGCCAGAACTTTCGGGTTTTTAAAGGATGTACAAACCCTGAAAGAGAACGGTTTCGCCAAAGGGGGGTCCCTGGATAATGCCGTGGTGATTGACGACTTCAGAATATTGAATGAGGATGGGTTGAGGTACAAGGATGAATTTGTGAGGCACAAAATCCTTGATTTTATCGGAGATCTTTCCCTTTCCCAATCGCCGGTCATCGGCCATTTCGTGGTAAAGAAATCGGGCCATTTCCTCAATCAGAAGATGTTGACAAAACTGATGGCCTCCAAAAAGCACTGGAAAACACTGACATTTGTGAGTCCTGAAGAATGCACCAAAAACAGCCTGAGAGTTCCCGCTTTCGGTCTGCCGGAACTGGTCCCGGTATGATGCCCTTCTAAAAGAAGTCCTTTCGGCCTTTTAAAAACCGCCTCTTTTTTCTTTCGGGAGGCGGTTTTTTCTGCCAAAAAAGAGCTATTTAAGCGCCCCGCCAATCCCGGCCAAAAGGGGCCAAAATGGGAATTGCAGGGATATGCCTTGCATTTTCCTCTATCCTAACTTATTATCTACAATTTAAATTTCATAGATGTTAAAGGGTTATGGTAATGCGCAAAAGCTGCGCACTTACCATCTTTTTTGTCAGAAAACCTGGAAATGAAGATTGTCACGGCGCTTAACAAAACTCTGAAAATATCTCTTTTGACGGTGTTCTTCATTGTTTGTGCGGGGCCCTTTTGGGTTCCCGCCGCGATGGCGGAAGACGCCAAGCTGACGGATATTGTGGTTACCAACACGAGGGATCACCTGTTGCTCTATTTCACCGTTACGGACTGTTTTACGGAGAATATGAGAAAGGCCATCGATAACGGCGTGACCACCACGTTTACTTTTTTTGTGAATTTAAATGAAGTGCGAAACTGGTGGTGGGACAGGAGAATCGCGGATTTGAAGGTCAGTCACGAGATAAAATACGACAGCCTGAAAAAGGTCTACAACGTGACACTCTCCTCCCAAGACGACAAGGTGGTCGCGGCCAAGGATTTTGAACAGGCCAAGCGGTTGATGTCTGAAATCGTGGGGCTTAAGGTAACCGAACTTCGAAATCTGCATCGAGGGAAACGATATCAGATCAATATGATGGCTGAGCTCGACACCATCAAGCTCCCCTTCTATTTTCATTATGTTTTTTTCTTCCTTTCTTTGTGGGATTTTGAAACAGATTGGTATTCGGTGGACTTCAGGTATTGAGAGCATGCACCCTGCCACCTGACAACTTCATGGACAATCACGATCGTCCACGAAGACCCTAAAATTTCTATCCGCTCAATTATGCCATGAAGGATTATCTCAAAGCCGAACTGAACGATCTTAAGAGACGCAGAAGAGAACGATATGTCATCGGTTTTCTGTGCCTGGTTATTTCAGTTCTGATTTTTCTAAGCCTGCGCGTTTTCCATCTTGGCCAGGCCCTCCCATTTTCCAGCAGCATCATTGCCTTTGCGCTCATCAACATCAATGTGATTCTGCTCCTTCTGCTGCTGTTTCTAACCGTCAGGAACCTGGTTAAGCTCCTCTTTGAAAGAAAAAAAGGGATCATGGGGGCCAGACTTCGTACCAAACTGGTGGTGGCTTTTATGACCCTTTCCCTTTTGCCGACGACGATTCTTTTCTTCGTGTCGGTACAGTTCATTTCCTCATCCATAGACTACTGGTTCAATCTGCAGATTGAGAGGTCCCTCAAATCATCTCTGGAAGTGGGCCAGGATTACTATAACGGTATTACCGACGAAATACTCTCATACGGCAATGTGCTGAGCCGGATAATCACATACGAAGGGTTTTTGATTCCCAGCAAGAAAGAAGGACTTGAAAGATTCACCGATGAAAAGAGAAAGGAATTGGGGCTTGCCTCTTTGAAGGTCTATTCAGAGGATTTGGAAATGGTATCGACCGCCAGTGACCACCGCATCGACCTGACCACGTTCAAGGATCCCGCCAATAACGTGCTGGAACATACCATGCTTGAAGGGACCGATGGGCAGTATATCCAATCCTCTCCCCACGGTGACCTCGTGGGAGGCGTGGTGCCGATTTTTTCAAGAACCGCGTCCAAGGCCGTCGTGGGGCTGCTGGTACTGACACGGTTTGTGCCGGGATCCTTTGTGAATCGCCTGCACGCCATTTCAAAGGGACTTCAGGAATACCGCCAACTGAAAATGCTCAAAACGCCCATTAAAGCAAGCCACATGATTACCCTTTCCATCGTGACCCTCTTAATTGTTTTCACATCCGTTTGGTTTGGCTTCTATATTTCCAAAGAAGTCACCGTTCCCATCAACGAACTGGCTGAAGCAACCAACCGGATTGCCTCCGGAGATTATAACTTCTTCATCGATCTTGAAACCAAGGACGAAATGGGGGTGTTGGTCAACTCATTCAACCGCATGACCAAGGATCTGAAAACCGGCAAAGACAAGTTGGAATCCGCCAATAAGGATCTGGTAGCCAGCAATCTGGAATCGGAACAACGCAGGCTTTACATGGAGATCGTTCTCGCCAATGTGGCCGCGGGTGTGGTGTCGGCGGATGCAAGGGGTCGAATCCTGACCATTAACAAGTCTGCCGAGAGGATGCTCAACATAGAGGCGGAAAAGATCATTGGCAAGAACTACAAGGAGATTCTTTCCCGGGAAAACAGACAAATTGTGGATGACTTCATTCGAAGCGAGGGGCTCTTTCGAAAAGGGTATATGAACAGAGAGATTCGAATATCCGCGGGAAATCGGCAACTGACAATGCTGGTGAGTCTGAATGTTCTGAAGGATGATCGTGGGGGCTATCTGGGACTCGTGGCGGTTTTGGAGGATCTGACCGAGATTGAAAAGGCCCAGCGAATGGCTGCCTGGCGCGAGGTGGCAAGGCGTATCGCCCATGAAGTCAAGAACCCTCTGACCCCTATACAACTGTCGGCTCAGCGGCTCAAAAAGCGGTACGGGGAGAAGTTGGATGAGGAGGATGCGAAAGTATTTCTGGAGTGCACCGGAACCATTATCACCCAGGTGGATGAACTGAAACATCTTGTCAATGAGTTCTCCAATTTCGCACGCATGCCCGCCGCCAACCCGGCACCCTCGGACATCAACGACATCATAGAAGAGGCGTTGCATCTTTACCGGGGGGCGCACAAGGAAATCGCTTTTGTGTTCAACCGGTCAGGGAAGGCGCCCATCTTCAACCTGGATCGTGAACAGATTAAAAGGGTCATGATCAATTTATTGGAAAACGCAATAGAGGCGGTGAAAGGCGACGGTGAAGTCGCGGTTGATCTGGACTATGACAGTGTTCTAAAAATGGTCCGCATCGAGGTGGCGGATAACGGATGCGGCATTGATTCCAAGAACAAATCAAGACTGTTCGAGCCCTATTTTTCAACCAAGAAGCACGGAACAGGGCTGGGGCTCGCAATCGTCAGCACCATTGTTACGGACCATAACGGATTTATCCGGGTGAAGGACAATCATCCCAAAGGGACGAAATTTGTGATTGAACTGCCGACCCGGACGTGATTAGCTCTGCAATTCAGTCTTGTTGTGGCCAGTTGAAATTATAAGAGTCTTATACTCATTGATGTCATTCCGGGCTTGACCCGGAATCCAGTGTGCTATCTGTGCAGATCGTCTCTGGATGCCGGATCAAGTCCGGCATGACGACGAAAAAAGAGATGTTGATTCTGTACCATTTTCTGTGGACCTTTTTGCTGATTTTCCTGATTCCGGCCGCTTTGCTCTCGGGGAATAGACGCTTTCGGGAACGGCTGGCCCTCAATCTGCCGAAAAGAGTGACCGGCAAAAAGACGATCTGGGTTCACGCCCTCTCCGTGGGAGAGGTGCTTTCGGCGCTTCCCTTGCTTGACCGGTTGAAAGCGGATTTTCCGGATAAGGATGTTGTCTTGTCCGTGACAACCAGAAGCGGCATGACGTTGGCCAGGGAAAGGGCGTCAAAGAAGGCCGCCAGCATCATCACATCGCCACTTGACGCCTGGTGGTGTGTCAGGCGCCTTATTAACCATGTGAGGCCTTCTGTTTTCATTCTCGTTGAGACCGATATCTGGCCGGGGCTTTTGTACGCCTTGAAGCGAAGGGGAATTAACAGTCTTCTCGTGAACGGCCGTATTTCTCCCCGGACCTTTCGATCCTACCGAAGGGCACCGGCCGTCATAAGGCATATGTTCGCACCCCTCAAATACCTTCTGATGCAGACGGATCTTGACCGGAACAGACTCCTCAAGGTGGGGATGGGCCCTTATAAAGTGATCACAACGGGCAATATCAAATATGACCGTGAAATGGCGACACTGGACCCGGACCGGAAGAGGGCCTGGCGTAAGATGCTGGGATTGACCCGGGAGATGGCGCTCTGGGTCGCCGGCAGTACCCACGAAGGGGAAGAGGCGATCGTGTTGCGCGTATTTGGGAAGTTGAAGGCGGATTTTCCGCTTCTGCGGCTGATGATCGCTCCCCGGGACGTGAAGAGATCCGGGGAGATTGCCGACCTGATCAGCGGGCAGGGGATGACAGCGGTTTCAAGGACCGGGATCAGTGAGGCACACACGCCCTATGATGTCGTCATTCTGGACACCGTGGGTGAACTGGGAGCGTTATATGGTATCGGGGATGTGGCTTTTGTGGGCGGCAGTCTTGTTCCCATCGGAGGGCACAATTTGCTTGAACCGGCTGATTCCGGTATACCGGTGGTCTTCGGACCCCACATGCACAATTTTGAATTGATGTCGAAATCCATGCTGGAGGCAGGAGGCGCGCTAATGATCCAAGACCCATCCGAACTTCAAGATACCATGGGCCGTCTATTGGCGGATGCCCGCCTGCGCGGGCAAATGGGCATGAAAGCCAAAGCCTTCGTGGCTGAAAACCGGGGTGCTCTCAAGCGGGTCGTCTCCTATGCGGCCCGGTGCATGGGAACCGGATGAATGGAGACCACCCAAGGATGGCGCTTCTGGGAGAGAAAGACTGGTCTGCGATTCACCGGGAGAGATCCATCAGATATTATACCCCGGTATTGGGGTTCTTCTCCCTGTTCTATGGTGCTGCACAGAGACTTCGCTATGCCGGATACGGTCTGGGAGTCCTGAAGCAGCGGCGGTTGCCGGGGTTTGTGGTCAGTGTCGGGAATATCACCGCGGGAGGGACCGGTAAAACGCCCGCAACGGCGGCCCTGGCAAAATGGGCCCTTTTAAGGGGCGTTCGGGCCTGCATTATTTCAAGGGGGTATGGCGGCGCGTATAAACAACCGGTGCTGGCGGTGTCTGACGGAAATAGGATTCTGGCGGATTCCAGGGCCGCGGGGGATGAACCGGTGCTTCTGGCTGAAAAGGTATCGGGATGTCCGGTGGTTTTATCCCGAAAGCGGTACCTGGCGGGCCTGTACGCCCGTGAAAAGTTCGGATGCGAGCTTTTTATTCTGGATGACGGTTTCCAACATATGCAACTTTTTCGGGATTTGAATCTGTTGCTGATGGATGCGGCGCAGCCCTTTGGGAATGGCCGCCTTCTTCCCTTGGGACCCCTGAGGGAGCCGCTGGATCAACTAAAAAGGGCGGACGCCTTTATTCTGACACGGGCAGGCGACGGAAACAAAGAAAATACACTCTCATTTTTGAAAGGCATTTATCCCCATGTTCCCGCTTTTTGTGCGGAACACGTGCCCGACCGGGTGGTTTTTCCCCGCCTGGGATTGGATGATGCCCCCGAAACCCTCAAGGGGAAGCGCATTGTCGCCTTTGCCGGTATCGGGCGCCCGGAAGCATTCAAAGGGACGCTGTTGTCCCTGGGCGCGGAGGTGGCGGCCTTTCGCGGGTTCAAAGACCACTATGTTTATGGGAAAGAGGATCTTGACCGTTTGGTTCGGTTGAGAAAGAAAGCAGGGGCTCAGTACATCGTGACCACGGAAAAAGACTGGATGAGAACGGCACCCGTCTGGCCCGACTGCCGGGAGATCGCATATTTATGTATTCAGTTTTCCTTTCTGCCGGGGCAGGAAGGGGTTTTCAGGATGATGGAGAATGCGTTTAGAAAAAAATAGGACGATTTCAGTTATTATATCACGAATGCTCAATATACTGGTGGATTTTCTCGGACTCATTCCCATTGGTGTGGGACGATTTTTAGGACGGCTGTTGGGCGGTTTCTTAGGGATTGCCACGGTGGGGCCCACCAGGTCCTCCTTGGAAGGCCTTAAAAGGGTGTTTGGGGATCGCATGACCGAGAAAGCGCTGAAACGGCTCAACCGCCGCGTTTTGATGCACTTTACACAGATGCTCTTTGAGGTGCCCCATGTTTTGAGATTGAATCCCATGAACCTGGACCGGTATGTCTATTTCGAAAATGAAAAAGCCTTTGAAGATGCAATGGCCAAAGGGAAGGGGTGCTTCATTTTAACGGGGCATTTCGGGAACTGGGAACTCATGAGCGCCGCCATAACCCTCAGGTTTCAGACAGACGGCATTGCCGTGGCCCGCCCGGTCGATTTTGCGCCGGCCGAAGAGCTTCTAATCCGTTTAAGGACCCATTTCGGTACGGAGATCATTCCCAAGAAGAAAGCCATGAAGAAACTTCTGATGGGAACCCGTGAGAACAAGACCATGGGGATTCTGCTGGATCAAAACGTCGATTGGTACGAGGGGGTCTTTGTCCCCTTCATGGGAAGACCCGCCTGTACCAACAAGGGGCTGGCGCTGATCGCCATGAAAACCGGCACGCCGGTGATTCCCGTTTTCAGTGCGCGGCAGGCCGATGGCCGCTACCGTGTGGTCTTTGAAAATGAGGTTGAACTGATTCGTACCGGCAGCAAACTCTCGGACACGGAAGAGAACACGGCGCTGTTCAACCGGATTATTGAGAAATACATCTACTGGTATCCGGAGCAGTGGTTCTGGTTTCATAAACGGTGGAAAACCAGGCCCAGCTGCCCGTTTCCACGCGATTGAGGCGGATCATTGAGACCCCACGGGAACAAACCCATGGAAAAAGTGAATATCCATCGCATTCTCATTCGCGCCACCAATTGGGTGGGGGATGCGATCATGACCTTGCCGGCCCTTCAGGCGGTTCGGGAAAATTTTCCAGGGGCTCACATATCGGTGGTGGCCAAACCCTGGGTTTCCCCGCTGTTCGAAAACCATCCCGCCGTGGACCGTGTGATGGTTTTTGACAAGGGAACCGGCAGTGTTAAGGGTTTGACCGAGGTCCTGAAATTAAGCCGTCTCATTCGAAAAGAGCGCTTTGATCTGGCCATCCTGTTTCAAAACGCCTTTGAAGCGGCCCTGTTGGCCTTTCTGGGGGGCGTCAAAACCCGTGTGGGCTACAGAACCGATGGCAGAAGCTTTCTCTTGACCCACGGCGTGCTTCGGAACGAAGCGGTGCGAAGGGTTCACCAGGTGGGGTACTATTGCGCTATTTTGAATGCCGTGGGCTTGCCCGCCCGGGAACGGGATCCGGTGCTTCATGTGGGAAGTGCCGCAAAAGAACAGGCGGAAGATCTGTTAAAGGGAGAGGCTTTTGGCCCAAGGAGTTTCCTGTTGGGGATCAGTCCGGGAGCGGTTTTTGGCGGTGCCAAACGCTGGCCCCCGGAACGGTTTGCCGTGATCGGGGACCGTGCGGCTGAAAAATGGGGGGCCGGCGTCATTGTCTTTGGCAGCAAAGGGGAAAAGGGTATCTGCGACCGCGTCTGTGGTTCCATGAAACACAACGCTTTGAATCTTAGCGGAAGGACGTCTCTGGAAGTGGCCATGGGGGTGATGGGGTTCTGCGATTTTTTCGTGACCAACGACTCCGGACTGATGCACATGGCCGCAGCCCTGGGGCTTCCCACGGTGGCGGTGTTCGGTTCCACGGATCACGTGACCACCGGGCCAAGGGGGCCAAATACAAGGATTGTGCGGCGGGCCGTGTCATGTGCGCCCTGCATGAAAAAGGAATGCCCCACAGATCACCGGTGTATGCTTAAGATTACGCCTGAACGGGTGTGGGAAACCATGGAAAGCCTAAGGAGGGATTGTTCTTGAAAAGACCGGCTGTTTTTATGGATCGGGACGGCACCGTCAACGAACAAATGGGGTATATCAACCATCTGGACCGGTTTGTGTTGTTGCCTGGTGTGGCAGATGCCATTCGCCTGCTCAATGAGGCAGGTCTCTTGTCCATCATCGTGAGCAACCAGTCCGGTGTGGCCCGGGGGTATTTTCCCGTGGAACTGGTTCATCAGGTGCACCACAAGATGACGCATTTTCTGAAAGAGCGGGGGGCGGCCCTTGACGGCATCTATTTCTGTCCCCACTACCCTAATGGATCGGTGGCGCCTTACGGGGTGACCTGCGACTGCCGAAAGCCGAGCACCGGTCTGATTCAACAGGCGGAGACCGCATTTGACATCGATATGGAGAATTCCTGGGTGATCGGAGACCGGTGTTCGGATATCAAAATGGCCGAGAGGGCGGGCTTGAAAGGTGTCCTGGTCAAGACCGGCTACGGTAAGGGCGACCTGAAATATGTGTTCCCCGGGCTTTCCTTTGCGCCCCATCATGTGGCGGAAGACCTTTTGGATGGGGTCAAATGGATACTGGATTAACCGTTCCTTTGAACAAAAAGATCCCTTTGGAGATTCTTGTCGTCAAACTGAGTGCCATCGGCGATGTGGTGCACTCCCTTGCTTTTCTGGATGTGCTTCATGGGAATTTTCCACTGGCCCGCATCGACTGGGTTGTGGAAGAGGCTGCCTCGGATATCGTTAGGGAACACCCCTTTGTTCGCCGGGTGATCGTCTCCCGCAGAAAGTCGTGGTACCGTGATCTCATGGACCGCCGGAACATCCGCAAGGTTCGAAAGGAGATCACGGTTTTCATAAAGGATCTCCGGCGTGCGCGTTACGATTGCGTGATTGATCTTCAGGGGATACTCAAGAGCGGATTGGTGACCGGGCTTTCAAAAGGGACCAGAAAGGTGGGGATGACAGGTGCAAGAGAAGGTGCATCTTTTTTCTTGAAAGAGCCGCCAGTTCCGGTAAATTACCGGCAGCATGCCATAGACCGGTATCTGGAAATGACCACATATCTGGGATGCACGTGGGATAGGTGGGATAATCGGATTCCTGTGTCGGAAAAGAACAGGGGGGCTGTCCATCAGCTGTTTAGGAAGGAAGGTTTTGGCGGCGGCGATTTGGTGGCAATCAACCCGGTGGCCAAATGGGAGACCAAATTGTGGATGCCGTCACGGTTCGCGACTTTGGCGGACCGGATCATGGGAGCGTTTCCCTGTCGGGTGGTTTTTACGGGCAGCGATGCGGATCGGCCGGTAATCGAAGCCATCATGGAAGAGATGAAGGAGCGGCCACTTAATCTTGCGGGAAAAACGGGATTGAAAGAGTTGGCTCATCTGTATGATCATTGCCGGGTGCTGGTGACCACAGATACGGGTCCCATGCACATGGCGGCTGCCATGGGATGCCCGGTGGTGGCCCTTTTCGGTCCCACATCCCCCCTTAGAACCGGCCCTTACGGAAAACCGCATCGCATCGTGACATCGGGTGCCGCCTGCAGTCCTTGTTTTAAGAAGGCATGCGATCAATGGACCTGTATGACCGACATAACCGTGGATAGTGTCTTTGAAGCTGTTGATGGGATACTTTCCGAAAAAAAACCTAATGTTTAAAGGAGACCAAAATGGCGATCAGCAAAGAACTGCTGGATATCCTGGCATGCCCCAAATGCAAGGGGGACATCTATTTGACCGAATCAAAAGACGGGCTCATCTGCAATCAATGCAAGCTGCTCTATGAAATCAAGGATGACATTCCAATTATGCTCATCGACGAGGCAAAGGCATTGGATTAGATGTTCCCCGTCCCCCTGCAAAACAGGAGGATCGTGCCAGTGAAGGAAGCGTCCGCGGAAAACGCCACCATAAAGGAAAGTCCTTGGGCTCAAATATATCGAACCGTCAGTTTCGGAACGGGAGCAGTGCAGGTTCTCGCCAATTTTGCCGGGGCGGGTGTCTGCTACAGCTATTTTGCTTTTTTTGATTCATCCTCTCCTGTTTCACTCATTACCATTGGATTGTTGATCACCATTGTCATGACCCTCGGATTGATGGTTCTGGGCGTTTTTCTGAATATGAGATGGCAGAAGGGCTTAAGCCTGTATGTTCGCTCTAAAATGGCGTGCCAAGGTGTATCTGAAGAGCTTGAAAAAGAAGCCCGTCGCAAAGTCCTGAACCTGCCATTTATGGGAGCTTTCGTGGCCCTGTTCAACTGGTCTATGGCCTCCCTAATTATGGCCGGGTACAATTTCATTGAAACGACTCAGATGGAAACCGTTGCCGCCGCATTTTCTCAGTCCATCAGGGTCTTTGCGGGGGTCATCATTTCGGGGATTGTTACTTCGGCCATTGTTTTTTTTGCACTGGAGATTCGGACACGAAAGGTCTGGCCCCATTTCTTTCCCGAAGGAGGTCTTGCCGGTACGCCGGGCGCCTTTCAGATGAAGCTGCGCATGCGCCTATTCATCGTCTTCATCCTCGCCAGCATTTTACCCATGACACTGATGGCGATCCTTTCATACAACAAGGCGGGACTCATGCTGGTGATGGATCCTGAAGAGGTTATCCGGAGTCTTTTTCATCTGACGGCCTTTTTGTTGATTGCACAGTTTGCGGTGGCGGTTATTCTTTCACTCCTTGTGGCCAGCAGCATTATTGATCCGGTGAAAAGCATGGAGGCGGCCATGATCAGAGTCCGAAAGGGGGATTTGAACACTTCGGCAAAGGTTGCAGCCAACGACGAACTGGGTGTTCTCGCCGACAGTTTTGATCGTATGATCGAAGGGCTCAGGGACCGTGAACGGATCAAAGAAACCTTCGGGCGGTTTGTAAGCCCTGAGATTGCCCGGGCCATTTTGGATAATCCCCCGGTGCCCGGTGGGGAAAACACGGAGGTATCCATTCTCTTCTCTGATGTTCGAAATTACACCGCCATTTGCGAACAGCTAGATCCCAAGGAAGTCATCGCTTTGTTAAATGACTATTTTTCCTATATGGTCCGGGCCATTGAAGAACACCGGGGACTTGTCTATCAATTTGTTGGAGACGGTATCATGGCGGTTTTCGGTGCCCCTGTAAAACTGCATGATCACGCCAACTGCGCCGTCAAGAGCGCCCTTGCCATGCTGGATGCGCTGGACAGGTTCAACAGAGAGATCCGCGCCGGCCTACCCCCCATCAGAATCGGCATCGGCATAAACACGGGTCCCGTGGTGGCCGGTATTATCGGTACGGAGGAGCGGATGGAGTACCGGGTGGTGGGTGATTCGGTAAATCTGGCGGCCCGTATCGAGGCCCTGAACAAGGAATTCAATACGGACCTCCTCATCAGCCACGCCACAAGGGAACAATTGAAAGACAGCTTTCACCTTAAACCTTATGAGCCCGTTAAAGTGAAAGGAAAAGAAAAAACCGTAAAGGTCTACGGGGTGACTTGAAAACAAGGTGCTCCGCCACCGCTCGAAAACGATGTGCTGACTCACCGGTGCAGCGGCATCTCATCGGGTATGAATTCGCTGATACCCCCCAAGGTGCCGAACCATTTGGTGCCTTCAAACCGGATGACGCCGCCACTGGTCTCTTACTTGGTGCTTAATTTCATATCCTCCCAAAAAAAGAAGCCATATAAAAGGGGGGAGATTCCGCCTCGGGGATATACGGATCTCCCGATTGTCGGATAAAAGGCGGAAAGGGCCTTCAGCTTTTGAGGTCGTTTATGAGGGTCCTCAATCTTTCAATTTCCTTCTGTTGCTTTTGATTCTGGGTCTTAAGCTCTTTAATGGCCTCCACCAACAGGGCCGCAAGCTTGGCGTAGGAAACCCCCTTGAAACCGTCCCTGTCTTCTGAGACCAGTTCCGGCAACACCTGCTCCACATCCTGGGCCACCAGCCCGATCTGTCTCCCTTCAGCCAGACCCGCATCGGGATAATCGCTCCTGTTCCATTCGTAGCTGACACCCTGAAGAAGGGTTATCTTGTCCAGGGATGATTCCAAGGGTTTGATTTCCTTTTTCAACCGTTTATCCGAAGATATATAGCTGGCGATCGCCCTGAAACCTCCGTAGATGACCACTTTGTTGGCGGCAAAATCGCCCCAGATCAGGGGCTTGTCCGTGTTCGAGTTGTCGATGTAGAGTTTGTTGGAGCCCGTCTCATGGGTGCCGGCTTCGTTTCCCAAAAAGATGTTTCCACTCCCTTCGCTGTTGTAATAACCGGCATAATCTCCGATGATGGTGTTTTCCCCTCCCGTGGTATTGGACTGACCGGCCCAGACGCCCATGAAGACATTGTAACTTCCGCTTGTATTGGCTTTTCCCGCCTCACGGCCCATAAATGTGTTGCCAACCCCGTTATTGCTGCTTTTTCCGCATTGATACCCCACAAAGGTGTTTCCGCTGGCAGCCGAATTGGCCAGTCCGGCGGAATGCCCGATGAAGGTGTTGTAACTGGCGGTGGAATTGGCTTTGCCCGCTTCGTATCCCAAAAAGGTATTTTTGCCTCCGGTGCTGCTGTGGTATCCGGAAGATACTCCCACAAAAGTGTTCTGAGTTCCGGTGCTGTTGGTGCTGTTGCTGTATCCGGAAGATACCCCCACAAAGGTATTCTCGCTTCCCTTGTTGTTGAGCCCTGATTCATCCCCGACGAAGGTGTTGTCGGTCGTGTTTTGGATGCTATTCCCAGCAGAATAGCCGATAAGGGTATTGCGGGATCCGATGGTGTTGGCGGTTCCCGCTTGTGAGCCAACGAAGGTGTTTCGGTCGCCATCGGTCGTCTCCTTTCCCGCGGAACTGCCCAGGAATGTGTTGTTATGGGCCTGGCTCTTTTTCCCCGCCTGATATCCGAAAAAGGCATTATCCGCGTCGGAGATATTACTCTGCCCTGCCTGGTATCCCACAAAGGTGTTCTGCCCGCCGGTGGTGTTATTCTCTCCTGCGTCGGCTCCCACGAACACATTGTAATGGGCGTCGGTGTTGTTCTCCCCCGCCTGATAACCCACAAAGGTGTTTTCTTTGCCCGTATCGTTATCATATCCCGTCTGATATCCGATGAAGGTATTATTATCCCCGTTATTGCCGTAACCCGCACCGTTTCCCGCGAAGACACCGTAGTCTCCGTCGTTACCTCTCCCGGCGTCTTCTCCGAAGGCAGCGTTGTCGTTTCCCGAGCTGGATCTTCCTGCCTTTACCCCAAAAAAGGAGTTATGGGATCCGCCGCTGAGCCAGCCGGCATCGTATCCGTAGTAGGTATCGGTGGTCCCCTCGCTCCCTTGGGCGTTCACCGCTTCATCGTCCCGCTCCTGGGAGAAACCGGTTGTCCCAAAGAGAGACACGAATAGCAGCAAAAATAGTACCATTGTTCCCTTTTTCATAATAACGAACTCCTTGTGTTAGAGATGGATTGACCAGGTGGCGAAGACGGGCCCACGAGAACCTCTAAAGTGCTACGCCGTCACCTATCGTTTCCGGAGAGTATGGTACCGTTGGAATAATCCACACTCACGAGCCGGAGACCCGAGGTCCCTTCCAGAAGTACGTACCTGGCCGATTCAATGATCGGCGCAAGGACCCAGGCGGTGTTGTTGGGGTCAGCCGACCATTGAACCACCCAACTGGGTCTGCCGCCTTCCTTGGGATAAGGAGATACTCCCAAATTGTCGGTGCTTGCCAAAAAGCGCTTTGATGCCAGGGGTCCGACCGGTAAGGATTCATCTAAAAACTCTTTGACCAGTTCCCCGTCCGGGCTGTAGAAAGCCACCGATTTCAACCATATGACGCCGCCCGCTTCAGTGTTGATGTTCCGGACATAGAGGGAACTCCCGCTGTAGACGGCGGAAGGATATAAGAGATTGTGGGCACCTTGAACATAAACCGTCTGCCCTCTCGAAAAAATGGCCCTCTCGCCAGAAGCCACCGATGACAGAAAAAGGCAAAATGAAATGACCCCAAAAATGATTCGCTTTTTCATCTGAACCCTCCTTTACGTTTTTGTTAAAGGTAATTTCCAGGTTTCCATTTGAGACGATTGCCCATCTGCCGTTTCTCTCGAAAAGAGAGGAACACGGAAGAATGAAACACCCACATAATCAAAGACCCGAGGCTACTCATGGGCCCCTTTAAGGAGTTGCTCCATGATCAGGGAGCTCACGACCCCTGCTACGAAACCGTTTCCCAGGATGGGCCTCATAAACGGGTTTATACTCTCAATCACCTCAAGGGGCAGGAATGCCACCAGGGTGCCGATTAAGATGGATGCCCCGATCACCAGGCCGTCCTCAAAGCGGAAGTCTTTCTCCCTTTGAAAAGCGACCATCATCCCCGCGCCAATCTGGGTCATCATGACATAGGCCAGGATGGCCCCAATGACCACCGAAGGGACGTTACCGACAAAACCGCCGGCCGCCGGCGAAAAGGCCAGCATGAAAATGACGGCCGCGGCGGGAATCAGCGTAAAGCGCGAAGCACAACGGGTTGCGGCAATGACGCCGGGGCTTATGGTGTAATCCACCGGCCCGATGACCCCCAGAAACCCTGCCATTGTATTGGCCAGTCCGGTGACGCATATGCCTCTGGTAATTCTTCCGTCCATGTCATTTGCATGAAGCATTTCATTGACCGCCTGGATGGAGCCCACCTCATTGATGGCAAGGGCCACATAACAGAAGAGAAAGGAGACGAGCAGTCCCGGCTGGAAGGAAAAGGGGAAGTTCAGTTCTTTAAAAGGATCCCTGCACCACGGGATCGTCGTGTGAGGTCCGCGACTCCATACTTCCGGAAATATGAGGAGATAGGTGAGACTGCCAGCGATAACGGCCCAAATAAGGAGCGTGGATCGCAAGATGCCCCTTAGGTATCGATAACAGAGAAGCATTGCAAAGACCAGCACAAAGGCGAACGTCACGTTCCAGACGGAATCAATGCCGCTTTCCGTGTGGATTATCAGCTTCTGGATGGTGGGAGCGATGGTAAAGGCGATCAGCAGGAGGACCACCGCAATCACGTTGGGGGTAAAGAACCGGCGAAGGTGTTTCAAAAGACCGCTGGCACCTAAGAATGTGACGAAAAGGCCTCCCATCATCACCGACGTGTAAATCGCTTCCATTTTGAAGCTTTGACTCGCAATCACGCCCACAAAAAGCACCGCTGCCGGGCCGGGAAGCAACGGCAGCCTGTGACCCCAAAGGATTTGGCAGAAGAGGGTCACCCCGCAGACAAAAAGGATTTTCTGAAGGTAAAGGATATGGTGAATCGGATCGGAGTAGTGGAGTGCTCCCACAACCTTGCCCAAAATGATCGTGGAACAGATGAGAATCGCCGCCCATTGAAGCCCCAACAGGCAGGATTTAAAAAATGGGGGTCTCTCATTAAGTCCGTAATCAAGTTTCATTTTGCATTTCCGAGGGCCTTAATGCATGGCGGATGATTACCTGATTCTCTGAAAGGGCCGTCTTTTTTTGGATTTCCGAACCGTCTTTACTATGCAGGAAAAAAAGGGTAAAGTCCATATCTACAATAGCTTTTGCATGAAGGAATACCGTCGGACGGATTTCCAGGGAAGCGCATTTTTGATGAATTTAGTGGAAGATAGAGGTGACCAAAATGTCAAGAAAAGAAGAAAAAAGCACGCGGCGCGATTTTCTTAAAACCGTCGGCGCTCTGGGTGCCGGTTCAATCGTCGCAGCAACGGCCCCCTTGGCGAGTGCCAAAAGCGATGGAACCGAAAAGAAAAGCACCACGGTTCCCAAAAGGCCCTTTGGAAAAACCGGCGTTGACGTTTCCATACTCTCTCTGGGGGGTGTGCTCAAAATGTCGGATCAGCTCGTGTTCCGAATGGCCTACAAGATGGGAGTGACTTACTGGGATACGGCCGACAGCTATGGTTGGGGAAAGAACGAGAAAGCCATCGGCAAGTATTTCTCCAAATTCCCGGATGAACGGAAGAATATCTTTCTGGTGACCAAGGCCGCCACGTCAGATCCCGAGGAGTTGACGGAGAAATTGAACAAATCCCTTGAAAAAATGAATACGTCATATGTGGATCTGTATCTCATCCATTATGTCAAAGACGTGGAAGATGAACTGACGCCTGAGGTGAAAGCCTGGGCTGAAAAGACAAAATCGAGCGGAAAGATCCGGCTTTTCGGGTTCAGCGCCCATAAGAACATGGAAGAATCGATGCTTGCCGCATCGAAACTGGGTTGGATCGATGGCATCATGATGAGCTACAATTACCGGCTCATGGTAACGGATGAGATGAAAAGGGCTGTCGATGCCTGTGTGAAAGCAGGCATCGGATTGACCGCCATGAAAACACAGGCCACTTTTACGGCGAACTTTTATGCCTCCATCGGGTCTGAAACCGATGAAGCGCTCAGGATGACCGAAAGCTTCATGAAAGAGGGTTACACCCCCGAGCAGGCAAAGCTCAAAGTGGTCTGGGAGAACCCGAATATCGCCAGCATCTGTTCGGCCATGCCCAATATGACCATTCTTCAGGCCAACGTGGCGGCGGCGATGGATGACAAGAAGGTTTCGACACGGCACAAGGATCTGCTGAACCGGTATGCCCGGTTGACCTGTTCCGGATATTGCGCGGGATGTGCGGCCATCTGCGAGCCGGCAGTGGATCACCGTGTGCCCATCAGCGATCTTCTGCGTTGTTCCATGTACCGTTTCGGCTACGGTGACCGGGAAATGGCCCTGGCGTTGTTTAAAACGATGCCCAAAAACGTAAGCGCACGGGTTTCTGAAACGGACTTCTCCCTGGCGGAGCGTCGATGCCCTCAAAACATACAGATCGGCAGGCTGTTAAGAACCGCCGTGGAAGACCTTGCCTGAAAGCGTTTTGTGGATAAAACGGAAATTTCCATGGAGAATGGAAGAACGCCGCTTTTTCTTGACATATCACTGTTTTTCACTAATGATTGCCCTTGTTAACCATAAAGCTAAGCAGTGATTTTCTAAGGATGGAGGCAAGCTGCTGGAAAACCCCACACAATGCCTTCTCAATCAAAGTCGGCCGGGCTCCGGACCGAAAGCCCCGGCCTTTTCAGGTCATGGGTATAGATCATTGTGGTTTAGACATCCGCATGGCCCGGGAATTCCTGCACCGTAAGGATATCCTAACGTGCCTCTAACTGATGGGTGGCAAAGGACTAACCACTCCCTTCAATACCTTGTTCGAAGGAAGAAAATGAAATACGTCAAATACCATGGTCTCGGGAATGACTATTTGGTAATCAACCCAGCTGATGTTGTCGAAAACCTTGAGGCGAGCCATGTAAGACGTATTTGCAACCGCAATTATGGAATTGGCTCTGATGGCATTCTTTTGGGTCCACTTGATAGTGAAACAAATGATTTTCGGCTAAGAATTCTGAACCCAGATGGCAGCGAGGCGGAAAAAAGCGGGAATGGCCTTCGTATCTTTTCACGGTATTTATATGACCAGGGTTTGGTTCATGAAGACCCATTTACAATTGAGACCCTTGGAGGAACTGTCATATGTCTTGTCCATAATGGCGGGAAAACCGTAACAGTGGAGATGGGAGAGGTCAGTTTCTTGAGTACACTGATACCGGTCACTGGAGAAAAGCGTGATGTCTTGCGAGAACACATGGAGGTGGCAGGTACTACATTTGAGTATTGTGCGGTTACTGTGGGCAACCCTCATTGTGTCATCCTCAGTGAAAATATTTCCCCTGAGATTGCCCGACAGTATGGCCCATTGATCGAAAACGACTCGCGCTTCCCTCATCGAACGAACGTCCAGTTTCTGGAAATCATTGATAATGGGAATATACAAATTGAAATCTGGGAGCGGGGAGCGGGCTACACTCTGGCCTCGGGCAGCAGCAGTACTGCCGCTGCAGCCGTTGCCTATAAGCTCGGTCTCTGTGGTCCGGTTATCACTGTTCACATGCCAGGAGGAGAACTTGCTCTCAAGTTCTCTAAGGAGTATTCTGCTACTATGACCGGTCCAGTGATCCGTGTTTGTGAAGGTGTTATGGACAAAGAAATGTTTGAGTAACAAAAACATTCGAACCATGCCTTTCACTCGGACGGCAATTCCGCTGCGCTCCATTGCCCCCGGTGAAGGACGCGTTAGCTGGTAAAGGAGGAGCCACATGAAAATAAACATCATTTATAAAAAGCAAAAAGAATGGTTTATCGGTCATATACAAGAATATCCTGATTATGAGAGCCAGGGGAAAAATTTAGAAGAGTTGAAAGAGAATTTGTTAGATATTTATTTTGATATCGAAAAAGGTTTGGTACCTGATGCAGAGCCTTTTCATCTATTGGAAGTCGCAATATGAAAAGGAAGGAATTGATTAAAATAATCACTTCAATGGGCTGCGTTTTTGTACGCCATGGCGGAAATCACGATTGGTACAAAAATCCTCAATCAGGAAAGAGTCAACCTATTCCAAGACATAAAGAGATCGAAGACGGGCTTGCGAGAAGAATAATAAAAAGGCTGTCTTAAAATGGTGAGTTTAACAAGTACTGCCAGCCAACCTCGCCATTTCAGCCGACGCAAAAAACCCTGCGGCTGAATGGACCGTTGTGAAAACTTGTAATAGTGCTAATCAAATGAAAGGAATTGATGGGATGAAAATTCTTGTTCTATATTTTTCCAAAGGTGGAAATACAAGGCGTTTAGCGGAGGCAATTGCCACTGGTGTTGACAAGACTGAGGGTACTGAAGCCGTTTTGAAAAAGACGCAAGACGTAACCAAGGATGATTTTCTTAATGCAGAAGCTGTAATAGCCGGATCACCCGTCTATTTCGGAACCATGGCCGCGGAATTAAAGAAAGTATTGGATGATTTTGTGAGTGTGCGTAAAAGAATGGAAGGTAAGGTGGGTGCTGCTTTTACGACTTCCGGAGATCCAACTGGCGGCAAAGAAACCACAATGATGTCAATTATTCAGGCCCTTTTAATCTATGGCATGATCATAACCGGAGATCCCATGTCAGCTACCGGCCATTATGGTACGGCATGCGTTGGATCACCAGATGAAACTGCGATCCAAAATGGTATCAAGTTAGGACAACGTGTCGCTGAACTAACTTTAAAAATCAGATGATCGTAAGTCGGCAGGCTGCTAAAAGCCGCCGTGGGGGATCTTCCCAGACAGGCACTTCAGGCAAAAAGATCCATGGCATCCCTCATCAGTTTCCCGATGGGCAGCTTTTGAGGGCAGCGCCGTTCCGCCTCCCTGAAATCCGACTGAGCCAAAAGGGCCTTTGTTTCAGGGGGCAGTGATTTGAATGTGGTTCGTGCCAGCCCAAAATCCTGATAGGAATTGGCGTACATGAGGCATCGCATCACATCGTTTACAGGCACCGTCGTGCCAAGGGCCGCCATGCAGATGCGGCCGCATCCGGCGCAGTAGTTGCCGCAAGTATCGCTGGCGTATAAAGCCAAATGGGCCCTGTCTGAGGCTGAAAAGCTTTTTTGATCCACGGCCGCCACGGCGTTGGCCCCCATGATGGTAAGGTTCGGCATTTGAGAGCAAATGCTGGCGATGCGTTTGTCCTGCCAGACCGCCATGAGTTTTGCCTGTTCGGCCGTAAACCCCTTTTTCATGAAGCGACCTGCCATGCTGATCTCGGAATCGGTGTGGGTTTTGACCGGCCCTCCCCCTTGGGTTTTCATGGCCGTGAGCCCGATGCCGGCCCTGTGGCAGGCCGCAACCGCTGCTTTCATGCGGGGTTCGTTCATCAATCGATAGTTGTAGGTGAACATGATCCCGTCGATCCAGGAAAGCCCGGCAGCCCCTTCAAGGCACGCCGCCATGTTGGCATGGGTGCTGAACCCGAACAATCTGATTTTGCCGGCTTTCTTCATGGCCCGTGACCACTCTTCCAGCGCCGGGGTCATCTGATGGATGTAGCTGATGGCATGGACGAAGAAGAGATCAACGTAATCTGTGTTAAGCCGTTTTAAGCAGGCATCCAAGCGTTTCGTAAAATCTCCCTCTCTTGCGGGTGAAAGCTTGGTCACCAGAAACACCTCTTTGCGGGTTTCCGGTTTTCGGGCAAACCACCTGCCGATTCCCTCTTCACTTCGGCCATTACCGTACATTTCGGCGGTATCCCAGTAGTCAATGCCCCATTCCAGGGCCTTGGCCAGCACCAAGCGATTGTTGATGATGTCGAACATTCCCCCCATGGACAATGTGGAGACATTTATTCCCGAGCGGCCAAAAGTTCTGCGAGGCACCGGTGATTGGGGCAAATTGCTTCGGGCTGAAACCGTTTTTGTTCGGGCAAAGGCAGTCCCGCCGATGGCGGCCCCTAACCCAAGGGTCCCCGCCTTTTTCAGGAAACTGCGGCGGCCAGGTTCATGGTTCCTTCTCTTACCAACTGTCATGGTGCTTACCTCCTCCTTAAGATCAGTGTATGCTCGGGCGATCTTGATTCGTTGTCCGCGGTAACCCGTATAGCGCGTTTTCCGGGAACCGGGCATTCGTGCTCGCAAACCCCGCAGCCGATGCATTCATTGGGATCCACATACGGCTGCTGAAGTCTTACGCGAATTTCCATGGGTGTTCCGGGCGAGGGGGGCGCTTCAAAGGGGTGTCCGTCGGCAATGCGCAGACCCCTTTCCCAGCAGCTGACGATGCGACGGGGCTTCTCATCCGGCAAAGAGGGGATCGCGGCATAATAGTCGCCCGTCGCAAATCGGTCCAAGTGGGGGACGACGTCCTGAAATTCCACATACAGAGAATCGCCTTTGGACACAATTAATTTGGCGTAAACGGTACTAAACACCAGACGGGTGCCGATGGCTTTTGGGCTTACGGGACAGTTTTCCTGGCAGACAATGCATGGGATGTTCATTGCCCAGGGCAGGCAATGGCCTCGATCGATAAAAGCGGTGCCGATTCTGATGGGGCCCGTTTCAGCATAATCCTTTTTCCCAAGCCGCTCATCAAGGGTGATGGGCCGGATTGCGGCAGTGGGACAAAGATTCCCGCAGGCGATACAGTTGAACTGGCACCCGCTGGTCCCCATTCGAAAATTAAGGACAGGGGTCCACAATCCTTCGAGCCCCCCTTTGATGCCGGCCGGATGAATGACGTTGGTGGGGCAGACGCGCATGCATTGGCCGCATTTGATACAGCGGGACAAGAACGCCTCTTCCGCCAATGCACCGGGGGGGCGCACCAGCGTCGGATCCCAGTTTCCATTCACGTATCCGCCGACCCTCAGCATGGGAATGACCGCCGCACCGGAAACGACCGATGCCAGAAATTGTCTTCGGGAGAGATCCGTTGAAACACTCTCGCCGGAGGCCGACGGTTTGATCTGATAGGTCATTAATTGGTGCCGGCAATCATCCAGACAGTTCATGCACAGCACGCATTCGCTGAATCGGATCTTGGATGTGGGCTGGCATGCTCCCTCACAATGTCTCTCGCAAAGGCGGCAGTCGATACAGTCATTCCTGTTCTTGCCGATACGCCAGACGGCAAAACGGCTCAGAATGCCGAAAAGCGCACCCGCCGGACATATGAAACGGCAGTAGAAGCGCGGGATGATGAGATTCAGCAATACCGCTGAGAGAAATATCACCCCGATCAGGCCGGCGCCTTCGTAGACGCGGGGAATGACGGAAACGGATAGTGCCGTTTCGTCCAAAAGGGGCAGGACGACAAGGTTAAAGGAACGGGTGACCAGAGAAATAGGGTCAAGGAGCCCGATTTGAAGTGACGCGGTTACGGGTAAAAAAAGGAATTCCCTGGCCAATTCCAGTGCCGAAACCGTCAATAGAAAGATGAGAACAAAGTATTTGATAGACTGCAACGGATAGTATCGATTCCCCTTGATCTTCTCTTTTGCGGATTTTGTACGGTTTGCCAGATACCCTACGAATTGGTGTATGGCACCAAAGGGGCACATCCAGCCGCAGAAGAAACGGCCCAGAACAATGGTCAGCGCCATGGTGGAAAGCCCCCAGAGCAGGCCGGCATAAACGGTTCTGGTGCTAAGTAGCGTTGCCAGTCCCACGAGGGGATCCAACTGAATCAGCCAGTTGACCGGCCATCCGCGCAGTTGCCACCATTGTTGGCCGAGTGTTGTGACCACACAGAACCACAAAAACAGAAGGAAGAAAAATACCTGGCAGATACGTCGGGTGATTGCGATTTTCATGGTCCGGCTAATGCTGCTCCTTGGGAAAGTCTTTGACTGATGCCATGACAGGATTCAGTTTAAGATAGTCCGCGGTTCCAACGCCTTTTGCTTCCGCTTTTCCGATATAAGGAAGCTGTTCCAGGGATCTGCCCAGGAGCGATGCACCGAAAGCGTCGGCCGCCACCTGATCGGTGCTGACGATCATGGTATGGGTATTCTTGAGGTCTGACAGGGATCCTCCCGTAGGCCCGTTGGTCATCATGGTCGTGGTGGCGTCCAGAACGACGAAGGTCGGTTTTACCATCATGGCCAGTTCGGTGATGATGCCGTGGACGTTCTGGTGAAAGATATTGCGCCGTCCCCCAAGAAGCCCATACCAGTTCTTCATGGTCATGGATGCGCCGCTGCGATGATGATCTTTAAGGGGTGCCATGCCGATGACTTTGGTAATACCTTTAAACGGTTGGTTCAGAATCGGCCAGTCACGAATCAGCGTTGCGTTCTTCAATGTCATGGGAGTAAAAGAACTTTCCTGGGGCAATATCACTCTGGCGCCTCCGGTGCCGGCACCCTCGGCAATGCCGGTCAGGGTAAAGCAACTGGCCGGATCATTGATGGGGTTGTCGGTCACCACGACGGAGCTGGCACCGGCCTCCAAACATAGCTGTGCCATCTCGGTGACGATGGAGGGATGCGTCGTTGCCGAAAGCATGGGAGGCGTTGCAAAAGCGGCGTTTACCTTGAGCAGCACCCGGTCCCCCTTTTTGATGAAAGTTTCAATGCCGCCAAGGGACCTTAAGGCAGCCCGCAGGGTGGCGACCCGGTCTTTCCCCCTGATAATGCTCATCCTCGGTTCAAGGCCTTGAACGGAAAAATCAAACTGGATCAGGTCGGTGTCCTGTTTGCTGAATGCGGCGGGTCCCTTGGGATCATAGAACCAGAAGCCGGCAGCGGAAGCAACTCCTACCGAAATGCCCGCCTTGGCCAATCGAATGAGGAACTGGCGACGGTCCAAAGCGCTGTTTTTGGAAAGCCGGGTCATGGTTCACTCTTTTAATCCTTCAAACAGGTCGCTGGCCAGCCTTTCAGCTTGATCAAGGGTCGTCGCCTCTCGAACCCCCGCCAGATACGGCCCACGGGAAAAGATGATCTCAAAGGTGTCCATGACTTCCACGATCCGGGCCCCTCTGATGGGCAATTTGCTTTCAATGCCCTTTCCGCCGAATGACAGTAGGAAGTCCGCATAGGCCGAAACCAACTCCCCGGCTTTTTGGGGTGTCCCGCAGCGGGAAAGGTACGCCATGAGGGTATGCCCGTTGGTTCGGTATTCGGCGGAGTAGATTTTATTAAAGCCGTCAAAGCCAAAGGCGTTGGTGGCAATTAGTGAAATACTGTTTTTGATTTGACCTTGCTTCGGAAAAAGGGAAGGTTCATTCCGGGCCTTTTTAACGGTTTCTATAGCGGTGTTCTGAACAAACGTTTCAGCCATCCCTTTGATCGGTTTCGGCAGCTCGCTAAATTTCTTTGAGGCGATGATTTCAACATAAAAAGGGCCGTGGGTCAGAAAGAGCGCGTTGGACGTCTGGTAGGCGTTTTGTGTCAGATCAAGTGTTTCAGCATCCTGTCTGCGCTGGGTACTGAAGACTGAAAAGGCATTTTGGCTGTTACCCATGTCATAGACGAAAGCCTCCATCCAAAGACCGGCCTTGCCAATATCTTTGAAGCGTTGACTGACCAGTTTTTTAAACCCGGCGGAGAGATAGAGTTCCGCCTTGCCGTTGATTTTGTCGGAAAGATTCAGGGGATCGAAGGTTTCAGCGGGTGTGAGTGGGGTCACCCCTTCGGGCAGGGGCTGGAAGAATTTGCTGGCTGACAATCGGGGCGGGGCCTGGCTTTCACCGGGCTCCGGCAAAAAGGCCTCTTTTTTGAGTACCGCGGGGTTGTATCGGAATTGGGTAATGAGGATCCCAACACCGATAACCGTGAGCGTGCACAGGATGACAATGCTTAACATCGTCTGTCGCGGATTCTTGCGTGCTTTTTCCCGGATCACCAGAGAACCTGATTCTTTCATGTAAGGAAACTCTAACCTCTCTTACTTTTACCATATCTTCCAAAAAAAGTGGTTAAGAATTTCAAAAGGGAAATCACAACCATCCCAATGGCGAACAGGTCTCCGGTGCGGGTGTAAACGGTCTTGGGTGCGGTTGGAGAAAAAGGGATGGATTCATGCAAAAGGGCTTCTTCAAAAAGCGGACTTCGGGAGAGAATGTCTCCGTCTGATCCGATAAAGGCGCTGATTCCCGTATTGGCGGCCCGGATCATGGGAAGACCGGTTTCAACGGACCGGAAGACCGCCATGGAGAGGTGCTGGAAAGGGGCGCTGGTGGCGCCGAACCAGGCATCGTTGGTAATGTTTGCGAGAATCTCGGCCCCGCCATTTGCAAGATCCCGGGCCAGTTCGGGAAAGATGGCCTCGAAACAGATGAGGACTCCCAGAGAGAGGTCCTTTTCCTTCAAAGGGCCTTGATGGTCTCCGCTGGCAAAATTCCCCGCCGCTTCAACCAGCTGACGGATAAAAGGGAGGTATTTCTGTAATGGAACGTATTCGCCAAAAGGGACCAGGTGGCGTTTGTCATAATGCCTTGTCGATGGGATGCCCGGCGTGATCATATAGGCGCGGTTGTAATAGTTGATGTGACGGCCAATCCGGTCGAAGGCGGGGCTTCCGAAGAGAAGCGCGGCCCCCATTTTGTCCGCAAACTGGTGCATTTGAGACGAAAACACCGGCGCATTCTGATAGAAAAAAGGGAGCGCTGTTTCGGGCCAAACGATTAATCCCGGTTTGAAAGGGGCGGCCCCCTGGCTGAGTCTGAAATAGGTTAGAAGGGTTTTTTCCTGATAGCTGGGTTTCCATTTGACGGACTGGTCGATGTTGGCCTGAACCACCGCGGCATTTATGCTGGGGCTTTTTTTGGCGATCGCTTGGTCTTTGGAAAGTTGATGGAATCCATAGACCATTGTCGCTCCCATGAACACCAGCGCAATGACCCACTCCCATTTCAAAAAGGGGCGCCTGGGCAAGGTCTTCGCGAAAAAGGTTTGAAATATTAATCCATTTCCCAGAACGATCAGAAAGGAAATCCCGTAAACGCCCGTAACATTGGCGATCTGGATGAGGGCGAGGTGTTCGTACTGGCTGTAACCCATAAGACACCAGGGAAATCCGGTAACGATATGGGCTCTCAGATATTCCAGGCTGACCCAGATCGTCGCCATAAAAATAGATGCAAAAGGCGTTTTTATCATATCAGGGACAAGACACGAAAACACGGCCGGATAAAGGGCGAGATAGAGAGAAAGAAGCAAAAGTGCCACCAAACAGATGGCAACGTGAAGGTTTCCGTATTTTCCAAGAACCACGATGACCCAGTAAAGGAGCGTTACAAAATGGAAAAACCCGGCGGTGAAGCCAAGTTTGAAAGCATCTCGGGGTGCCTTGCCATTAACGGATATGAAAAGCGGGATCAGGGCAATCCATGCGAGGAATGAGAATTTTCCCGGTGGAAATGACGCAGTCAGCAATAGGCCTGAAAGAACGGACAGGAACAGGTCGCGAAGAGATGGGGCGCTCTGTCTCATTACCGGCGTCATGGAAGGGTGCTCAGACGGATGGTGACGCTGATACCGTATCCACGGAATCAGCGTCGCTTTTCTTGGGTCTAATGAGGACTTTTTCGATCTTCCGCTGATCTCCCTTTTGGATGGTGATATCAAAATCTCCAAAGGCGGTTTTATCACCCATCTTGGGTATTTTTCCCAAGAGATGAATAATGAAACCACCAACGGACTCAAAGTCTCCTTCAGGGAACTTCACATTCAGTTGCTCTTCCAGCTTCTCTATTTCCAAACGGGCGTCCACAATAAAGCCGCCGTCATCAAGGGCGGAAAAAAGAGGCTCTTCTTGATCGTGTTCATCCAGAATCTCCCCGACAATCTCCTCAAGGATATCTTCAGTGGTAATGATCCCCGCCGTCCCGCCATACTCATCGGTGACGATGGCCAGGTGGGTTCTTTTTTCCTGAAGGTCTTTTAGCAGGTCGCTGATCTTCCGGTTTTCGGGAACAAAAAACGGCTTTCTGAAGATTTCAAACGGTATTTTTGAATTGGGATCCCCGCCCAGGAGCCGTAACAGGTCTTTGGCGTGGAGAACTCCAACGACATGGTCTATGTCGTCTTTATGAATGGGAATTCGGGTATGGCCGCACTGGGTGACCAGACTGATCATTTCACCCAGGGTATAATCGACGGAGGCGGAAGAGACTTCCGTCCGGGGAACCATGATTGAGTGGGCCTTTGTTTCCTTGAGGTCCAGCACCCCATAAACCATGTGGGATTCTTCATTGCTGATAAGGCCCTTTGCCTGTCCTTCATCCATGAGGTCATGGATGCCTTCGGCAAGGTCGTTGCTGTTGCCCAGATGGTTTTTTCGTTTGAAAAAGGATTTAAGAAACTGTAAAAATCCTTTTTCCGAGTCTTCTTCCAAGGATGGTGTAAGCTCCTTATTTTGGGGGTGCTATTCCATTTTGTTGAAACCGGTCAACCTGAAAAAAATAGTATGCACCGTGTCAATAAATGTCAAGATTTTTAGGGACAAAGAGTTCCCAGCGGGGAGAAGAATTCTTCATTACCCGGGCCGAAAAATCAAATAATCGCTTGACTGGAGACATTCATTGTATTAATTTTCCCTTTTACGGATGCCGATTCGCACTTCGCATTCCGTGAATCAGGTATATTGTGCGGGCATAGCTCAGTTGGTAGAGTACAAGCTTCCCAAGCTTGGTGTCGCGGGTTCGACCCCCGTTGCCCGCTCCATATGAAGGCCGGAAACCCGGTGAGCCCTGATTTCCCCTTTTTGAGGTTGTCAGCTCCCGCGTGGGAGGGGGTTGACTTACTTTGAATTGCGGACGCCCTTTTTGGTGTTTCATGATGCATTAAGCTGCAGGAAACCGGTTTATGTAATCAAACACCCTACAATTTGTCTGCAGAGGGGAAGCGGATCTTTTTGGTCCGCTTTCTTGGTTTTGGGGCTGGCCTTCCGGGCCGCTGAAATGCCGGAAAAATGAATGAATTTCCGTTAATGCCGGTGGGTTCGTAAGCAGTGAGGTTAAATGAGCGATTCCCTGTTGCAAGAGATAGAAAGACTTGTGACGCCGATTCTTGACGAAATGGGGATAGAACTGGTGGATGTGGCGTATTTTTCCGGCACTGGCCGGCACATCTTAAGGATCTATGCGGACAGGCCTACCGGCATCACCTTGGATGACTGTGCCGTGGTAAGCCGTGAAATCGGACATCTTCTGGACGTGAGCGACCTGCTAGAACAGCAGTATGTTCTCGAGGTATCGTCTCCCGGTCTCGACAGACCACTTAAGCGGGAGAAAGATTTTTTTCGCTCCGTGGGCAAGAGGATCAGGATCAAGACAACCGTTTCTCTAGAAGGCCGCCGGAATTTTTCAGGGATTCTTCGTTCCGTTCAAAACGGCATGATCAAATTGGAGTTGGAGGATGCCGTTGTTTCAATTCCCGAAAAAAGCGTTAAAAAAGCCAATCTGGTGTTTGATTTTGATAACTAGGGTAAAACAATTTTGGGTGGAGTAAATAGATGGTTTCTGACTTAAGAAAGGTGATTGATCAGGTAAGCCGGGAAAAAGGCGTCGACCAGGCCGTATTGATCGGGGCGCTGGAAGAAGCGGTAAAAGCCGCGGCCAGGAAAAAATACGGGAACGAATATGATCTTGAGGTCATATACAACGAAGAGATGGGGGAAGTAGAGGCCTTTGAATTCAAAGAGGTGGTTGAAAACGTTGAAAACCCGAATCTTCAGATCTCCTTGAAAGATGCTGTTGAACTGGATCCGGAAACCGAAATCGGAGATAGTCTGGGGATCAAAATGGATCCTGACACCTTTGGAAGAATTGCGGCTCAGTCGGCAAAGCAGGTCATTATGCAGCGGTTGAAGGAAGCCGAACGGGATATCGTCTATGATGACTTCATCGACAGGCGGGGTGAAATCGTTAACGGGATCGTTCAACGGTTTGACAGAGGTTCCATCATTGTAAATCTTGGTCGCGCCGAAGCGGAGCTGCCCCACAAGGAACAGATTCCCAGGGAATCCTATAAGCAGGGTGACCGCATCAGGGCCTATATCCTTGATGTGCGGAAGATAAGCCGCGGACCCCAGATCATCCTTTCGAGAACCCACCCCAATATTGTTGCCATTCTGTTCGAGAATGAAGTTCCCGAAATATCGGAGGGTATCGTTCAGATCATGCAGGTGGCCCGCGAACCGGGCGGCAGAGCCAAAATTGCCGTCAGTTCAAAGGATCCCGACGTGGATCCCGTGGGTGCGTGCGTCGGTATGAAAGGGAGGCGGGTTCAAGCGGTGGTACAGGAGTTGCGGGGGGAAAAGATCGATATTGTGACCTGGGATCCGGATTCGGCCAAATTCATCTGCAATGCACTGGCACCCGCTGAAATTACCAGGGTTATTGTGGACGAGAACGACCACAGCATGGAGGTGGTCGTTCCCGACGATCAGCTCTCACTGGCCATCGGAAAACGGGGCCAGAATGTGCGGCTGGCGGCGAAGCTGACCGGTTGGCGCCTTGATGTGATCGGGGAGACCAAATACAATGAAGCACTTAAGGACGGGTATCGGTCCCTTCTGGATTTGAGCGGCGTGGGGGAGAAAATCGCCACGGAATTGTACGATTCCGATTTCCGGTCCGCAAGCGATATTGCAGGTTCCACGGTTGAGGACCTTATGGTTGTGAAAGGGATCAGCAATGAAAAAGCCGAGAGTCTCATTGCCGAGGCGAACGCTTACGTTCTTGCCAAAGCGGAGGCGGAAGCGTCAGGGGCCTCCGAAGCAACCGGGGAGTCTGATGCAATTGGCATGGAGGAAACTGAGGCCGGTGTTTCCGAAGAACCGGTTGTTGAGAATAGTCGGGAAGCCGGTGAAGTGACGGAGGAAGAGGCACCGGAAGCAACCGAAATGGGTGAATCGCCGACGAAAACACCTGCCGATGAGTAAGACCCGAGGGCATATACCCATTCGAACATGTATATCCTGTGGGACCAAAGGGAACAAGAAGGACCTGATTCGGTTGGTGATGGATTCTGACGGGCGGGTGGTTATTCACAGTTCCGGTAAAGGGCGGGGCGCCTATGTTTGTCGGAGTGAAGATTGTCTCTCAGCGCTTTTAACGGGAAAGGGTCTGAGCAGGGCTTTCAGACGAAGCGTTGTCATATCGGACGCCTTAAAGAACGTTCTAAACCGAAAGTAAAAAGGCTGTTTCAGACGGCTTATCGATAAGAAAGCGGGCGTACGGGGAATTAACAGATTTTTGGGGGAATTTATGGCAAAAATCAGGGTTTATGAGCTAGCGAGGGAACTCAAGATAGAGAGCAAAAAGCTTGTGGAAGATCTCAACGCGGGCGGGCTTCAGATCAAAAACTACATGAGCACCCTTGATGAAGAAACGGTCTCCAAAGCAAAAAAGATCATTTCGGGCACCGTTTCGGAAGTGGTGGTTGAAAAGAGGGTGAAGCCCCGTGTCATTCGCAGACGGAAAAAGATTGTCCAAGTACAACCAAAAACGCCTGAGCCAACAGAAGAGGAACCGCAAAAGGAAGAAGAGCCTTCAGAGGGCACCGTTCGAGAAGAACAGGTGACGCCCGCTAAAGAAGCGGTCCAGGAACCACCCGTTGAGGAAGCGGTTCAGAAAGCCCCCCAAGAAGAAATTGAAGAAAAGACCTCTCCGCCACCCCCCAAGGCGTTGAAAAAACGGAAAAAATTTAAGGAAGCCGAGCCCGCGAGAATCATTGAAAAGCCTAGAACAGTCACGGAAGTGCCCGCGGAAGAAGTATCCGTTCAGGAACCGGAAGCCCCGGTTGAGACAGCCCCCACGCCCCCCCCACCCGGGATACCCCAAGAACCGGCCAGTGAAGCGCCCGCGGTTTCCGAAAAAGAAGAACCCCGGATCGAGGAACCTGCCGTTGCCGAGAAATCGGCTCCGACGGAGGCGCCGACGGAGGTGAAGGAAGCGGCCGCCGAAGTGGGGAAAGCGCCCGTAAAGGAAAAACCGGCCAAAACAAAAGGGAAGAAAGCGAAGAAGAAAAAGACGGAAAAGCCCGCCAAAATCATCAGCCCGCCGGAAGAGGGTCCCCTTAAAAACATTCTGGCCAAGGAAACGGAGAAGAAGCAGCTAAAACAGAAAGCTGCAAAGGCGATCAGCCGGGTTCCGGAACAAGTTCCTCAAGTGCCAAAAGAGCCTCCACCGCCAAAAGAACTTGAACCGGTGACGGATGATGCTAAACCGTCCAAGAAGAAAAAGGGCCGGAAAAAGGACGTGGTCGATTTGTCCGAGAAACGCGGCGTCACCAAACGGCGGAAGAAAGAGGTTTATGAGAGGGCGGATCTCTACCAGGATCGTGGCAAAAAGCGTAAAGGGAAAAAAGGCGGGAAGAAAGCAAAGGAGATTCCCAGAAAATTCAAACAGACGGAGATCACCACGCCCAAGGCCATCAAAAGAAGAATCAAGGTGCAGGATACCGTTACGGTCACCGATCTGGCCAAGGCCATGGGGACCAAGGCAACGGAATTGCTGAAGCGCCTCATGAAACTGGGTGTCATGGCCAATATTAACCAGTCTCTGGATTTTGATACCGCCTCCCTGGTTGCCGATGAAGTCGGCTTTGAGTTGGAAATGGACGCTTTCAAAGAAGAGCGCTTTTTCTCGGATAAAGAGGACACTCCGGAAGATCTGGTCCCGAGACCGCCGGTGGTAACCATCATGGGCCATGTTGATCACGGCAAGACGTCGTTGCTCGATTACATTCGAGAGTCGAACATCATCAGCGGCGAATCGGGCGGCATTACCCAGCACATCGGGGCATACTACGTGAAACGGGAAGGTGGCGACATTGTCTTTCTAGATACCCCCGGCCACGAAGCATTTACGGCCATGCGGGCCAGGGGAGCGAAAATCACCGATATCATCGTTCTGGTGGTGGCGGCGGATGACGGCGCCATGCCCCAGACCAAAGAAGCCATTAACCATGGGAGGGCCGCCGATATACCCATTGTGGTGGCGATCAATAAGATGGACAAACCCAACGCCGATCCGGAGCGGGTCAAGCGGGAATTGGCTGAACTGGATCTGGCCCCTGAAGAGTGGGGCGGCGAAACCCTCTTGGGAGAGATTTCGGCCAAAACCGGCCAGGGCGTGGATGATCTTCTCGGACTGATTCTGTTGCAGGCGGAGATGCTTGAATTGACGGGGAATCCCGACAGGGAAGCGAGGGGATCCGTTGTGGAGGCAGAACTGGACAAGAGCCGTGGGCCGGTGGCAACGGTCCTGATTCAAAACGGGACGCTCAAGCCGGGCGACCAGTTTGTCTGCGGCGAACATTTCGGGCGGGTGCGGGCCATGCTGGATAGCCGTGGAAGAAGAATGAAATCCGCCGGCCCTTCTGTCCCGGCGGTCATTTACGGGATATCCGGAGTGCCCATGGCCGGGGATGAATTCGTTGTGGTGAAAGATGAGAAAGTCGCCAAACAGATCATCGAGCATCGCAAGGAAAAATCAAAGAAACAGGAAGGTTCCAAACCCGGTGTCGTGAGCCTTGACGACTTGTACGAGAGGATCAAGGATGGTGGCGTTAAGGAACTGAACATCATTTTGAAGGCGGATGTCCAGGGTTCAGCGGAAGCCCTTGCCGAGTCCCTGGTCAAACTGAGCACCGATGCCGTAAAGCTTCAGGTAATACATTCAGCTACCGGCGGAATCACCGAATCGGATGTAACGCTCGCTGCCGCATCAGACGCCATCATACTCGGGTTTAACGTAAGAGCCAATCAGCGGGTTTCGGATCTGGCGGAGAAAGAAAACATCGATATTCGTTTCTACGATGTGATTTATAACGCCATCAAGGATGTACGTCTCGCCATGACAGGACTTCTGGAACCCATTTTGGAGGAGACCGTCATCGGGCATGTAGAGGTTAGGGAGATTTTCCGTGTGCCCAAAGTCGGCACGATCGCCGGATGTTTTGTTACGAATGGCCACGTGGAGAGAAATGCAAAGGTCCGATTGCTGCGGGACGACGTGGTGGTGTTTGATGGCAAGATTTCATCGCTGAAGCGTTTCAAAGACGACGTGAAGGAAGTTCAGTCCGGTTACGAGTGTGGTATCGGCCTGGATAATTTCGGTGATGTCAAACCATCGGATGTTTTCGAAATCTATAAGGTAGAGGAAGTTGCCGCGGAACTTTAATAATGATGGTAGTGGGAATCTTAAGAGTTGAGTTCCTCCTTTTCGACAACCGGTCGCTCAAGGGGAAGAGAAAAATTGTCCGCAGCATGGTGGACAAAGTGAAATCCAAGTTCAACGCGGCGGTTGCCGAAGTGGGCGCCAATGACAAATGGCAGAAGATCGAACTTGGGGTGAGCACGGTGGGAAACGATCGACGCCATGTGGATTCCTCCCTGAACCATATTTTCGATTTTTTGGAGTCCCTCTGCCTGGCGCAGATTGTTAACACGGAAATGGATATTATCAATATGTGATCGCCCGTGATCGGGAATGATTCTTGTTAAGTTGAAAAGGCAGAACTTGTTATGTTGCCGGGAAAACGCTCCGCACGGGTCGGAGATGTAATTTTAAGGGAAGTGGCGCTTCTATTGCTTGAGAAGGTGAGAGACCCTCGGGTTCAGGGCGTTACAGTGACGGGAATTCGTTTGAGCGATGACCTCAAATCGGCCAGGGTGTACTATAGCGTGATGGGGGATCACGCCAGGGTGGAACAGGCCCAGGCAGGTCTTGAAAGCGCAAAGGGATTTGTAAAAAGAGAAATCGGACGGCGCGCGGGTTTAAGATACATCCCGGAGATCAAGTTCGTTTATGACCCTTCCCTTGAAACCGGTGAGCATATGGAGCGTATCTTTGAGAAGATCCGGCCGGGGGATTAGCCCAATGGTGAAAGATGACGCTTTTTCCATTGCTGTTCTAAAAATCGTCGGGTTGCTGAGGGAGAATGACCGTTTCTTGATAATGACCCATGAGGATCCGGACCTGGACGGTCTGGGATCCATGTTCGCTCTTGCAATGTGCCTCAGGGATTTCGGAAAAGAGGCGGTCACCCTTGTCCAGAAACAGATTCCACCATCCCTGGCATTTTTGTCGGGTGCCGAAAGGGCGATTTTGAGGGATCGTGGCGTTGGCGGGGAATTTGACGCCGTTCTGGTCCTTGATTGTGCGGAAAAAGAAAGACTGGGTTCATTTGCGGATTTGTGGCCGGATGTGGGGATAACCATAAACATTGACCATCATGAGACCAATAGCCGGTTCGGCCGGTACAATCTGGTGGACACGGGAAGTTCTTCCACCGCGGAACTGGTTTACCGGTTGATCACGGCGGGAGATTTTCCTCTGGGCCTTGGGGCCGCGGGGAATCTCTTCGCGGCAATTCAATCGGATACGGGCTCTTTCAAGTTTACCAATACCACCCCCGGGGCCATGAGAATCTCGGCGGATTTGATGGATAGGGGTGTGGACCCTTGGGATACGTACTTAAGGAGTATGAATGGATACAGTCCCGAACGGCTGAAGCTCCTGGCAAAGGCATTGGATTCCATCCGGTTTTACAGCAAGGGCAGAATCGGCATGATGGTCATCACAAAGGAGATGATAAAGGAAAGCGGCGCGCGTCCTTCGGATATGGAGGGATTTGTGGAATATCCCCGGTATGTGGGGGGGGTTGAAGTGTCGGTACTGATCAGGGAGAAAGACGACAACACCTACAAGTTCAGCATCCGCTCAAACCGCCGGGTGAATGTTGCCCAACTGGCGTCTCGATTCCAGGGCGGCGGCCATGGGAAGGCGGCTGGGTTCACCGCTCGGGGATCCTTTGGGACGCTAAAAAGAGATTTTTTGTCTCAGACAGACCGGATTTTGAATGAAACGCCCCTTTGACGGCATACTCCTGGTTGACAAGGCGGCGGGTGAGTCGTCCCATGAGGTTGTCAGAAAAGTAAAATCCGCCTTTGGTTTCGGCCGGCGGCACAAGGTTGGGCACGCCGGCACCCTCGATCCTTTTGCAACGGGGCTGCTGGTGGTTCTCCTGGGACAGGGAACCAAACTGTCGCGGTTTATAATGGCCGGTGAGAAGGAGTATCTGGCCACCCTGGAATTGGGCACAGAAACCGATACCCTGGATCCCACGGGCAAGGTGATCGTGAAGCGTGAAGTCCCGGCTCTGAGCCGTGATGATATCGAGGAAACAGCCAGGCAATACGTGGGAAGGATCAGGCAGAGGCCGCCAGCTTTTTCCGCCGTGAAACATCGGGGATCCAGGGCCTATAAGCTGGCCAGAAAGGGGCTTCCCGTAGTACTGGAAGAGCGGACGGTGACGGTCCACTCTCTCTCCGTTCTTTCGGTGGAGTTGCCCGAGGTTACAATGCGGATCAGATGTGCCGGCGGCACCTATATTCGCAGTCTCGCGGCGGATATGGGCCGCGATCTGGGACCGGGCGGGCGGCTGAAGGCCCTTAGAAGGCTCAGGAGTGGAGCCTTTGACGTTAAGGACGCCATCCCTTCCGAAGAACTTCGGAACAGCGCGTCTGTACACACAATTGGAATTCCCCTGGCTGGTGCCTTGCCTGAAATGGCGGAGATTTTGATTAATGACACCTTGGCCGGGAAAGTGAGGCAAGGGTATCGACCCAGATGGCATGAACTCACCTTCAATCGGGAACCTGTTCATCCCATAGAGGAGGGTTACATAAAGCTGGTCAGTGGGGATAATCTTCTGGCCATTATCAAGGAGAGCAACGGGGGGGACAGCCATGAACAAGTAGAATTTGAAAGGGTGTTTTCTTGACGAATTGTTGTTTTTTGCTCTCATACGAAAAGTGTGAGAATTGTGAGCCCCGAAAGGAATACAGATGCCCTGCGTGTTGCCGGGTTCTTTTGGGGAAAACCGATATCGTTGATATTATTTAAACATGTTTTGGATCTACTTAAACATCAATTTTTAGGAGGTACGAAAAGTGGTTTTGACAGCGGGAGCAAAGAAAGAAATTCTTGATCGGTTCAAACTTCACGAAAAGGATACCGGTTCACCCGAAGTTCAGATTGCCTTACTCACCAGTAGAATCAAATACCTTACTGAACATTTTAAGGTCCATAAAAAGGATCATCATTCGCGTCGAGGTCTGCTGAAACTGGTGGGCCAGAGGCGAAGGCTTTTGAATTACCTAAAAAAGAGGGATCTGGAAAAATACAGAACGCTGATTAAAGAGCTCGGTATTCGCAAATAGTGCGATTGTTCATGCAATGACCTGTCCTGATTTTCACCCGTGTTTCGGAACCGTGAAAAAATGACAGTGGTTGCAATTATCGAAAAAAAACTAAACTTAACTTCCAAATACTCTGTGAAAAGACTGCAGCCAGACATGAGCCCATGTGCTTTCCCGAGACACGTTTTACAAAAAGACCAACCAATGTCTATTTGAAAGGATAAATGAAATAATGGTGAAAAATTACTCGATTGAAATTAGTGGCCGGAACATCCATGTGGAAACAGGTCGTATTGCCAAGCAGGCGAGTGGGTCGGTCGTTGTTACTTCCGGTCAAACCGTTGTGCTGGTAACGGCCGTTGCAACGGATGAAGTTCGTGAGGGGATCGATTTTCTCCCGCTGACGGTGGAATATCAGGAAATGTCTTATGCCGGGGGGCAGATACCGGGGAATTTCTTCAGAAGGGATATGGGAAGACCCGGGGAAAAAGAGACGCTGATATCACGTCTCATCGACAGGCCCCTTCGGCCGTTGTTTCCCGATAACTATCATTACGAAACCCAGGTGATCGCTACGGTGCTGTCCACCGACAAGGAAAACGAGGCGGATATGTTGGCCATGTTGGGCGCATCCGCCGCTCTTGAGATATCCGACATCCCCTTTCTGGGGCCCATCGCAGGGGTTAAAGTGGGCAGAATTAATGGGGAATTTGTGGCCAATCCCACCATTAGCCAGCAGGAGGAGAGTGACATTAACCTCATCGTGGCAGGAAGTCGCGATGGGATTGTAATGGTTGAAGGAGGGTCCCGGTTTGTCAGCGAGTCGGAGATGATTGACGCCATATTCTATGGCCACCAGGCGATCCAACCCATGCTCGACTTACAGGAATCCCTCAAAAGGGAGATGGGAAAGCCAAAACGGGTCATTCCCGATCAGGTGGCGGACCCATCAATCCAGGAAAAGGTTGACCGGCTTGGGGAGCCCCTGCTCAAAGAGGTGCTCTGTATTGCCGATAAGATGGACCGGCAGGCAAAACGGCGGGACGCCCAGAATCAGGTCTTGGAGACCCTGGCAGAGGAACACGAAGATCAGAAGTCGGAGATAAAGGAGGCCGTTCATTCCCTCGAAAAGAAGATGGTGAGAGATATGATCCTAAATGAGGGTAAACGGATCGATGGTCGTGCTTTCAATGAAGTGCGGCACATTGAGTGCCTGGTCGGCCTTCTCCCCCGCATCCACGGTTCGGCGCTTTTTACGCGGGGAGAAACCCAGGCCATGGTCCTGACCACCCTTGGCACCGAGAGGGATCGTCAGAGAATCGAATCCATTTTCGGAGAAGAGTTGCGGTCTTTTATTCTCCATTACAATTTTCCCCCTTACAGTGTGGGCGAGACCAAGCGTCTCAGCGGTCCGGGACGGAGGGAAATCGGACATGGCGCACTGGCCAGACGGGCGCTTTTGCCGGTTTTGCCCGATGAAGAGGATTTTCAATACTGCGTCCGTGTGGTCAGCGAAATACTTGAGTCCAACGGTTCTTCCTCCATGGCAAGTGTGTGTGGCGGCTGCCTGTCCCTGATGGATGCGGGCGTGCCCATCAAAGAGATGGTGGCCGGTGTGGCCATGGGTCTGGTGGCGGAAGGGGACAAGGTTGTAGTGTTAACCGATATCCTGGGGGATGAAGATCATTACGGTGATATGGATTTCAAAGTCACCGGCACCAGCGAGGGAATAACGGCCCTTCAGATGGATATAAAGATTGAACGGCTCACCCGGGAAATCATGGAACAGGCGCTGGCCCAGGCCAGGGAAGGGCGGCTCCACATTCTTGATCGAATGCGAGAGACCATGACCCAGCCCCGAAATGAGGTTTCCGAGTACGCACCCATCATCACGAATTTTAAGATCAGCCCTGAAAAGGTGCGGGTTCTGATCGGTCCCGGCGGCAAAACAATTCGCGAAATATGCAATGTCTCAGGCGCCAGGATCGACGTGGATGATGACGGCGTTGTGACCATTTCATCACCCGATAAAGAGTGTTCCGATGCAGCCATGAAAATGGTCAAAGAAATCGTGCAGGAAGCAGAGGTGGGCAAACTCTATCAGGGCAAGGTGGTCAAGGTCATGGACTTCGGGGCTTTTGTTGAAATTTTCCCCGGTACCGACGGTCTTATACACATATCCCAACTGGCACCTGAGCGGGTGAACAAGGTCACCGACGTGCTCAATGAAGGGGATGAGGTCCTGGTAAAAGTCCTGGAAGTCGGGAAAGATGGCCGCATCCGTCTTTCCAGGAAAGCGGCATTGGGGGAAACGCTGGATGAATCGTAAAACGGTACTCGAAAACGGCGTCAGGATCGTCTCGGAACGGATGCCCCATGTCCGTTCCGTTTCACTGGGGATCTGGGTCAATACCGGCTCCAGAGACGAATTGCCGCCGGAAAACGGGGTTTCCCACTTCATTGAACACATGAGTTTCAAAGGGACCCACACTCGCAGCGCCTATCAGATTGCAAAAGACCTTGACGCCATCGGCGGCCTTTCAAACGCCTTTACCGGCAAAGAAACCACCTGCTTCTACGGCAGGGTCCTGGACCGGCATTTTCCGGTCCTGGCGGACATACTGTCTGATATCTTCATTCATCCCACATTTCAGCCGGAGGATATGGAGCGCGAGCGGGAGGTGATTTTTCAGGAAATCAATATGGTGGAGGACACCCCCGACGACTACTTAAATGTGCTCTTTCAAAGCCTTTTCTGGCCTGACCATCCCATCGGTCGTCCCATCCTCGGCAGCACTGAGACGGTCTCCCGAATGGACCGGAAGATGATCCGTGAATATATCAGCAAGCATTATATCCCGGAACGTATGCTGGTGGTGGCCGCCGGCAACGTGGATCACGATGCCATGGTGGACTATTTCAGACCAATATTTGAAACGGGCAGTGATTTTGAGGGGGAGAGTCCCGAAAGAAGTCTGCCCCTCACCAGCGGTGGGGTGATGGTTATGCCGAAAGCGCTGGAACAGGTCCATTTTTGCCTGGGGGGCAACGCGCCGAGCCAGATGAATGAATCGCGGTTTGCCTGTGCCATCTTGAATACCATTCTGGGCGGCAACATGAGTTCCAGGCTGTTTCAGGAAATCCGGGAGAACCGGGGGCTTGCTTATTCCGTCTATTCCTTTTTTTCCCCCTATGTGGATGTCGGGCTTCTGGGGGTGTACGCGGCAACGGATGCCCGGAACGTGAATTCGGTCCTAGACATCACCCAGAAGGAGATCAAGAAAATCGCTCGGGGGGAACTGAGCGAAAATGACCTCCATATTGCCAAAGAGAATATCATCGGCGGCATGTATCTGACATCAGAGAGTTCGGACAGCCGAATGATGCGGGCGGCCAAAAACGAGTTTATTTTTGAGAAATACGTGGATTATGATGAGGTGGCAAAAAAGGTGGAGCGGGTGCGTGTGAACGATGTGGTGGAGATGGCCGATAGCGTCTTCGGTGAAGGCCAAATCGCTTTTACGGCCCTCGGTCCCATTGAGGAAGACGAAGTCGACCAGGAGTGCCTTTCGTTCCAGTGATTGTTCCTTGGAAGGCACCCATCCAGACATGAAACCCGGACACAAACAAGTCTTAGATGAACACCATTCCCATAAAAATCAAAATCTGTAACCCCGCTCTCAGCGAAAACGGATTTTCCCTTCCCCATTACGCATCGGACGGTTCTTCTGGTATGGATCTTCGGGCTTGTTTGGAAACGCCCGTCACCATCGGTCCGGGCGACATCCGGTTGATCCCCACCGGTCTGGCCATTTCCATACCACCAGGCTATGAAGCACAAGTGCGACCGCGAAGCGGCCTGGCCCTCAAACACGGCATCGGCATGGTGAACGGGCCCGGTACCATCGATTCCGATTACAGGGGTGAGATCGGCATTATCCTGATCAATTTCGGGAAAGCGCCTTTTGTGATCAGCATGGGGGACCGCATTGCCCAGATGGTCTTATCCAAGGTCTATCGGGCGGAATTCACGGTGGTCGCAGAGCTTGATGAGACGTCGAGGGGCGAAGGCGGTTTCGGCCATAGCGGGGTTGAATAGAGAAAACCATGAAGCTCTCAATCCTCGCTTCGGGAAGCCGTGGCAACAGCTGTTATCTTGAAACGGCCGATGCCAGGATCCTGGTGGATGCCGGATTGAGCGGTATTGAAATCGAGCGCCGACTTGCTTCCGTAGGTGTTTCGCCGGTGAAATTGGACGCCATTCTGGTTACCCATGAGCATTCGGACCATATCAAGGGTGTGGGAGTTCTGGCGCGTCGGTATAACCTTCCTGTCTACGCCAACCATGAGACCCTCGGAAGTGCAAGGGGGGCCCTGGGACAACTTCCCGCCGTTATGCCCGTTGAAACGGGACAAACGCTTGAAATCAAAAATTTGACGGTGGAGACCTTCACCAAGTGCCATGATGCCGCCGATCCCTTGGGGTTGGTGTTTTCGAACAACGGCGTAAAGGTCGGCTTCGTTACGGACATGGGCAGAAGCACGCGCTTGGTGGAAGATCGGTTAAAGGCCTGCAAGGCGCTGGTTCTGGAATTCAACTACGATCCCCGCATGCTCAGCGAAGGTCCTTATCCCCTGGATCTCAAGCGACGAATCAACGGCAACGAGGGGCATTTGTCAAACCAACAGGCCGGTCGCCTGCTTGAAACCGTCTCCCACGACGACCTAAAGTGGGTGATTCTGGCACACTTGAGCGAAACCAACAATCATGATGAAAAAGCCCTTGCAATGGCCAAGAGCGTCCTCGAACGCCGCGGCCACCGACAGGCAAAGGTTCTGGTGGCGCAACAGGATAGGGCCTCAGCCATTATCGAAATATGATCGTCCGTTCAAGACAGGGTTGCCGATAGGAGTGCCGGAGTGAGGGAAGCAAGCCAACCAAAGCATTTGGTTTTGGAAAACCCCTATCTGCATGTGGTCCTTTATCAGCCGGAAATACCAGCCAATACCGGTAATATTGCAAGACTCTGCGGCGCCGCCAAAATGAGGCTTCATCTGATCCACCCGCTTGGTTTCAGCGTGGATGACAAGCATCTCAAAAGGGCGGGGCTCGATTACTGGCCCGAGATCGATGTTCGGCATCACAAAGATTTCCGGGAATTCAGAGATGGAATGAATGATGGGGGCCGGCTCTTCTGCTTCAGCCGCCATGCCAAAGAGACCTATCCCACAGCGGAGGTGAATCCCGGGGATTATCTGTTGTTCGGACGTGAAACAGAAGGCCTGCCGCTGGAACTCCGAGAAACATATCCCACCTTCAGCGTCCCCATCTGGGGACGTGTCCGCAGTCTGAACCTTTCCACTACCGTGGGTATTGTATCCTATCATTATCTTTACCAAATGGGCCTTTTTTGACATATATGGATAGTTGGTTGTTCTACCGCAAGCCGATGGGCTTGGTTGCCGATAGATTCCTCCGGAAACTCGGTTCTTGTCATTTCCGCGTGACTTGATATAATCCCACACTATTAAATCCCTGAAAGCGCAAGACGCTTTCATTTTGAAACCCGTTTATGCTGATTCAGGAGAGGCAAAACCGATGTTCCCGGAACTCACCCGTCATACGCGCATACTGGAGATTGTGGGCGATACCATCCGCGTGAAGGCAAAAGGGGCCGCATTCGGCGACCTGGCCATTGTCGAAAACGTGGACGGCGAAACCAGTCAGGCCAAGGTGGTTGCCCTGGATCGTGACATCGTCAGCCTGCAGGTATTTGCAGGTGGAAAAGGGCTTTCCACTGAAGCGGTGGTCAGGTTCTTAGGACATCCCCCCTACGTGATCTATTCCGAGAATATACTGGGGCGCATTTTCAAAGGGAGCGGAGAACCCCTTGACGATGGTCCGGATCTCGCCTCCGATGCGAGAATTGAGATGGGGGGACCCACGGTGAATCCCATGATGCGGGTGGTGCCGGACAAAATGATTCAGACGGAAGTGCCCATGATCGATCTGTTCAACTGCCTGGTGGAAAGCCAGAAAATACCCATCTTCTCGGTGGCGGGGGAACCCTTCAACGATCTTTTGGCACGGATCGGCTTTCAGGCGGATGCGGATATTCTGGTGTTCGGGGGCTTGGGACTCATCTTTGACGATTATCATTTTTTCAAGACCGCCTTTGAATCCCACGGCGTCTTTCACCGAACGGTGATGTACGTGAATCTGGCATCGGACCCCATTGTGGAGCGTCTCTCAATTCCGGATATGGCCCTGGCCGTTGCGGAAAAGTTCGCCGTTGAGGAAGGGAAGCGGGTCTTGGTCTTAATGACCGATATGACCGCCTATGCCGATGCCATGAAGGAAATCGGCATTTCCCTCGAACGCATTCCGGCGGCCCGGGGGTACATGGGGGATTTGTATACCCAGCTGGCCATGCGCTACGAAAAGGCCTGTGATTTCAAGGGGGCCGGCTCGGTGACCATTTTGACTGTGACCACCATGCCGGGCGGCGACGTGACCCATCCGGTGCCGGACAATACCGGCTATATCACCGAAGGGCAGTTCTATCTGCACGACGGCTATATCGACCCTTTTGGTTCCCTTTCACGGTTGAAGCAGAAGGTGATTGGAAAGTCGACCCGTGAGGACCACGGCCAGATCATGAACACCATGATCCGTTTTTACGCAGAAGCCCAGGAAGCGCAAAAGAAACAGGCCATGGCATTCGAACTCTCTTCATACGATGAAAAGCTCATTAAATTCGGCAGATTGTTCCGGGAGCGGTTTATGGACATACGCGTTTCAATGCCGGTGGCGGATGCGCTGGATCGTTGTTGGGAAACCCTTTCGGAGTGTTTTGAGCAGGGAGAGCTTCTCATGAAACAGGAGCTTGTTGACAGGTATTTTCCCAAGAAAACCGATTAATTATGGCCAAAATGATTTTGAGCAAGCAGGGGCTTCAGAAGCAGCGCGAAAACATGCGGCTTTATGAACGGGTTCTGCCGTCCCTTGAACTCAAACGGATGCAATTGATGGGGGAATTAAAAAGGGCCGAGCAACAGTTGGCGGCATTTAGTAGGGATGCGGAAAAGTTCGGCCAAACCGTTTCCGAACAAATACCGATGCTGGCCGACAGTGAGACGGATTTGAGCGGCCTGGTTGAAATCACATCCGTCCATATTGACGAGGAGAACGTGGTGGGCGTTAAACTTCCCTTGTTAGGTGATGTTAAATTCCGTGTAGCCTCCTATTCACCCCTGGCCATACCCCACTGGACGGATCTGTTGACCGAGAAAATCAAGGAGATGGTGTACCGGAGAATCACGGTCCAGGTGGCGGCAAGACGCGTTCACCTCCTTGAGCGGGCGGTCAGGAAGATTACCCAGCGAACCAATCTCTTTGAAAAGATTCTCATTCCCGAGGCCAAGGAAAATATTCGAAAGATTCGGATTTATCTGGCGGATGCGGATCGGGCCGCAGTCATACGGAGTAAGATCACCAAAGGGATTCGGAAAAAACAGGCCCTGGCTTTAGAAGGATCGCCAAAGTGACCATCGTTGCCCTTCAGAAAGTGACGTTCTACGGCCATGTGGATGACCGCAAAAAGGTGCTGGCCGATCTTCAGGGGCTGGGGTGCCTTCATTTGATCGACCTGGGCGCTGGAAGTGAATCGCCGGGATCTTCAGGCGCCTCTTCGAGGGCAAGAGAGGCCCTGCGATTCCTGAAAGATTGTCCCAGCAAACGCCGGCAGGTGACCAGGGCCGATAAATTTGATGCAGCGGCCATTGAAGCCCGGGCCTTGGGTATCAAAGACCGTATGGTTGAATTGGAACATGAGCGGGATTTTCTGCTGGGCCGAATGGAGAACCTTTCCATTTGGGGGGCCTTTGATTTTCCGTCCCCGGATGATTTAGACGGCTGGAGATTCTGGTTTTACGTCGTTCCCCATAAGGACATGGCAAAGATTCAGGCATCGGAACACGTTTGGCAGCAGGTCTTTTCGGACAACCGGTTCTCTTATGTGGTGGTGATCGCAAAAGATGAGCCTGAAGAGATGCCCGTCGAAAGGGTGCGTACCGGCAACCGAACGCTTACGCAGTTGGAAATGCGCCTTGAGGAAGTGGAATTAGCCCTGGAGGATCTGTTCGCCGAAAGGGCGGGGCTCACGCGCTGGGTCAACCTTTTTGCACGGAATATCGAGCGGCTTGAAGATCAGGCGGCGGTTCTGGATGCGGTCAAAAGAACCTATGCGGAGGATGCGGTTTTTGCCCTTCAGGCGTGGGCGCCCGAGGAGTGTATTGAAGAATTGAGGGCCTATGGGTCAGCCCATCAACTGGTTTTTGAGACAAGACTCCCCGAGACCCATGAAACACCGCCCACCCTGATGAGGAATCCAAAAGGGGTGGCCGGGGGGCAGGATCTGGTCTCTTTCTATACCACTCCCCATTACTGGTTGTGGGATCCGTCGACCATCGTGTTTTTCTCTTTTTCCGTGTTCTTTGCCATGATCTTCGCGGATGCCGGTTATGCGGCGCTTCTGGGTCTTGTGGTCCTCGGGTTCTGGAAGAGGATGGGCCGCACAAACACGGGCCGACGGCTCAGGCTTTTGCTCGCCACCATGGTGGGAGCGGGAATCCTTTACGGCGTCCTGGTAGGGAGTTACTTCGGGGTCTCCCCTTCTGAGGGAAGCCTCATTGCCCGTATGCAATTCATCCACATGATGGATTTTGATTTCATGATGCAGCTCTCAATCCTGCTGGGTGTTTTCCATCTCATGCTCGCCAACGGGGTGACTGCCTGGAATTTCCGGAATTCCATCAAAGGGGTGAAACCTCTGGCCTGGATGTTTGTTTTTGCCGGCGGCACCCTCATCTGGCAGGGGATGATCCGGGGACTGGACCCGCTTATTGTGCCGGGCATGGCAATTTTGGGGCTCGGACTCATGGGAGTGCTCCTTTTCAGCGCCACGGAGGGGTCTTTTCCAAAGCGACTGCTCAAAGGTCTTTCAGGACTCACCGGATTGTCCAGCGCTTTCAGCGATGCCTTAAGCTACTTAAGGCTTTTTGCACTGGGTTTGGCCAGCGCCTCCCTGGCCGGAACCTTCAACGCCATGGCAGGCCAGGTCAAGGAGACGCTCCCCGGCATCGGCATTTTTTTTGCGTTGTTAATCGCATTGTTGGGACATACGCTGAACTTTGTTCTGGCGGTGGCCAGCGGGTTCATTCACGGGTTGCGCCTCAATTTCATTGAGTTTTTCAGATGGAGCATCACCGAAGAGGGTCATCCCTTCAGGGCGTTTGCCAGAAAGGAGAAGAAACTGTGGAAAATTTAGTGTTGGCCTTGGGGTGGCTGGGTGTATTTTCCCCTCTGGCCCTTGGCGCCGTGGGCAGCATGATCGGCTGTTCAAGGGCCGGGCAGGCGGCCATCGGCGCCATGCTCGAAATCGAAAGCGGTTACGGTCGTTTCATCGGGGTCTCCGCCATGCCCAGTTCCCAGGTCATTTACGGCGTGGTGGTGACGCTCACCTTCGGCGGCGCCATGAATCAGGAGACAGCCGCGGGTATCTTCGGTATTGGCGTTCCGGCCGGGGTGGCTTTAATGGTAAGCGCGGTTTACCAGGGATATGCCTGCGCCTCATCCATCAGTGTCGCCAAAAGCAAGCCGGAGGTATTCGGTGTTTCCCTAGCGCCCGCGGCGGTGGTGGAAGGGTTCGCCGTTTTCGCGTTTGTGTTTGCATTGGTACTCTTGGGAACGGTTACAGCGGGTTAGGGAGGCATTAGAAAAATGAATGATCAGATGCAGGTTTCCTCGGGCGTTCAGGAGCTGATCACGCGGCTGCGGGACGACGGCGTCAAGGCCGGAAAGGAAAAAGCGGAGGAGATCCTTCAGGGGGCCCGGGCGGAAGCGGCCAAAATTGTGGCAGATGCGGAAGCAAAGGCCGACGAAATGCTATTAAGGGCACAGGTCCAGATCGAAAGGGATAAGAATGCCTGCATGGGGTCTCTTCGGACTGCCATTCGGGACACGGAGCTCAAGATGGAAGCCGAATTGAAGGCGGACTTCGCGGCCCACGTTCAAAGGCTGGTTTCCATTGAGATGGGTGATCGGGAGTTCATCAAGCAGTGCATTCTGGCCGTCGCGGGCATGGCCACGGGACATATGGTCTGCGAGGGTCAGCCCGTTGAAGTGCTGTTGCCCAAAGACCTGTTTGAAACGGACGAATTCGGTTCCCGCTTGACCCCTGAAGGGAAGGAAAGGATGCATCATCTGGTGCTGGGGATATCGGCGGATATGCTTCGCGAGGGGGTTGAATTGAAACCGTCCCGAAACATAAAACATGGCATCCGTGTTCGATTGAAGGGCGAAGATCTGGAAATCGATTTGTCGGATCAGGCCATCGGCGAATTGCTCCTTGAAAACCTGCTCCCCCGCTACCAGGCCATTGTGCGGGGAGAAGAGTAGCGCAATTGCGCATTGGGGAGCGTAAAATAGGGAATTTGGATTCCAGACAGTGAAAAATCAACCTTATTACACACTGCTGGCCGGTTTGCCGTTCCTGCCGCGATTTGATCGCGCCGAACGTTTGCCCATCAGCCGGGAACGCCTGGAGCAGCGCATGCGCATGCTGCATGCCGGCGATTTCAAGATCCTTCAGCGAGCCGCCGCTTTTCTGACCTGGCAAAAAGAAGCTCAGCGGCTGACCGACGAGGCCATGGTGCACCGATATGAACAAATGGTGATCTCCACTTCAGACCGGGCCCTGATAAACCTCTTTGATTTTGCGCTGGATCAGCGAACCATTATGGCGGCCCTGAGACGAAGGCATCGGGGCCTTGGGGCCCCTTCCGGCGGCAGCCCCTGGGGGGTGGGACAATACGTGCGGTTTATTGAAGAGCACTGGGAGTCGCCCCACTTCGGGCTGGCCCGGGTCTATCCGTGGATTAAGAAGGCGAAAGAGCATCTTCTAAAGGAAGAAGTGATTAAACTGGACCGGCTTCTAAAGAACTTTCTCTGGGACCATCTGGATCGATCGGTCCCGGCCTATGATTTCGGTTTTCGGGCGGTTATGGCATACCGAATGAAATGGGATATGGTTGAGCAGTGGCTGACCCACAATAGAGGAAAGGCCGGGATGCGATTCAATGAACTGGTAAAGGAGACAATCCATGGTCAACCCAAGCTTTTCCATTAACCCTCCCAGGAGATCGGAACCTTCCGGGCCAGGGGATGTGCGCGTTCTTTCGGTCAGAGAAAGCTTCGTGACCATTGATACCGGCGGGGCGGCCATCCGTAAAAATGAAGTCGGCTTCATCCTGGTGGGTGAAGAACGCCTCATGGGAGAGGTGCTGAGGATTCAAGGGAATGCCGCGGATATGCAGGTGTTTGAGGACACCCGGGGGGTTCATGTGGGGGACCGGGTGGAAATGAGCGGGGAAATGCTCTCCGTGGCCCTGGGTCCCGGTCTTCTGGGGCAGGTGTTCGACGGTCTGGAAAAACCCCTTTCGGTGCTGGCTGGGAATTACGGTTTTTTTCTGCCCAGGGGCGTCGATATTTTTCCCCTGGACCTCAAAAAGAAATGGGCGTTTACGCCGAGCGTCTCAAGGGGAGATTCCCTTTCAGCGGGTCAGAGCATCGGGACCGTTCAGGAAGGGTTGTTTGCTCACAAGATCATGATACCTTTCAATGAGCCCGACGAGGTCGTCGTCACCTGGATCAAGCAAGGCAGCTTCACCGTGGATACGCCCGTGGCCCGCATAAAGACCGCCAATGGAGAGGAGCGAGATGTACCCCTGTTCCAGAAATGGCCCGTTCGAAGACCGATTCCTGAAGTCCTGCTCCGGAACCGCGGATCAGAGCGGCTGTATCCCAAAGAACCCATGACCACCACCACCCGGATTATCGATACCTTCTTTCCCATCGCACAGGGCGGGACCGCCTGCATACCCGGTCCTTTCGGTGCGGGAAAGACCGTACTGCAGAGCCTCATTTCCAGGTACTCCACGGCGGATATCGTGATTGTGACCGCCTGCGGTGAACGGGCCGGCGAAGTGGTGGAAACCATCAGAGAGTTTCCGGAAACAAAGGATCCCAAAACAGGCGGCTCGTTGATGGACCGAACCATCATCGTCTGCAATACCTCATCCATGCCCGTGGCGGCCCGGGAATCGTCCATCTATACGGGGGTGACACTTGGGGAATATTATCGGCAGATGGGATATCATGTGCTGGTGATCGCCGATTCCACCTCCCGCTGGGCACAGGCCATGCGCGAAACGTCCGGCCGAATGGAGGAAATCCCCGGGGAGGAAGCGTATCCGGCATATCTGGATTCCTCCATCAAGAATATCTACGAGCGGGCAGGCGTGCTCAGGTGCGCGGATGATGCGGTGGGCAGCCTCACCATGATCGGTACGGTTTCCCCGGCGGGGGGGAATTTTGAGGAACCGGTGACCCAGGCGACCCTGGCCACTGTTAAGACGTTTCTGGGCCTTTCCTATGATCGTGCCTATAAACGCTTTTATCCTGCCATTGATCCTCTCATATCCTGGTCCCGCTATCTGGATCAACTAAAGGGATGGTTTAGCCAGCATCTGCATGATTCCTGGGTGGCGGACGTCAAGAAGATGCATGAACTGCTGGTGGAGGGGGACGGCATTTACCAGATGATGCAGGTGACCGGCGAAGAGGGGATCAGTCTCGAGGATTTTGTGAAATGGCAGAAAGCAACTCTGGTTGATATGGTGTATCTCCAGCAGGATGCCTTTGATGAGGTGGATGCTTCCATGCCTTTGAATCGGCAGCTCGAGAGCTTCAGGCTGGTGAAAAGGTTGACGGATCAAACGTATACCTTTGACGACAAGGAAAGTGCAAGGCAGATGTTTACAAAGATCACGAGCCTTTTCAAAAACCTCAACTACAGCCCGGAAGCATCCCCAGAGTACGAACGTTATTCCCGGGAAATTGAAGCGACGGCAGCGCCGTTTCAAAGGGACTGATGTGGGGCTCAGGCTTTCTTGCCCTTGGCCCTGGCCTGTTTTTTCGCCTGGAGTTTTTCGCCCAGCTTGTGTTTTTTGGCGGTTGCCCTCCGTTTGGCGGACAAAGATCTGGCCGCAAGGGATTGACGGGATGAAAAACCGTATTTCTTACGGTATTCCTTTGAATCCATGTTGTGCTCTTTTTGGAGGTGTTTGCTGGTCAGGATCTTGAATTCTCTGCCGCATTCAAGACATATGACCTTGTTCTTGAGAATCGATTTTTTTGGATCCATGGGCGGTTCAGTCGGTTCCTCACTGACAGGCACCTCTCCATCTTCAATGTTCTTTAAACGCTTCAGTGTTTCAAAGGTTTTTGTTAAATAAGTTTCCATGTCTTCCGCTGACATTGTTGAATGAGATGCCTGGGCAGTTGCCATTTCTACAACCATTTCCGTTAGGGTCTTAGCCATTTTTCTCCTCCTTGGTTCAAATGATGAAAGGTCCAACAAATAATTCCTGTAAATCAATGAATCATCAAAAATACGTTATTCACTCTCATAAATATGATTGGTACATGAACAGAATTATGCTCCGTGGATCTCTTGTCCGGAAAAAACCTATTGACAAGGAGTGTCACTTTTTTGATATGGTCATAGTACCAATAAAAATAGAATCTAAGAATTCAGAACATATGTCAATACTTTTTTTAACTTGGAATGTCTAAAACGGTGAAATTGATAGCGAGTCCTTTTGGTAGCATTGTATTTTACTTCGGATGCTTTGTAGACTGATGTTTCTCGGTAATTGAGAACGCCTAATGGAGGAGATAAAATGCGATCGCTTTTTATTCTGTTTGCTGCAGTCCTCTTTTTCTATTTTTTGACCGCGTGTTCGAAAACATTGCCGAAAAACGGTTTGCCCACCTCTGAAACCTATCAACAGGAAATGGACATCAAAGTCAACGGCTTTTATCGCAGTTACCTCGTCCATGTCCCGCCCGGTTATGACGGTGAAAAAGCGGCGCCCCTGGTTGTTGTGATCCATGGCGCTTTTGATACGGCAGCGGGAATGGAAGCTTTTTCAAAATTCAGTGAAGTGGCTGACGCCGAAGACTTTCTGGTCATTTATCCCAACGGCATGGGTCTGTTCGGCCGTTTGCAGCATTGGAATGCTGGCCACTGCTGCGGGAAGGCCGCAAAAGACGACATTGACGACGTCGGGTTTCTGGCAGCGGCCATTTCGGATGTGAGCGGCAGGCTGCGGGTGGATTCAAAGCGGGTATACGTGGTCGGTTTTTCAAACGGCGGCATGATGGCCTACCGGTTTGCCGCCGAAAAGACCCGACTGCTGGCAGGCGGTGCTTTCCTGGCGGCCTCCCTCGGGGGAAGGCCCTCCGGTGAGGCGCCTGAATGGCGGATCCCGGATCCCGATGGTCCCCTGCCGGTCATCATTATGCACGGCATGGCAGACCAGGATATCCCCTTTGAAGGGGGGCACAGCAGACGGCGGGGCGGGACCAGAACATACTGGTCGGTCATGGACTCCGTGAGTGTGTGGGTGAAAAACAATCAATGTGTTGACAATCCGTCGGAGCATGAAGGTTTTGAGGGCCGAGTTGATGTGCTCTCATGGGAAGACTGCGCCGAAAATGGTGCCGTTACCCTGTACAAGATAAAGAGCTGGGCACATGATTGGCCAGGCCCCTATTTTACGGAAAAGTTGCCTCAGGGCGACCCCCTGAGGCAATTTGATGCAGCGAAGATTATCTGGGATTTTTTCAAGAGATCCGGAAGAAACGCTCCAGTTAATCCTTGATGATACCGTCTTTCAGGGCCATGTGTGTCGGCACCGGGATGGGCATACAGCGGTTCTTTTCCGGGTTGTACATCAGCCGGTAGCTCATGCCCTGATTTGTTTGGCGGTGCATATTGTCCCATCCTCTAACAAAGTAGGGACATTCATCATTGAAGCAGATATACATGAAATCGTTGTCCCAGGTTTGGCAAAAGGGATTGTCAGGCACCTCCCATTTTTTAAGTCTATCATCACAGTGGGGGCAACGAAGGGTCTCTTTCACCGCCGCCTCTCTTGCCAGAAGGTTTTCTTCAGACCTTTTTTCTCCATAGTTGTCTGTTATGAGGGGTCTTTTCCGTTCTGAGGGGCCGCCTTTCCTTTCAGCGTAAACAGCGTAGATGGGATCGCTTAACGGTGTTTGATCCGCGTATTTGTCATCCTTTGGTCTTGGTTTTCCCTTTGACGCAAAGCGGGACGTTTTTCCAAAGGCACCCGAGCCTTCAAAAAACTCGTTGACCAGAATTACGCGCTCGTTCTCATCCGCATCCCGCCAGACTTTGACGGCTTTTTGCGGAAACATCCGATTTGAAAAAATCACAAGGAAGAGCCCCCCGGGCTTTAGAATCCGGCCGACTTCCTTAAATACCTTAACGGGCTGCGTCATGTAATCCACGGATACCGTGTTAATGACCACATCAAAGGTGGCATCCGGAAAAGGAAGAATGGGATCTTGATTGAGATCGTGAATAACGTGCCCTGTCAAAGAACGGTTGCTTTTCAGCTCATTTTCATTTAAGCCCAGGCCCACAACCCTGGAAGCATTCAATTCTGCAGGGAGATGGCTGTCCCATCCGGCCATCAGATCCAGAATTACCGGGTTCTTTTCAATCACAAGGCTTTTGATCACGTGCCCGACGGTTTCAAGGGCCCGGGAATCGAGGTGGCTTACAAACCGGTCGGTTTCGTAAAAAACCGCGTCATGGGAATCTTCCATCCGCGAAAAAGCGTCCGGAAGGTCCATGGGATTTAAATTAAATCCGTTATCTTTTAAAACAGCGTCTTTGGTTGCCATGGTAGATACCTCCCATAAAAAAAGCCGCGCATCACCTGAAGTGGTGAAACCCGGCTCATGGCCCCTTATGATAAGGGCGGGTTTTCCATATTTACAATCTGTGTTTAGTCAGAAGCTAAACATCCGTTAAAGTTTGTCAACTCTAAACTTCAATCTATTTGATTGACCTTAATATAAGATTTTTGTTAAGATTAAACACGATTTTTCAAGCGAAATACCAGCGTTGAGAACGATAAATTGAACCAACTACAGAGTCTTCTGGGATTTCTGGCACTGCCCTTTTTGGCGTGGCTCTTTTCCGAAAACCGTAAAAGCGTCAATTTCAGAACTCTGATTGCCGGGTGCCTTCTGCAGGTTTTCCTGGCCCTGCTGCTCCTTAAGTTTCCCGGAAGCCAGAACGTGTTCATGTGGCTAAACAAGGGCGTGGAGGCCCTGGAGGAATCGACGCGGGCCGGCACCGGGTTCGTTTTTGGCTATCTGGGAGGCGGCCCCCTCCCTTTTGAAGATAAGAGCCCCGCCCATACCTACATTCTTGCGTTTCGAGGGCTTCCTTTGGTACTGGTCATCAGTGCCCTCACCTCCCTTTTCTTCTATTGGCGAATTATCCCGATGGTGGTCAACGGATTTGCCTGGGTGCTTAAGCGGGCAATGGGAATTGGCGGCGTGGAAGGTTTGGGCGCGGCCGCCAATGTGTTCGTAGGCATGGTGGAAGCTCCCCTGTTCGTGAGGCCCTATCTGTCGCGTGTTTCCAGAAGCGAGCTATTCACCATCATGGTGTGCGGCATGGCAACCATTGCCGGAACGGTGATGGTCCTCTACGCGTCGATTCTACGGTCGGCGGTGCCGGGCATCATGGGGCATCTCCTGGTGGCCTCCATTGTGAGTGCACCCGCCGCCATTACCATTTCCAAACTGATGGTACCGCAGGCATCGGGGTCGTCCGAGGATTCCCTTAGAGTGCCCAGAGGTGCCAAGAGCGCCATGGACGCCATTACCAAAGGGACCGTCGGTGGCATCAAACTGCTGATGAACATTATCGCCATGCTCGTGGTTTTTGTGGCGCTGGTTTACATGATCAATCTTATTCTGGCTTTTCTGCCCGACATCCATGGCCGGCCCCTGACATTTCAGCGGGTGGTAGGGTTTATCATGGCGCCCATTGCGTGGTTGATGGGTGTCCCTGCTTCAGAAATGGTGACGGCGGGAGGGCTCATGGGGATTAAGACCGTTTTGAATGAACTGCTTGCCTATCTTCAATTCGCGGCCCTTCCACCGGATGCGCTCTCTGAAAGAAGCCGGCTGATCATGGTCTATGCCATGTGCGGATTTGCCAATTTCGGGTCACTTGGCATCATGATCGGGGGGCTCGGTGCCATGGCGCCGGACAGGCGTGACGAGATTGTAAGCCTGGGTATCAAATCCATTGCGGCGGGGACCATCGCCACCTGCATGACCGGTGCCCTGGTGGGCATGATTTACTGATTGTTTAGGCGATCCAGATGTTTTCCAGATATGAGAAGGAGAAGTCAACCACCATTTTGGGTCGGTTATTCGCCAGATCCCAGGAGACAAAAGGGGTCAGCTGGTCAATAATCGTCTCCCTGGGAACATCCAGGCGCTCGGATACGACCGTAGCGGTCTCTTTTACCGTTTCCATTACGATTCTGTCCAGTTTAACCGCCTCGTTCACCGATTTCAAATTGGGATTGCTCTGAAGCTGTTCAATGGCCTCTTCCCAATGAATGGCATCAATTTTGCGCCGCAGCACATAGCCGTTGCCCCGGTCCTGGATGATCAATAGAATGGGGTTTGTTTTAAGTTGCGCGCTTCTGATATTGGTGTTGGGCATCTCCTCTCTAATCCTCGTCACCAATTTGCTTCTCTCCTGCAGAAGATCGAGCTGCCTGGCCTGCACCCGCTCAAAGATATAGGTCTTCTCCTCGATTTCAATCTCTTTCAACCGGGTGGGATCGAATCCAAGGTCCATGAGATCGCCCAGCGTCAGCGTGTCTTCATAGGTCTTGCGGTTCTTCTGAAGCCAGAGGAGGAAGTTGGGCCTTCTATAATTGGGAAGGGATTCAATCAATTGGGCGGGATTCTGTATCAAATCTTCCGGGAGTCTTGAGAGCAATCCCAGGGAACCTGTCACAATCGCTTCTTCCTTGGCCAAATACCTCGGTGCATAGGATTTTACCTGCAGTTTGTCGATGCCTGCATCCAGAACAATCTGCTCCGTTGATTCCCCACCGGTGTATCCCACCAGCTCGCCGATGCGGCGCCTGAAGGCGATGAATTTGGTAACAAAGCGGGTGAACAGAAAACGCATGAATACGGACGGTTGCGGCCCTTGAAGCTCTGAATGAAAATAGGTCATGAGTGCCTGGTAAAGCTCCCGGAATTCATTCAGGGTTTTTCTGACCATGGTTTCGTTTTCACGAATATCGATGAGTCCCCGCTTTCGTTTCAGATGGTACATGAGTTTGAGGAGCGGCTGTTTCAGATCCCTTTTTTTGAATGAGGGCGGGACAAACACCATGTAGTTGTGGTCTTTATAGAACATTTGATGACCGATGATCTCCTCCACTGGAATCCAGGACTGCTTTAAATAGACGTCGTATGTGGGGTCTTCCTGGGGTATGATGTTGTCCAGAATTCCCACGGCCGATTTTTCGGTCAGAAAATCGGCAAAGGATTTCAGTATCCGATTCCCCAGACCCTTTCGCCGAAAGGGTGCCGCCACTTCAACATAGACAAGATAGTAGCAGGGAATCGGTTTTTTGAGGTAGATCATGTTGAGACGCGCCAGGTTCTCACCGCTTTCCGCCTTGATTTCAAACTGCTGGAAGCCGTTTTGAGAGTCGTTGAATTTCAACCGGTTGATTCTGCCGCCCTTTGCCGTGGCATTGACCAATTCCCAGAGGTTGTTGAAGAGATCCGCCGATACCGGCCCTTCTGAAAGACCCCTTCTCATGCCTTCGTCGATCAGTGCCACCAGGCTCAATCTTTCACTTAAGTTCAGGTCTTTGGATGTTTCAGGAACCGTGACCGGCGGTGCCTCCCGGGCTGGTTCATCCGATGCTGCCATTTCGGGTTTGGCGTTTTCATCCAAGGGCCGCGGCGGTTCATTCCCCAGGCTGAAGGAGAGAGAATTGACCTCTTTCCGGGATCGATTGATGAGGAGTCTGCACAGGTCATACATCACCTTGAAAGGCTGGATGTCGGTGAGGTTGTTGACGAACTGGGCCCCTTCCAGGGCGATGGCCTCGGCGGAATTTCCCTGGTGGAGCTGGCCCATTATGGCTTCGTGGTAGTTGCCCGTGGCGATGATGGCCTTTTCAAAATAGGTGTGAACATGGTTTTCCAATACCGCATTATGACTGAGTACCGCCCGTTTTGCCGGAAATGCCGCCAGCCGCCTGATGCTTTCAACGTACGCTCTGAGAGAAAAGAAGTAGTTGGGCCAGAAAACATCCTTTTGGGGAACATAGAAGCCGGTGGCATCACCCACGACCAACGTCTGCTCCGTTTCTTCATAAGCGGATATATGGCAGGGTGAATGGCCGGGTGTGTCGATAATTTCCCACTTAACGTTGTCCCCCAAATCGATGGTGTCCTCCCCTTTCACCAGGAGATCGGCTTCAAACCGATAGTTTTCCGGTGTGGCCGGAATTTCATCGATTTCCGACTTGGCGCGCATGAGCTGTGCAATGCCCAGATCCACCAGGAGAAATTCATTGTACAGGGCCCTCGTATTCAGAATCTTGGCACCCGGTGCGCTCGCTACGATCTTTAGATGGGGCCATCGGCGCTTGAGGTGCGGGAGTGCACCGATATGATCCGCGTGGGTATGGGTGAGGAGAACATATTCGATCTCTTTTATGGCAATGCCCAGGCCACTGATCTGCTGAACGATCAGTTCAAAGGTGGGCCCTGTTCCTCCCTCAATGATCATACCGACCTTTCCCATGGAGAGAAACGCCGGAAAAGAGGCGGTTCCCAGCCGATAGAAGCGGGATGTCAAGGGAACGGCTTTTAATGTGGTTCGGTTCATGATATCAACAGACCCCGTAACGTTTGAATGCCCAAAAAAAAAGCCGTGGGCTTTTTAGGTGCCCACGGCTTTAAACCTGATTTAGAAAAGCGGTCAATCCACGGACACTGGTATTCCCCAGTTGCTAAAATAAAAAAAGCCCGTGAATTTAATATTCATCATTCAACCACCCTTTGTTACATCGCTCTTTCCTGATGCTTCTATAGGAGGGATGCTCGCTTGTCAATGATTTTTTTGGACCACGGCGATCTTGCTTTTGAAACCATCATCCGATATGGTCCCTGGACATGTTGACAACCTTTGCCGGTGATGGTTTTGGTGAGGTGGTGGAGAGGCCTGAAGGGTAGATGATGTCGGACAAAAGAGAAGGGTCACAGGGGATTCTTTACGGATTGCACGACAGGCCCCCGCTGCCCCAAACGGTTTTTGCGGCCTTTCAACATCTGATGGCCATCTTTTTGCCCATCATGACGCCGGCATTGATCATCAGCAGTGCGCTTGACTTTGATCGTGAAACCGCTTCACACCTGGTCAGTCTGTCCCTGTTTATTTCCGGTATCGCAACGTTCATTCAGGTTCGCCGTTTCGGCCCTGTCGGGTCCGGACTGCTCAGCATTCAGGGGACCAGCTTTTCATTCATCGAACCGCTCATTTCCGCCGGTCATGCGGGTGGCCTGCCCCTCATGCTGGGCATCTGTCTTGCCGGGTCTCCCATTGAAATGATTTTGAGCCGTTTTCTGAGATTCCTCAAAAGAATCATCACACCGGTGGTCAGCGGATCAGTGGTCATCCTCATCGGTCTTTCTCTGGTCAAGGCGGGAATGATTGAGCTGGGGGGCGGCCAGCAGGCCATTAAGGAGGGGACCTTCGGCACCGCCCGTCACCTAGTGCCGGGTTTGCTGGTTCTCGTCACCATCGTGGGACTGAACAGGTCCCGAAAGGGTTATTTGCGGATGAGTTCCATCCTGATCGGTCTGGCCGTGGGGCTTTTGGCCTCAGTCATCATGGGCGGTTCGGATTATTCCGGCATGCCTGCGGCAGCCATCATCTGTATTCCCATGCCACTGAAATACGGACTCGATTTCAATTGGGCTGCATTCGTCCCCATTGCATTGATATACGTGATCACGGTCATGGAATCCATGGGGGATCTAACGGCCACCTCCGTGGTCTCGGGAGAGCCGGTAAAAGGGGATCTATACATGAAGCGGGTTTCGGGCGGTATCATGGCGGACGGTGTGAACTCCATGCTGGCCGCCGGTTTCAACACCTTTCCCTGTACAACATTCGGACAGAACAACGGCATTATTCAATTGACAGGGGTTGCCAGCCGGTATGTGGGCTACTTCATCGCCTTTTTCCTCGTCCTGTTGGGTCTTTTTCCGCTGGTGGGCGGCTTTTTTGCGCTGCTTCCCCCATCGGTGCTCGGCGGCGCGACCCTATTGATGTTTGGCGCCGTGGCTGCCGCTGGTGTCAAGATCATCCATCAATCGGAGATGAACCGCCATGAAATGCTCATCCTGGCCGTATCCCTTTCCACGGGTCTGGGGGTGGAGCTTGTTCCAGACATCATTCAACATTCGCCCACGCTGTTTCAGCCGTTTCTCAGATCAGGCATCACCACCGGCGGCCTTTTGGCCATTTTCTGCCAGTTGTTCTACATTAGAAGGGACGTCAAAATCTGAATCAAATGGGCTCCAAAAAAAACGATGGCAGCCTCGTTTCAGTCCTCCGCCCTTTTGCCAATCAACTCCCTCATTAAACGATCTCCTCTAATAGGAGGTCCCTTGGAATAGCCCGATCAGGACACTTGAACATTCCAGCTTTTTAAGAATGAAATCATTTGCTATCATTGGCAAATTATGGGAATCTGAATAATCCATACCGGCTTTCTGGGAAAGGAGGGCTTATGTCTAGGAAACAGATTGTTCTGGCATTGGTGGTATTCATTCTCCTGGTTGCGGCGGCCTTTTCAGTAAAACTCTATCGTGACACGGCGGAAAAACCCTCCAAAACCTCACCGCCGTTTCCCCAAGCGCCCGATTTGGCCGGAAGAAAAGTGACGGTTCTTACCAACCAACCCCACGCCCGTTCCTCAGAGGCGCTTGCCCAGTGGTTTTGGGATGAAACAGGCGCCGTTGTTCAGAATATCGTCGTCAACTATGATGATATGCTCCGCTACATCCTTGCGGACGTTTCTTCCAGTAAACCCCGGCTGGACGTGGTGATGTTCTGGTATGTGGATTTAGGTGCCCTTGTGAAACAAGGCGCCCTTCTGGATCTTACGGATTTCATCAAAAAAAACCGTTCAATACTTGAGCCGGAAGATTTTGTTCCGAGCCTGTATGATCCCTACACCTTGTACAAAGGAAGGCGATGGGCACTCCCATACGACGGCGACACTCACGTATTATTCTACCGAAAATCACTTCTGGCAAAATATGGTCTGAGCCCGCCCAAAACGTGGGACGATTATTCAAAAATCGCCGAAACCATTACCGAAAATGAGAAGGCCAACCTCACCTACGGCACGGCGATCATGGCGCCGCCCGTGGCCATGATCATCCTATCCAGTTTTATGAACCGGCTGGGGTGTTATGGGGGACGGCTTTTGAACGAGGCCGGAAAACCGGAGTTAAACAGCGATGCATCCGTAAACGCCCTCACTTCAATGGTGGAACATTCTCGGTACGCCCTGCCCACACCTCTGGAAACGGATTGGGAGGTATCCCGGGACGCTTTTTTAAATGGAAGGGTTGCCATGGTGGAGCAATGGACCGATATCGGCGTCATGGCTGAAGATCCCAGCCAATCCATTATCCAGGGAGACTGGGGTGTGGTTCAAATGCCCAAGGGCAAAGGCCCCGGCGCTCGCCATGCCCCGGCACTGAATGCCGGCTTCAGTATCGGGATCTCCAGCAAGGCCCCGGACCCTGAGGCGGCTCGCGCTTACCTGCTCTTTGCATGCCGTCCGGACATTGCCCTTCGACTCAATCTCATGACCGGTGGTATGGATCCTACCCGGTTTTCCGTGCTGGAATCCGCCGAATACAAAAAAACGGCACCTGAACTGAGCGTTGCCGTCAAGGCCGCCATCGAAGGGGCAACACCCTGGCCCACCGTCCCACAAACGTCGCAATTGCTGGAAACCCTCAAAGATAATATCATATCGGCTTTGGAGGGTTACAAAACACCCCGACAAGCCCTTGATAAAGCTCAGGAACAATGGAAAAAAATCTTGGAAACAAAAGACCAGGCCCCATAGGTTCGAACCCGTTGGGGGCGACCCATGTGAATTCAGGACGTCGCGGCTTGTTGCTGTGGCATAAGATACTGTTATTGCTGTCGGCGTGCATCATTTTCCTGACGGTGGGGATTGCCTTGACCACCTGGCAATCCCTGAACCGGGCAAGTTCAGCCATCGGGGAGGACAGCAAAAACATCCTTTCCCAACAGACCGAGTTGTTTTTGGAAAAGCTCGCCGAAGAGCGGGCCGCCGGTCTTGACGTCCAACTTTCCCAGGCCCGATCAGCCGCACTGTACGGGGCCGTCTTTATGAGTGAAACTCCGGCCCTATACGAACCGAACAATGCTTCGACTGAACGTCTATTGTCAGCCTTATACGCGCGAACCAGCCATTGTTCAATGGCCTATTATGTATCATCCTCCGGCCTTTTGCTGCACTATCCGGCCATGCATCCGGAAATGGCATTGCCGCAAGGCTTCAATATGACCCGTGAACCGTTTTTCCCAGAACCCATTGATTTCAGAAACCGAACCGAAAAGGTTATATGGAGTCAGGTGCATGTGAATCCCCTGACCGTCAATTTTGATCTGGTCATCGATGCCATCGCCCCGGTTCTGGTTTTCGGCAAGGTGCGCGGATACATCGGCGTTTCGGTTTCGCTAACACGCATGATCGCCCAATTCAACCAATATCAGCCTGTTCGCGGGAGCTATTCCTTTCTCATTGACGACCGTCTCCAATTGCTGGGAGCACCTCCCCATGCGCGGGTTGAACTTTCTTCCCCAGCGGCTTTCAGATCAAGGGGCGTTATCGCTTTAGCCAATACGGACAATTCCCAACTGGACATGGTTCTTCAAAAAATGGTGTTTGGCGAATCATCCATAAACAAGGTGACCTTCAAGAATGAACCGAAATACTTGGCCCATCATCCGCTCAAAAATGTAAACTGGTACCTGGGGATTGTCGTGCCCGTACGGATGGCCACGGCCGCATCGGGACAACTGGTCCAGGTTGTTGAAAAGGGAATCCGGCAAGTCCTTACGGGCACGTCCTACTGGGCGGGCGGATTTCTCATATTGGCCCTTTTCGCGGGGATGATGCTTGCCCGCCATGTGACCGCTCCCATACGCAGACTGTCGGCGGCAACCGTGGATATTGCCCGGGGAGATTTTAAGGGAAAGGTGCAAGTTGCAAGTGGGGACGAGATGGGGATCTTGGCCGCGGCTTTCAACAAAATGGCGGACAGAATTCATGACATGATCAAAGACCTTAACCGGGCCAATGAAGATCTGAATGCCAAGAATGAAGAGCTGGAGATTGAAATCACCGAGCGCAAGCGGGGGGAGGCGTCCATAAAGCTCATGAACAGCATCCTATTGACCCAGCAGGAGGCTTCCCCGGACGGCATGCTGGTGGTGGATGAGCAAGAAAACATTATCTCCCATAACAAGCAATTCGTCCATATGTGGGATATCTCTTCCGAAGTCATTGCGTCTAAATCCGACGAACGGGCCCGGCAATCAGTGTTGGACATGTTGGCTGAACCGGCGGAGTTTCTGGAGCGGATCCAATATCTTTATGCGCATCCCGGCAAGAAAAGCCTTGATGAAATTTCATTGCTGGACGGAAGAACCATCAAGCGGTATTCCGCACCCATGACGGGATCGGAAGGGGAGCGTTACGGAAGGGTTTGGTTTTTCAGCGATATTACCGAACCAAAGAGAAGGGAAGAAAAGCTGAGGAAGAGTGAGAGAAGGTACCGCGCGGTTGTAGAGGACATGGCGGCAATGATCTGTCGTTTTCTGCCGGACGGGACATTGACTTTCGTTAATGGTGCATACTGTAAATATTCAGGCAAAAAAAGGGATGATTTGATCGGCCAGAATTTTTTCATGTTTATTCCGGATAAAGATAAGGAAAAAGTGAAACATCATTTCCTCTCTCTCTCTAAAGAGACGCCCGTGAAAACCCGTGAACATCAGATCGTGGGCCCCGATGGGGCCGTTCGCTGGCAGGAATGGACGGACCGAACGCTTTTTGATGACAAGGGTTATCGGGTGGAATATCAATCCATTGGCAGGGATATCTCCGAAGCAAAGCTGGCCCAAGAGGAAAGAAAAAGAATGGAGAAGCAGCTTCAGCAGGCACAGAAGATGGAAGCCATCGGGACCCTGGCCGGTGGCATTGCCCACGACTTTAACAATATCTTGGCCGGCATCTTCGGTTTTTCCGACCTGGCGCTGAATTATGTGGAAATGGAAGATCCGGTCCGCCATTACCTGGAACAGATACTTCAGGGAGGGGAGCGGGCGAGGGACTTGGTTCAGCAGATCCTGACATTCAGCCGCCAGACGGAACAGGAAAAAAGGCCCGTAAGGGTTGCCCCCCTGATTAAGGAAACCGTCAAATTGTTAAGGGCATCTCTTCCCGCAACCATTGAAATTAAAACGGAGATTGACATCCAAACCGATCTGATTCTCGCCGATCCGACACAGATTCATCAGATCTTAATGAATCTTTGCACAAACGCCGGCCATGCCATGCGGAATACGGGAGGGATCCTTGGCATACGCCTGATTGAAATGGATCTCGATCCCCGTTCCTCTCTGCAATATCCGGATTTGAGGGAAGGGCCTTACCTGAGGCTTGATGTGAGCGATACGGGTCATGGGATGCCTCCGGAAGTAGTTGAGCGGATTTTCGATCCCTATTTTACCACAAAGGAAAAGGGTGAAGGGACCGGGCTGGGCCTGGCTGTGGTACATGGGATTGTCAAGCATCACGGCGGCGCCGTTACGGTGGAGAGCGACACGGAGGGATTTACCACCTTCCATGTATTACTGCCCCGTGTTTCCATGGAGCCCAATCCGAAGCCGAAGGCAATATCTGATGTTCCCGGGGGGGAAGAGTCTATTCTCTTTGTCGACGACGAAGAGATGCTGGTAGAGTTCGCCCAAGAGCTCCTCGAACGCCTCGGATATGAAGTGATCGCAAAAACAAGCAGCATGGAAGCTTTGGAGACCTTCAGGGCTCACCCTGAGAAATTCGATGTCGTTATCACGGACCAGGACATGCCCAATTTGGCGGGCGTGGAGTTGGCAAGGGAACTCCTGGAGATACGGCCCGACATTCCGATCATTATGTGTACGGGATTCAGCTATCGGATCAATCCGGAGAAGGCCAAGGCGTTGGGGTTTTCAGCCTTCCTTTCAAAACCGGTGGTGGCCCGCGATCTGGCCCAAGCCATTCGCTCAGCGCTGGATAAGGCGGCACGAACGTAAGCCATCCTTTCACCAGCGTCACCTTATCCACCTGCTCAACGGACGGGTTCTCCTGTTCAGTACGGATCCCCTGATCGGTCCTACCATTTGGATGCGGGCGAAACGGGCAAACACAACGCCGACGGATGTGGCTGGTCATGATAGACGGTCTGGTGGGCGACCTTCATTTGTCTCCCTTTCCCGATGGGTTGGCCGGTGCCGAGGTTCCGGCTCCACCTGGGATGCGCGCCGGATGAAATCTGCAGACGCAACCGGCGCCCCTTTCTGAAGCAATGGGCCGTTGCCCACATTTCCATTTGGATTTTAAGAATACCGTCGGTTTGCGGGGACCCTTTACCGGGTGCCATTCGAAAGAGGCCGTCACAGACATTCCATGACCGGTTCTTTTCATCCACATCGCAGAGGCGGGCAAAAAAATCCGCATGTTCAAGATTCGACGCCACAAAAAGTGTCAGTTTAACGGAACCCATGATTTCGATATCCGCTCTGAGGGGCGGCGTTGAGTAGCAGAGAACGTCGCTTCGGGCTTCCAGCGGGCGGTTGTCTTTCCGTCCGGCACCTTTTCTGTCCAATAGGGCGCCGCCCAAGGCAGGGGTCGGTTGGGCGGGATCATACAGATAGGCGTCAAATGACAATTCTGATGCGGGCGGTTCCGGTAGAAGCCGCGCTGTTGAACGCAAGAAATATTCGGTTTCCTCTGACAATGGGGGCCATGTTTCCATTTCGCGCCACTGGTTTTGGCCCATCACAAAAATCCTGACGGGTTTGTTTCTAAGCCTGGTGAAATCGTTTTTGAGATGGGCATCGAACCAGGCGAGTCCACTTGAAATGCCCATAAGGTTGGGGCGAAGTTGCGCATGATGCCATGGACCAATGGTCAGATAAGGGTTCTTCCCAGCTGATTTCAGCGTGGTATAGGTGTCAAGGATCTCGCGAAGATAGAGATCATGCCAGCCCCCGATCAAATGGACTGGAGCGTTTACATCCGGTACGACAGCAGTGTGATCCCTCGATTTCCAGAAGGGGTCCCGGGCGTCGGTGTGCGTGAGAATATCGCGATAGAAACGGTTCTCTTTGCCCGTCACGAGAATATCCGCTTCTTCAATGGGGAGGTGGTCAAAGGCATCCCTCAGCCGTTTTGATTCACGGCCGGACACGGTTTGAAAGAGTAATGACACTTTTTCGCCAAAAGACGCTTTCCGGAACCGGGCTTTGAAGTGGGTGGCATAGACGGAAGAGACCCTCAGGCAAAGGCCGAAAGCACCATCGGGGTAGGTGGATGTATACACCTGGGGACCCACCATCATGGGCATCATGGCTTTCAGGAAGGGAGGCGCGTCGGCGGCCATTGCCCACTGCACATAGCCGGGATAGCTGAGGCCCCAAGTGCCCAGGGTCCCGTTAAACCATGGCTGCTCGTCAACCCATTTAAGGGTGGCCTTTCCGTCTGAGGCTTCGTTCACAAAAGGATCGTATTCGCCTTCCGAGTCAAAACGACCCCGCACATCCTGCAAAATGAAGTGATAGCCGCGTTCGGCAAAGGATCGGGCAAAAAAGGAAAGGGCTTTTCGGCCATACGGGGTCCGGATCAAGATGGTGGGAACTTTCTCACGGGTTGCGGGCGAATAGTGATCGCAGAAAAGGTGCGTACCATCGGGCATTTCGACAGGTAATTTTTTCTGGAGGGTTACGCGATGGCTTGGTGATGGTAGTTTCAGATAAACGGCAATAAGAGACCGCCGGAAGAAACAGACCAGCAGGAAAAAAAGCCCCAGTAACGCTGCGGTTACGGTCCAGATCATGATCTGCCTTTCTTTCGGTTCTGTGTATCTGGGAAGCAGGCTTTCTTTGAATATCTTTGAGGTTGCCATTCTACCAAAAGATCTGAAAGGCTGAAAGGAAAAGGTGCAAATCGATCCGTCCGCCATTAGGAGAGAAGAATGTTCATGATCTTTCAATAGGATAGCTTTAGGGATGTTTTTGAGAATGCTCGATTTCTTCTTTTCATAGAAAATGTGAATTGATAGAATGTGTCCATTTCCAGTGTGTTTCCCACCCATCAGAAAGGGAGGAACAACCAGAATGGGGAAAAAAGATCTGATTCCGCATCAAAGAATCGCTCAGAGTTTTGTGAAAATCCTGAATTTGCTCCATGATGGAATCTACATATCGGATAACAGCGGTATGACGCTTCTGGTGAACGAACCTTGGGAAAGACTGACCGGCATATCAGCCGCCGATGTAATGGGAAAAAGCGTTCAGGAGCTTAAGAAAAGCGGTGTCTTCAGTTCGATTGTCAATCCGGAAGTGGTCAGGACCAGAAAAACCGTCACCAACGTGCAGGAGGTGAACGGACGAAAAGTGGTACTTCACGGACATCCGGTCCCTGATGAAAGGGGACGTGTGGAGCTGGTGGTTACCTTCGTAAGAGACATCACGGTCTTCAGCCGGTTAAAAGAAGAGATTGCCTCTCAAAAATCCCTGGTCGATTATTACCAGAAGCAGGTTTCCACGCTTAATCCTGAAGATGTCTTTCTGGACGACGGCATGGTTGCGGCGAGCAGCATATCCAAAAAAATCCTAAAATCTCTTGAAAATATGGCGCCTACGGATGTTACTATCCTGATTTTGGGAGAAACCGGCGTGGGAAAAGACGTGCTCGCCAAACGAATTCACCGTCAAAGCCTAAGGGCGAGGGCGGGTTTTCTCAAAGTGGACTGCTCCGTCATTCCTGAAAGCCTTGTGGAGTCAGAGCTCTTCGGTTACGCTCCCGGGGCTTTTTCAGGCGCCAGGGCCAAAGGGAAAGAAGGGTTTTTTAAGAGAGCTGATGGCGGCACTCTGTTTCTGGACGAGGTGGGAGAGCTCTCTCTGGCCATGCAAACCAAACTGCTGCGTGCCATCCATGATCAGGAAGTCATTCGGGTCGGATCCACAAGCGTAACGAAAGTGGATGTGCGGATTATTGCGGCCACCAACCAGAACCTGGAGGAATCGGTGGCAAAGGGGACATTTAGAAGTGATCTCTTTTATCGTCTCAAGGTGGCGGTGATCAGGGTGCCGCCGCTTCGTGAAAGAAGAGATGACATTTTGCCGCTTATCATGGTTTTTCTGCATCGATTCAATAAGAAATATGGCAAAAGCGTAAAGTTGAGCACAAAGGCGGAAAATATGCTCATCAATTATGATTGGCCGGGAAATGTGCGGGAACTGGAAAATATGATTCACAGTCTGGTGGTCAAGAGCTTCAAAGATCGAATTTCTTTTAAGGACCTTCCCCGAGACCTGGCAAGCAATACTCAGCGCTCAGAGATCATTTCCAATTTTGGCTCCTACGATATCGGTAACCGGCCACTCAAAGAGATTATCGGCAATATTGAAAAAGAATTGATTAAAGAAGCTTTGGCGGTCTACAAATCCGTGGGAAAGGTGGCTGAAGTGCTCCAGGTGGACCGAAGCACCGTCTTTCGCAAGACGCGTAACAGCGGCAACATCAGAGAAAAGAACCGTTAGACTCAACTCAGGCGCTAAACCACAAAATGACGGCCGCCAGAAGTAGAATGGCATCAACTGCGCTTAGATAGAGCTTTGTTGAAGCCCGTCGAAAAAGCCAAAATCCGGCCAGCGCCCCTAGAATCACAACCGGCAAAAAGGTGGCGCTGGTACCCAAGCCGCTCCAACTGAACACTCCGGAAAGAGTGTAGACACCCGCGAGTATTGCAAACTGAATGCTGAAAACGGTCGCGATAAAACTCTTGATAACAAGGGGTACGGTGCTGATGGTACGGATATAGACCACCATGGGAGGAGCTCCCACATTATAGGCTCCCAGGAAAGAACCACTCAACAGGCCGCAAATATGACCCAACAATGGGCTATGTGAGAAACGCTTGCTGAGTCGACCGCTGGCCCCACTGAAATTGGCGAGCACCACCAGCGCGACAATACCGGCCAGAAGCCGCTTGAGCAATACTTCGGGCAGATAGTTGAGGGAAAAGGCGCCGACGGTCAGACCTGCAAGGGCTCCGCTGAAAAATGGTCTGGCATATTCCCACTTAAAATGTTCACGGTATCGCCAGGTTTGATAGAAGAAAAGGCCCATGCTGTAAGGAAACTGCAGTGCAACCGCCAGCTTGACCGGCAATAGAACTGCCAGCAGGGGTACGGAAACCATTGCGAAACCGAAACCGGCAAAACCGGTGACCAGGGCGCTCAGAAAAAAGATGAGCGCCATTGCGATATCGGTGTCCATGCGGGTCTCCTAACGCTCTTTGCTGGCAGCCTCCAAAACAGCGGTCACCTGACCGGCAATTTCCCGCTCTTCCTGTGTGGGAATTACCAGGACCTTTACAGGGCAGGACGAAGGGCCGATTTCGCGCGCCTCTGAAGATCCAACCCGGTTCCTTTCCAGGTCAATGGCGATCCCCAGTCTCTGGAGTCCGGAAACCGCCTCCTCACGCACCAGCGGTGAGTTTTCGCCGATGCCGCCGGTAAAAACCACGGCATCCACACGGCCCATGACAGCCATGTAGGCGCCGATGTACTTTTTGACGCGATAACAGAATACCATAAGCGCATTTCGAGCCGCATCATCCCCCTGTTCCATGGCATCGATGATGTCCCGAAGATCACTTCGCTTGCCGCCGCTCAATCCCAGAAGTCCGCTTTTTTTGTTCAGGATGTCGCTGACCTGTTTGGGGCTGAGCCCTTTGTTTTCCATCAAATAAAGGACGATGGCCGGGTCCAGATCACCAGAGCGGGTTCCCATGACCAATCCTTCAAGGGGCGTAAAGCCCATGCTGGTGTCTACGCTGCGACCACCTTTGACGGCGGTAATACTGCACCCGTTTCCCAGGTGGCAGGTGATCAGGTTCAGTTCTTTGGGGGCGCGTTCCAGATAAACGGCGGCGGTACGTGAAACATACTGGTGGCTGATGCCGTGAAATCCGTAGCGGCGGATTTTGTCTTTCCGGTACAGCTCAAGGGGCAGGGCGTACGTGAATGCGTGGGAGGGAATGGTGCTGTGAAAAGCGGTGTCGAATATTCCCACCTGCATTGACCGGGGAAACGCGGTTTCGGCCGCTTCGATACCTTGGAGATTGGGCGGATTGTGCAAAGGCGCCAGATGGAAGTATTCCCGAATGACCCCTTTGACGGTTTTGTTGATGACCATGGGTTGATTGAGCTTTTCACCGCCGTGTATCATCCGATGCCCCACTGCATGGACGTCTTCATGTGATTTCAAACAGCCGCCCCGAGGATCGACGAAATAGCGGGCCAATAGGGCGACCGCTTCGGCCGTGTTGCCGACCCGGACGGCTGTTTTGACGGGTTTCTTCCCCGCGGCCTTGAAGTGCAGAAGCGTACCGTCAAGACCGATGCGCTCTACCATTCCGGATCCCCTCACTGAATCGACGGTCGGCCCGAAACAGGTCAGCTTGACGGAAGAGCTGCCTGCATTAACAACGATGATATTCATGGTTTATCCATTTGAAAAAAAGAAAGGAATCCGGTTCCAGAAGCTCAGTCTACTTTCACCGGATGGACCGTCAGCACCGGAATCTTGGCGCTTTGTACCACTCGCTGGGCCACGCTGCCAAAAAATACGGCCCCCAGACCGCTTCGGCCGTGGGTTCCCATGACCACCAGGGAAATGTCGTGTTTTTCAATGTAGTTGAGTATCTGACGCCCTGTGTGGCCGATGAGCACATGGGATTGCAGCTTTTTTACGTTGGGAAAATAGGTGTTCGCAAATTCATCCATTTCCTGCAATACATTGTGTTTGATCTGATCGATCACATCACTCACCGATGAGAAAGTGGGTCCTTCATACCTGGCAATCACATGAACCAGGAACAGCTCGGAACCGAATTTGTCCACCATGGTGGCGGCATGTTCGGCAACCACCCGAGACTGATTGGAAAGATCGACCGGAAAAAGAACTCTGGGATAGGTTATCATCTTTCTTCCTCCTTTTTTTTCAGATTTTTCATTCTCGGGGGACCGCCTGGAACCAGGTGCCACCCCGTTATTCGGCTCCCAAATTAAATGCGTACTGCAAAATGAGGTAAAGAACATAGACGCCCAGAATCCAGACGCCCTGCCATCGTTTGAACCAGCCATCCTTGTTCATGAAGATAAAGACTCGGAAAGAGTACAGAATCAGCAGCATGGCGGGGAAATGGAAGTTAAAAAAGTTGGGGGGCACCATCAATGGGCGGGCCGTGGCCGCCGCACCGATGACGAACAAACAGTTCAATACGTCCGCACCGACCACGTTGCCCACCATGATCTGCGGATATCCTTTTCTCACGGATGTGATGGCCGTCATCAGCTCAGGGAGTGAGGTTCCGAAAGCCACCAGGGTGGCGGCAATGATATCCTGGGGCACGCCGAGCCTTGAGGCACCTTCCGCGGCGGCCGGCACCAGCAGGCGGCTGCTGACAATCACTCCCACTAGCCCTACCAGCGTGATCAGCAGTGATTTAAAGCTTCCCCAGTCGGGCTCTTCTTCTTCGTCATCCTCCTCATCCTCTTCCCCTACCCGGGCCCAGCGGTAGGCCATACAGAGATAACAGACCAGCAGTGCCAGGAAAAGAAGACCTACCCAGCGCCCCAGAACCGGTTGCCCGTCCGTGGCCATGTAGGAAATCACGGAAACGACCACCAGCAGGGTGGCGGCGCCCACCTGCACCCAGCCGGTGCGGTTCAAGATGAACCGTTTCACCGGAATCCGGCTGATGATGCACATGAGACCGAATATGAGACCCGTGTCACAGATGATGGACCCCACGCCGTTTCCCAGGGCAAGCCCAGGATTTCCGGTCCATGCGGCCAACACGCTGACGAACATTTCGGGCATGGTGGTTCCCAGGGATATGATGGTGGCCCCGATGACGATGCGCGGCATGCCGGTTCTTAAGGCCAGAGAGGCGGCACCGTCTATCATGTGGTCCGCTGCCTTTGAGAGAACATAGATGCACGCCACTATGGTCACCAAGAGGCCCCAGGTGGGAAACCCGGCAATCAGGTGGTTCAGAAGCTCTTCATTCGCGATCCATTCCCAAATCGAGTGCTTCATTTCCTAAGACAGTCCTCTACATTTCGGTCCGAAAATATTCGGCGGCGGGTCTATTAAGACGCTCCGCCGCCGAAATAGTTCTTTTCCATTCCATTTAGTGGTTCAGACCAGAGTTGTCAATGCTATTTCAGACCTGTGCTGGGAGATGGCATGAAATTCAGCGACCGCCAAGGAACTTGCTCAAATAAGCGTCATCCATTGAATTCCCGGACCATATTATCCAAAATCGCCGCCATGAGCCAGTAGGTATCGGGGATCGTCTCCGTCTGTTTAAGAACGGTCTCTCTGCCGGGAACGAACTTCCCTTTCCTCCAACGGTGACCGTATTTTTTTGCATAACCGTCGGCCATGGCCCGGGTGATTTCCGGATGAAACTGGAGTCCCACCAGGGGACGGTTTTTGCAGACAAATGCCTGATTCGGCGTCGGTTCGGTGCGGGCCAGACATGTGCAGCCCGGCGGGAGGGAGTAATGATCGCTGTGCCAGTGAAAGGAAATAAACGATTGAGGAACATTCCTGAAAAGAAAGGATTCCTCGCCTTCAGTCGTCAGAGAAACGTCGAACCAACCGATTTCTTGATCCGGATTGGGATAGACCTCACCACCCAGGACCTCGGCCAGGAGTTGGGTGCCGAAACAGATTCCCAGTATTGTTTTTTTCCGATGAACGGATTCGGCGATAAACGCCTTTTCGGGAATGAGCCAGGGGTGTTTTTCCTCATCCCATGCATGCTGAGACCCTCCCATGATGATGAGCCAGTCGAATGTTTCAAGGGAGGGTAACTTTTCCTGGTTGCAGAGAAAGGTTTCATTGATCCTATACCCCTTTTCCTGAGACCAAAGGGTGATGTTGTCGGGTGCAAAATCGATGGGGTCGTGATGTAATATATGGATTTTCATGAATACGCCTGTGAAACCGTGAATCCGATATCAAAAACATCATGGCAGGATGGGCAGATGAAAAGCCATCTGGTGGTGTTCCCTTCCTTTCTGAACATTGAGTGAAAGCCGTCCTTGTAGCCACAGGACGGACAAACCTTAAACTCGTCCTTCAATTCCACCATTTTGATTTTGTCATCCATAAAACCCTCCCTTCCTGATGGTTTGTAAGCCGTCCATTTCGGCCAATTCAAGAGTCCTCGCCTGGGTTTCGCGGCAAGGAGACAATCACATGGGTTCCTTCGGTTTCGGAAGTGGTAAAGCGGATATTTCCCCGGTGGGTTTTGGCAATCAGGGATGCATTGTACGTACCTAGACCCATGCCGCCCTTTTTGCCGCTGGTGATGTAGGCCTCGAAGAAATGATCACGAACCTCTTCGGGGATTTCCGTTCGATTATAAATGTCAATGGCATGCATTCTATTCTTGGCCGTTTGGTCCCACTTGATGTTCACCTGAATGGGAGCTTTCTCCGGTGAGGCCTCTATGGCGTTTTTGAGAAGATTGGCCAGCATCATCTCGAGGAGGTCCTCATCGCCCTTTACCATTTCAGGTGTTTCGTTTTTTGATGGTTCGCTGACAATGACCGTGATATGGATCCCCTTTTGCAGGGTCAGAGGTTCCAGTTGAACGGTTATTCTATCCAGGATCTCCAACAGGTTGACCGGTTGGGGGTCCAGCTCAAAGCTTCCTTGCTCCATCTGAAAAAGGTCACGGCTTCGATCGAGGATCTTCAATGTTCTTTCGCCCGATTCTCGAATCAGTATCGCGGCCTTTCTCTGTGGCTCGGTTAGGTTCTTCCCTTTCAGCAGACGCCTGGCCAGTCCCGTGATGCCGATGAGCGGTGATTTGAGATCGTGACGCATCATGCGCTGCACATCCTCGCGAATCTGTTCGATCTGCCGCCGATCGGTGATATCCCGGATGATGGCCCCAAAATAGACGCCTGAATCGCTCTCCCAGTAGGAGAGGGTCAATTCTATGGGGAATTCCGTCCGGTCCTTGCGCAGGGCCACCATTTCCAGCTTTTTGCCGATGACATGCTTTTCTCCGGTCTTCAAGAAGCGCTTGACCCCTTCGAAGTGGGATTTTTTGTATCGCTCGGGAATGATGGTGGTCACGGACCGTCCCACTACTTCACTGGCGTTGTAACCGAAAATCGTTTCAGCGCCCTTGTTCCATGTGAGGATAGCATCGTCGGCACTGGCGGTGATGATGGCATCGATGGAAGTCTCGGTGACCGCGCGATAACGACCTTCACTCTCTTTTAGCTCTCTCTGGAGCTGTTCCCTGTCTCTGGTATCCATTCAACCTCAATGATTTCAATAAATATCCGTGGCAGGTTACATTTTTCTTAAATGAAAGGCAATACGAATGCATCAAGACGCATATCGTGTTATGATGTTTCAGATGGTGGGGTCAATCTCTTTTTGAGGAAAACTGAAACGGAGAGTATTGAATGTCTGATCAGAAAAGCGGTCATCTGGAAAAGCTGAAAAACCAGCTCCATGAATGGAATGAGGCGTTGAACCGGCTGGAGGCAGAAACCAAGAAAGCGACCGCCGATGAGCGATTCCGCTATGAAAAGATGATCAAAGCACTTCGCGAAAAAGAAGCGGCGGTAAAGGAAACCCTGGGGCGAATACTAGACGTCAGAGAGGATGCATGGGACGAGATCAAACATGGCATGGAGTCCGCCTGGTCCAGTCTCAAGGGGAGTTTAAAGGCGGCAAAGACGGAGTTTGAGCGGGGCCTCAAGGAAGGGATGGAAGAGAAGCCGGGAAAGGAGGATTGAAAAAGGTCATGAAAGTCAACCCATTGGGGTGGCATTCGCCACCAAAGGCATAATTCAAAGAGCCAAGGAGGATGAGAAAATGAAAAATGGCAAGAAATGGATTCTGACGGCTTCTGTTTTTTTGGTTTTGGCGTTCGGTTCGGTTTTTTGCGTCCAAGCATCTTACTTGCCGGAACCCAAAGCAAAGGAAACGGATAGCGGCGTCATGTACATGACCGGCGGTGTGGGCGTTGAATCACGGACGGCCATGAATCAGGCGGAAGACAACTATAATCTGAAGGTGGTTGTTGCCAGCACAACGGGTGCCTATCTGGCGGATGCCCTGGTTACCATTAAAGATGCGGCCGGCAAGACGATCTTTCAAGCCATGACCGACGGCCCATGGCTTTTGGTGAAACTCCCCAAGGGCACCTACCGGGTGAAAGCTGCCATCGAGGACCGTCAGGAGACCCGAGGCGTCAGCGTTTCCAAACGGCTAAAAACCATATTTTTTCACTGGAAACCCTAAAAGCCAGAGGAGGAGCGATTATGACGGATTCAAAAGGTGTTAGCACCTCGGGAAAAAAGGGATTATTTCTCAATCTTTTCTGTCCTGAGGACAGCTGTGAGGTTGTGGAGAGTACGGACTTGCCATAACGCTTGGTCGGATTTGATATCGGATCTCTTTTAATCAGTTGCCGCAGGGGTCTTGCGGGACCCCTGCGCACCAACCGGCTATTCTCCGGGAGTGACGGGAATCGTAACCACGGGGACGCCAGCGTTTTTTACCACTTTTTCCGATACGCTTCCGAATCCGAAATTCCCCCTGCGCCCATGGGAAGCCATAATAATCATATCCATCTTTTCCTTATCCGCCGTTTTCAGGATTTCCTGAGCTGGATCCCCGATGGCGATGTGTTTTATGAAGAGAGGACATCCCTGTAAATAATTCTCACAGATACCTTCCAGCCGTTTTTCAGCAGTCTCTTTTTCCCAAGCGTGGATTTTTTCGATGTGGGATTTGTCAAATTCCCCGTACCATGGCTCGTGATGTCCAAGATCCTCGATGACATAAAGCAAGTGAACTTCCGTCTGATATTTTTCTCCGAAGGACATGACATAATCCAGGGCCTTTTCCGCATTGGGTGATAGATCCGTCGGCCAGAGTATCTTCTTGACTTCCATGCTGCAACCTCCCTGTTTTGGAATTCAAATTATTGTACTGACTATTTAATGACCCGATTAGTGTAGGTTACTTTGCCACCGGCGTCAATAATGAAAACGGCTCTCCTGATTTTCGTATTCCGGTAGAAGGTTTCGATCATTTCGGGGCATTATCAGGTGATAAATGGCAAATAATTCCATGGAGAAGGGGAGATAGCCCAGGAATCCAAGGAGCGGCATTTCAAATACACGCAGAAAATCCACAAACGGCACATGATAGACCCATTTGGGATAGGCGTAGAAGTTCCACATCTCCCAAAAGAAGCCACAGATGAGACACCCCGTCCACAAGGCCAGAACCGGCCGCCAGTCTCCGTGCTTCACGTACCCGGTTAAAGACCGTTTCCCCAGCCAGAGGTTGACCGGGTCCAAAATAAAACCCACGGACATCCAGACGAAGGGAAAGCAGTATCTCGGCCACAACAGCAATGATGCCAGCATCAGCCACCCAAGGGCGAAAATCATCATTATTTCTAAGCGGTTGCGCCCGTAAGCGGGACCGGACTTCAATCTTCTGAGCCAGTTCCGGCCGCCAACCCATTCCGCCGTACCGAACACCGCCGGCATGACCGTACTGAAACTGAGGCTTGAGAGAATGGCATATTCCAAGTCGGAAAAATGGTCCCGTCCCAGATAGCGCCAATTCTCCGTACGCAGGTTCACCAGTTCAAAGAGCCACCAGGCCGGGATTGAGATCAGAAACAGGAGCAGATATTTTTTCCAGGATCGGCTCAGCATGGAATTCCCCTTTTGGCGGTATACCAGCCCGTCGATTGTCAGGGAATAGCCAAGCCAGAGCGGAAAAAAAAGAAGATGGGTGCGCAGTCCCCCAAGAGACCAGTTGAGGGTCCAGAAGACGGCAATGAGAAATATGCCGATCCAGCCGTGAAGAGGGAAAGGGGTTCTTGGGATTCGAGACATTCTCTATCCATTGACCTTTTTAAAACAGATCGCCAATATATTAAAAAAGCGCTTTTTTATGCAACATTAACATGGCATAAGGGAGAATCCCTCCGGCTTGGAGGGATAGAACGAAAATCGCCAAATAGGTCGTAAAGATCATGGATGACCAGAAAAAACGGGAACTGTTCGAGAAATACGATTTCAGCAAGACCGGCATTTTAAGAAGGGCCGGTGTGGATCCCCAAAGCCCCCTGAGGGTCCTGTATCACGATATCGCCGGAATTCTGCAGTCACTGGTGTTCGAATGTGAACGGTTGGATGCGCTTGAAAAGAGAGATGTGGAAGAATACGAAACCATCCAGGATCGGATCTACAAGGGCTTCGGATGGCTACAGACCCAATACCTCTCCATTGATTGGGAGGGGCTGCCTTCGGACGATTCCGACTTGCAGGTTTTTTTCAATATGAAATTGGCCCTCGAAGATTTGGGGAGGGCCCTCCATGACCTTTTGGACATTGCGCGGAGAGATCTGGAAAGAAATGCCCGGTCAGGCAACCTTGCGCAGTTCCGGGACATCATCAAAAAAACCGGAAAAATCATGCGGGCCTACCAGGAGACCTGGGACAAATTGGAGAAGGGGTCATGATTCGTCCTTTTCTTCCCTTGCACCAATGGTTTCCGAACGGATCTTTCGATAATGCCTGATGAGCGCGTTTGTTGAACTGTCGTGCTCAAGGGGTGGTGTTTCCGAGCCCTCCAATTCTGGAAGAATGCGCTGGGCCAGTGCCTTGCCCAGTTCCACGCCCCATTGATCAAAGGGGTTGATGTTCCAGACGGCCCCTTGGGTAAAAACGGTGTGTTCATAGAGCGCCACCAGGCTGCCCAGGGTTTTGGGCGTAAGGCGCCGGGCCAGCAGGGTATTGGAAGGTCGGTTGCCCAAAAAGACGCGGTGGGGAATGAGGCGGTCGGGAATTCCTTCGGCCTTGGCTTCATCTTCGGTCTTTCCAAACGCCAGGGCCTCCGCCTGAGCAAAAACGTTGGCCAAGAGCATCTGGTGATGTGAACCCATGGGATTTAAGGGGTCGAGAAATACGATGAAATCGCAGGGGATCAAACGGGTTCCCTGATGAATCAGCTGATAGAAAGAGTGCTGTCCGTTGGTCCCCGGTTCTCCCCAGTAAACAGGGCAGGTCTGGTAATCGGTCCTGATCCCTGAAAGCGTCACGTGTTTGCCGTTACTCTCCATGGTGAGTTGCTGAAGGTAGGCCGGAAACCGTTTCATATACTGATCATAGGGAAGGACCGCCACGGTCCCTGCATCAAAAAAGTTGTTGTACCAGATGCCCAGGAGCCCCATCAGGACCGGCAGGTTTTTCGCAAAAGGGGCGGTGCGAAAATGTTCATCCATCTCACGAAAGCCTTCCAGCATTTCCTGGAACCGTTTGGGACCGACGGCCAGCATGGTGGATAGCCCAATGGCGGAATCCATGGAATAGCGGCCACCGACCCAGTCCCAGAACTCAAACATGTTTGCCGTGTCAATACCGAAATCGGCCACTTTGCGCGTGTTGGTGGAGACGGCCACAAAATGTCTGGCAATTGCATCCCTGTTGCCGTCAAATGCTTTCAGCACCCATTCTCTGGCCGTTCGGGCGTTGGTCATGGTTTCCAGGGTGGTAAAGGATTTTGAGGAAATGATGAAAAGGGTTTCAGCAGGGTCAAGGTCCCTTACCGCTTCGGCGAAGTCGGTGGCGTCCACGTTTGAAACAAAGCGAAAGGTAATGGACCGTTCACTGTAGTATCTCAGGGCATCGTAGGCCATTACGGGGCCCAGATCTGAGCCGCCAATGCCGATGTTTATGATATTTCGAACCGGCTTGCCGGTGTAGCCCCGCCAGGTGCCGTTGCGCACTTGCCGGGAAAGATCGGCCATTTTTGCCAGCACCGCGTGGACTTTCGGGACCACGTCTTCTCCATCCACCATGATAACGTCCCCTTTTGGGGCCCGCAAAGCGGTGTGCAGCACGGCACGGTTTTCCGTAATGTTGATTTTTTCACCCCGGAACATGGCTTCGATTTTCTCTTTGAGGCCGCATTCCCCTGCCAGCCTGAAAAGGAGCCCCAGGGTTTCATCGGTAATGCGGTTTTTGGCATAGTCCAGATAAAGGCCCGCGGCCCGGGCCGTCATCCGCTTTCCGCGACCGGCGTCATCCCTGAAGAGTTGACGGAGGTGCAATTCCCGGATTCTCTCAAAATGCCTTTTCAGTGCCTTCCATGCGGGGAGGTCATTTAGTCCTTTTCCGTTAATCATCATATTCTCGCTCCTTTCCTTCCATTTTGTGAAAAGAGGATCTTCGGACGGGGAAGTTGAGACAGGACAGAGTATGTTACAAAAAGCGCATTTTGTCCAGGTCTCCGGGAAACGGGTCTTAAACAACCGGGTAGGGAAAAGGAAAAATGCTGGAAACCCTCTGGGTACGGGTCCTTTGAACGTCCCGTTGACATGGGAAAGCGCCGGGCTTACTTTTTAAAATCAAGCCATTTTTTCACCTGCTTGTGTTTGGAAATCAAAATATCGCTAAAAACAGTTGTGTATCAGAGAGTTAGGGTGGAGGTAGAAAATGGAAAAACAATTCGAATATGAAGTGAGAAAGTATCCGGCGGAACGGTTTGTCCGATTGGCTTACTTTTGTACCGATGAGGGGGAGTGCGGGCTTGATGAACTGCCCGCGGAACAGATGAAAGCCTTTGAAGATCTGCTCAACGAAAGGGGTTCCGAGGGCTGGGAACTTGTGCAGGTGTTCTTTGGACCGGACGGAGTGGTCGCCCTTTGGAAAAAGGAAAGGTCGGGCAACTGAGGTATAATCCCCATTTGTTCAACCTTTGCGCTTTTTCATCATGCGCCCTTGAATGATGATACCCACAAAAAAGAGAGTCGCCAGGACGATGGGGAAGAGAACGCCACCGGATTGAAGCAATTGGGGTTCCAGCGTTTGGGCAATGAAAGCGGCCCCCGCGAAAGAAGAAAGGACGATGAGGGTCCAGTCGAATATCAGGTACAGCAAAATGGCACCCAGCAACCCGCCGATGATGAAGGGGGCCCAGGGCAGATTCCCCGGCAGTGCTACGTGGAACATGGTAAGAAGGGTGACGGCCAGATAGCCGCCTGCATAAAAACCGACCACCACAATGGCCAGTTTCTGAAAAAAGATGGCCAGCAATATGCCCAAGATCCCCGCCACAATGGAAATGATCAGCGTCTGCCACCCGGGCAAACTGCTGAGATAGGCGGTGGCCGCATCACTGGCGCCGATAAAGCCGATGGCGCCCACAAAGAACCAGAAAAGCCTCCTGCCGAGAATCAACAGCGCCAAGCCTACGATGATGTTTGCGATGACCATACGGTTCATTGGGACTCCTGAGATGGTGGTGTGCACGTGGCCTCAAAATAGCAATTCTCGTGAGACAAATCAATAACCCCATCCATAAATCAGTTGACAATGAATTGAAGTCCGAATACTAAAAACCGTCAAATCATCTTGCCCATGTCGCGTAGGAAGGTTCTATCTTGAGTTCGAAAAACCGTTCAGAAACGGACAGCAAGCCCGGCGCCATATATCCCGACCCCCGTTGCAAGGACTGTCTCTTGAAACTTTCGGAAGACGTCACCCGTATGGTGGGGGAAAGGGCCATTGCCCATAGGCGTCATATCCAGTCGGAAACAGGCCGGATCCTCTCCCACGGCGAAGCCCAGGGGTGGGCGTCTCCCGAGTGTGCCAATGAGATTTTGCGGGTGATCCGAGGGGTTTCAGGGATTAATGATCCCTATGAGACCGTGAAAACCGAAGAGATGGCCCTGGCGAAGCCGGTTTTTGAAAAAGCAAGAAAACAGGCGTCCCATGATCTGCGTGGTTTAGTAAACCTTGCGGTTCTGGGGAACAATCTCGATTTCTTCCGCTCCGCCAAGGATGCCATGGCCGGTGTCCTTCTAGAGATGGGCAGCGATCCAGACTATTTTTGCGATGATGTGGATCGACTGGAGCGTTTCCTGGCGAATAAACCGGGACTGGTTCTCTATTTGACGGACAATGCGGGAGAGGCTTTTTTTGATATGCCTCTTTTCAAATACCTTGAGAGTGTTGTGGGCCGGGTCGTGCTGGTGGTAAAGGGTGGTCCGGGCATGAATGACTTGACAGGTGCGGAGGTTGCGTCATCCGCCATCGGCGGAATGTTTGGCGACGTCATGGATACGGGTACCGACGGTGCCGGTATCGACTGGCGTCATGTATCTAAGGAATTTGCGGACATGGTTGAAAGGGCCGACCTGATTATCTCCAAAGGCATGGCCAATTTTGAAACATTGATTTTCCGCCGGCTGCCTACTCCGGTTTTCTTTCTTTTCAAGGTGAAATGCGGCGCCATAGCGGACTACCTGAACGCGCCCATGGACAGCACCATGGCGTTGTGGAAAGAATGATGCGTTATGAACACCTTTGAGACCCTCCTGCTGGGAATCATTCAGGGGCTGACGGAGTTTCTGCCGGTCAGCAGTTCCGGCCATCTGGTCATCTCCGAACGCCTGTTGGGATTCAAAGAACCGGAAATCCTTCTGGATGCGTCCCTGCATCTGGGAACGCTCCTTGCTGTGTGTGTCTATTTTCGTTCGGACCTCGCAAAGATGCTTCAGGGGATTTGGTCTTTTGCAAAACGGGGAAACGACCGGGGGATGGGGCTGACGGACCATGCTTCCATGGCAATGATGGTGGTGGTGGGCTCTGTTCCCACGGCGCTGATCGGTTTGATTTTCAAGGATCCCCTGGAGAAGCTCTTCGGTGCGGTGACCACGGTGGGAGTGATGCTGCTTGTGACGGGCATGATCACAGGGGTCACAAGATTCATTCCCGTAGCACACGGCAAGTGGGACCGGGTGAAAATCTGGATGGCGCTTGCCATTGGTGCTGCCCAGGGGTTGGCCATTATCCCGGGCATCTCCCGTTCAGGGGCCACAATTGTGTGTGCACTTTTGCTGGGCCTCAGGCGGGAGATGGCGGGTCGTTTCTCCTTTCTCCTCTCCATTCCGGCCATTATCGGGGCGGTGGGACTTCATCTGAAATCCGAAGCCATCGCAAGAGTGGGAGTGCTGCCCCTTGTGATGGGATTTGCCTCAGCGGCGGTGGTCGGCTTTTTTGCGCTGAGGCTGTTGATGGGAATGGTCCAGAAGGGACATTTCTACTATTTTGCGCCCTATTGCTTTTTTGTGGGGACCTTGACCATCATACTGTCGTGAACCGGCAAATGGCCGGTACACCTATGCCTGCGAGCCTTGAACCTGCGTGGAAATGAAATGCAAGAAAAGAAAAAAAGAACCATCGGAGATTACCTCCTTTTAAGCGCCAAAGGGTTCTGCATGGGCGCCGCCGACGTGGTGCCGGGTGTTTCCGGCGGAACCATGGCCTTTATTCTGGGTATTTATGAAGAACTCATCGGTGCCATCAGGTCTTTTGATCTCAGAAGCCTAAGGCTGATTCTGTCGGCAAGGATCAGAGATTTTCTGGCGCACACCCACTGGCCTTTTCTCCTGGCCCTGGGATGCGGGATCTTGGTGGCTGTTTTCAGCCTTTCAAAAGTCCTTTCCTGGCTTCTCCAGAATCAGCCGGTGCTCATATGGTCCTTCTTCCTGGGGCTCATTCTGGCATCGGTGGTGACGGTGAGCAGACGGGTTGAAAAATGGGGAACCCCCACATGGGGCAGCTTCCTGGCCGGACTGGCGGGCATCTATCTTCTGGTGGGGGTGGTGCCCGGGGCAACCCCCAATGCCTACTGGTTTCTCTTTGTTTCAGGGGCCGTGGCCATCTGCGCCATGATTCTGCCGGGAATATCCGGTTCTTTCATCTTGGTGCTGATGGGGAAGTATCAGTACATTCTGGAAGCGGTCAATGACCGGAATCTGTTGGTGCTCTTTATTGTGGCGGCAGGTGCGTGTGTCGGCCTTGCTGCCTTTTCCCGTCTTCTGGGTTGGCTGTTGGCAAAATACCACGATTACATGGTGGCATTTCTGACGGGATTGATGCTCGGTTCCCTAAGAAAGGTCTGGCCCTTCAAGGAGACCCTTGAAAGCATCACGGGGAGCGGGGGAAAGGTGATTCCCCTGGTGCAGAAAAATGTTCTTCCCCACCAGTGGAGCGGTGAAGTGACGGCCGCCCTTTGCCTCGCAATTCTGGGATTCCTGGTGGTCCTGGTCCTTGACCGCATGGCCCGCCGATAGGGGGACGCTCCCACTTCGACTACCAGCTGCCGGCGGATCCCAGTCCAACCAGACGAATTGCCACGATAAAAGTGGTGTCGCCGCTCTCTTTTCCGGCGCCCAGTTTAACGCCCCAGCACTGCCCTTCATAGCCAAGCCATCCGGCGCTTGATATGTTCTTTTCAACTTCCAGATCCCTCTGAAGTGATCCGCCCACCGAGAATCCGTATGCCAGATTTATGTTGGTCCGAAAATTGAGGTTGGTCTGATTATTGTCCTCGTAGGTATAGTGCTGGTAATTGATTTCGTAGTAATCATGCCTGCCGCCGTATCTTTGAACGGTGAGTTCTCCTGAAAGGGTTGTTTGCGTGAAAGTGCCCTCGTAGTGGTCCCAACCGGTGCTGCCCCTTAAATCAAGCGCCGGAAATGGTGTCACGATCAGCTCCGCCGTCAGGGGTGTGAAAGGTTGATCCTCACCCTCGTCCGTCGCTTTCTCGATATCGTAGCCTTGATTCAGGCGGAAAACAGCCCATTGATTGTAGGAGACATGACCCTTTTTGTCTTCGATTCGCGCGTCCAGGAAGTTTTCCAGGGAAAACGTCACCCGGTTTCGGTCCTCGTTCTCTTCATCTTCGGTGAATGTGAGATACCATGGGGTTCCATAGTCATCCTGTTCAATGGGGCTGTACCATGGCGTACTCTCTCCGTTGTCGTTGTATCCCTGGTAAGTATAGTAGAGTGTGGGTGAGACCTTGTGCCGCAATTTGGTGGCATCTCCCCAGGATGTGTCAAAAAACTTTTCGGCATTGGTGCCCAGTCTGGCGTTGGCTTCATAAAGGGTCTGATATTGATGGGTCTTTTCTCCCTGGTCATCAGCGACCCACTGGCCGTTATAGGTATAGCGAAAAGAGGGTTCAAACTCCACGTAGGGCCCCAGCCAGAAAGGAAAATTCAGTTGGGGGGAAAGGATAATGTTGTGCCCTCGGTTTGATTCGTCGCTCCATATGTAATCGTAATCCGATTCAAAGTTGAAAAACACCGGCCATTCCTTTATCTGCTGCTGAAGCAGATCGAAATACACCCCTCCCACGGGCTGCTCCATCTGGTCATTGATTGCCGGGTCTTCAACCTGCTGATAATAGCTGGCAATGCCCTGAAGGGCGTAGGAGTCCCCGTCACGGCTGAGGCGCAGCGCGGATCTGCGGGTTGGAGAACGTTTCTCTTGAACGGGACGCTTCGACTCTTCCTGAAGGTTTGATCGTACGTCAAAGCCGTACAGCTTCTCTTCGAACTCCCTTAGGTAATCCTGATCACTGACGAAATCTCCATCAAGCCGGGCTAGGACGTCACCGGGAAGGTCCTGGTCCGCGCGCCCTCTGATCCAGTAGCGGGTCTGGTTGGTCCGGGCATAGGGGCTGATGTCCCGGGCATCCTCGTCGTTTAGGTTTTTTTCGCTTTGTTTGTCCGAAAGGATGTCAAATTCCAGAATGCCTTTGGAACTGGGGCTTTCAATGTATCGAAATTCAACGCCCTGCATATACCCTCTCCTGGTCATGTACCGGGAATAGAGCGTGGCGTCCGTCCGGTCGGAAATGGCCCAAAAAAAGGGGAGTTGCACTTCCGCGCCGTTCAAGGTGGAGTAGCCCAATTTGGGCGGCAGAAGGCCGGTCTGGCGCTTTGTTTTGGCCGGAAAAAACATATAGGGGATGTAGATGACGGGAAGGTCCTTGATGCGAAAAGCGGAATGCTTGACCGTACCATACCCTTCAATGGTGACCTTGACCTCCGATCCCGTGATGGTCCAGTCGGGATTGGTGCCGTCGCAGGTGGTCATGGTGCAATCTTGAATCACGTAGGTGTTTTCACCCGTCTTTTGCATGCGACTGCCGCTCAGATAATAATGATTCGCTTTTAAGAAAAGCCTCCCGTCAACAATATCGCCGGTTTGCATGTTGAGGTCGAAGGTGCCCTCTTTTCCGGTGATGATATCACCATCCGTTTCAATCCTGAATCCTCCGGAAACCGTTGCAATGCCGGTTTTCGTGTTGAAAACAGCGGACTGGGTATAGAGGGCCTGATGGGTTTTCCTGATGACCACGTTCTTTTCGGCGTGGTAGGTCCCTTTTTTGTCGTTGTAGGAGAGGCTTTCGGCCGTGATCTCCCAAGGGGTGTCGTCCTTTTCAATGTCGTCCTTCTTGGTTGAAAAGTCCACCGCATGACTCAGGGATAAAGTAAAGGGAGCGATCAAAAGAAGCGTCAGGCATATGGTCAGACAGACAGAGCGCATTGACGGCCAAGCGCCGGCGCAAATCCCGTCAACCTTAAGAATGGCTCTCGAAGAGATTTTCATTTGTTACCTTTAGGCCATGCCGCTTTTGCATCGTGCCCTTTTTTGTCAATCACGTCCTTTTGGTTCAAGGGGCTAATAGGCGCTGTCCGGCTTATAGCGAACAGGATCAAAACAGGTCAATGCTTCTCCCACCGTAAAGAGCGAGCCGCATACGACAATCAGGTCCTTTGGACCGGCAAGTGCTTTCGCTCTCTTGATGGCCGGCGAAAGGGTGGGGACCGCTTCGCCCGGAATGTTAAAAGATCTGGCCTTCTCCATCAGAACAACCGGATCCGCCGCTCTTGAATAGACCGGTCTCGTATAGATCACGTGATCGCTCAAGGGAATGATGGCGCGGAGGAGCGCCGGTATATCCTTATCGGCCATGATACCGATGACCAGAATCATCCTTTCATATGAAAAGGTCTTTTGAATGGTTCGAGCCAGGGCCCTTACGGCGGCCGCATTGTGAGCGCCGTCCACGATGATCGTCGGGTTTTTGCCAATCATCTGCATTCTCCCAGGCCACTCCGCCCTTCTAAGACCCTCCCTCATGTGCCGGGTTTCAACGGGGAATCCCTTTGTTGCCAGCCGCTCCATCATCCCCAGGGCCATTGCCGCGTTGCGCGCCTGGTGGATACCGCCAAGACCCAGCCGTAAATCCTTTAACTTGTGCTGCTGCCCGAAGTAGTTCACACCTTTTGATGAACCGCGATACTTCATGTCTTTGCCCACCCTGAAAAAAGGAGCGCCTTTTTGTTGGGCAACGTTGCTCAATTGTTCGATGATTTTCCCCTGTGTGACCGCCGCCACCACGTCTATGCCGTTTTTGATGACGCCCGCTTTTTCCATGGCGATTTGGGAGAGCCTGGTTCCCAGGTACTCCTGATGCTCCATGGAAATATTGGTAATGCCCGTTACAAGAGGGGTGATGACGTTGGTAGCGTCGAGCCTTCCGCCCATGCCCACTTCCATAATGGCGATATCGGTATTTTCTCTTGCAAAATAGAGGATTGCCATGGCGGTGACGGCTTCAAAAAAGGTGGGCGGTTCCAGAGGACTAAAGACATTCTGCAATTCTTCAATCAATCGGGTCGCCTTTTCCTGGGTGATTTCCTCACCGTTGATCCTGAAACGTTCCGTAAATCTGACCAGGTGAGGCGAAACATACGTGCCGACCCTGTAGCCCGCTTCCTGAAGCATTGATCCTACAAAGGTGGCAACCGAGCCTTTACCGTTGGTACCGGCGATATGGACATAATTCTGGCCCACGTGAGGATTGCCAAAGGCCTTCAGAAGGTTTTCGGTTTTTGAAAGCCCGAATTTTATCCCGAATTTCTGAAGGTTGTAAAGGGTCTCAATTGCTGATTCATAAGACATGGTGTTTTTGGTATGGGAATGGGAAATGGTCATGGTGGTCCGCCGGAGTTATCCTTTTTGGCTTCGTTGTTCCTTTTTTCTGGCATATTTGCTGCAAACAAGCCATTTGTCAATTCAAAACATCAGATCTTTTCCAGGGTTGTGTAGTCCATGTGCAGCAGTTTCTTCCCGGCGGTCTTAAAAAGGACCTCAATTTTATTTCCGGAATGGAATTTGGCGATGACACCCGCACCAAAAGCAGGATGCCTGACGCGATCTCCCGGTGCCAGGGGCTGGGGCGAATCTGCTGGTTCCGTAAACCCCTTCTGCTGGTACCAGCCGGGGCTTTGCCTGTTGACGACGAACCTTCCTTTTTTTCCGGATTCATGGTGATAGACATCCGGAGGAAGGGATGAAACGAACGGTGAAAGCCCCTGACCCGCACCGTAACCGGACCATTGTGGGGTTTCGGAGCCGGGATAGGAGATCATCAGATGGTCCTTGGCCCGTGTTGTTGCCACATACATGAGTCGGCGCTCTTCTTCCAGATCATCGGGGTTGTTGTATGCCCTGGCCGACGGGAATCTTCCGTCCACAGCCCAGATGACGAAGACCACCGGCCATTCGAGCCCTTTGGCTGAGTGCACCGTGGAGAGTGTCATTTTTTGATGTTCACCCCCTCTGTCAATATCTTCGGTACTGGTGGGGGGATCCAGCACAAGGTCGTCCAGAAAAGCTCTCAGCCTGCCATATCGTTCCGCCATGGGTGACAGCTGTTCCAGTTCCTTTTCCCGTCTCGGGTAGTCGTCGTAGCGTTCCCTGAGCAGGGGGATATAATAGGTCATGACCTCTCTAACGGCCATGGCGGGTGTTAGGTGTTGCGGCGATAGGCGTTCAAGCAGATCGCCCAAGGGTTTTAGTCCTCCGTCTCTTTTGCCCAACCCGGGCCATTTGCGGAGCTCCCAGGGGGCAACCTGTTTTTCCTTCATCCAACGGATGATCTTCTGGCTTTTTCCCTGGCCGATATTCTTAACAAGTCTTAAGATCCGAAGCCAACTGACGGTTTCATCATGATTGACAACCACTCGCATGTGCGCCAGAAAATCCTTGATATGGGCGGACTCAAGGAATTTGAAGCCCCCGTATTTTACATAAGGGATGCCTTGCCGTGTCAGTTCCGCCTCCAGATCGAAAGAATGGTAGGCGGCCCGGAAAAGGACGGCGAAGTCACTTAAGCTGGCGCCTTCACGCACAGCATTTTGTATGTAACGGGACACGTAGGTGGCCTGTTCCTGTTCCGTATGCGTGTCGATGACTTTGGGCTTTGCGCCCCCCTGCCGGTTCGTGAACAGACATTTGGTATATTTATCCCCGGCATGGGCCATCAGGGAGTTGGTGAGGGCTAAAATGGGTTGGGTGGAACGATAGTTCTGTTCCAGCTTGATGATCTTTGCATCGGGAAAGGCCTTTGGAAAATCGAGCATGTTTCTGAAATTGGCACCTCGAAAAGAATAGATTGACTGGGAATCATCACCCACCACCATGACATTTTGATGATCCCGGGCCAGCCATTTGACAATGTCCGCCTGAATACAATTGGTGTCTTGATATTCATCCACCATGACGTGGCTGTATCGTTCACCCAGTTCTTTTCGAACCGCACTGCTTTCCTCGAGCAGCTGCCTCAGCCGAATGATAAGATCGTCGTAATCCATGAGGTGATGGGTTCTCTTGTATTCGGCGTAGAGCATTCCCAGGGTTTGAATATGGGGGGCCACTTCCATGAATTGCCCATATTCGTTCAGCATGAGTTCGCTAATGGGTTGCTCCAGGTTGGCGGCTTTACTGATAATATTGGCGATGGTGCCGCGCTTGGGAAACCTGGCCGGCTTCCCGTCCATTTTGAGATCGGGCACGAGACTTCGAAGAACCTCTTCCATGTCGGATCGATCAAGAATAGTGAAGCTGTTCCGGTAACCGAGTTCGGCGGCATGATTTCTCAAGACTTTAAGCGCCAGTGCATGGAAGGTGCCGCCTGAGACGAACCGGCATCTTTTGTCGGATAGTTCCGATGCCCGGTGCAACATCTCCTCTGCACTCTTTCGAGTGAATGTCAGCAGAAGGATGGCCTCCGGCGGAATGCCGCTTTCAACCAGCCGGGCCACCCGGTAAATGAGCGTGCGGGTTTTTCCGCTTCCCGCCCCCGCAATGACGAGGACCGGCCCTTTAAGGGTCATGACCGCTTTCAGCTGTTCGGGATTTAAGACATCTTCGTAATTGATCTTTCGGGTCAACGCACTAAATTCCTCTCTTCTTTTTGGGGTGAATGGGTCGTTGGTTTCATTGGATTCGTTATCCAGGGTTCAAAACAGGAGCATCAGAAAGGGACTTGCTACCATCACGATCAAAGCGAGAAGCATAAGGAACGGCAGCAGAAACGCAATGATGATCTTTGAATAGGACGTATGATGGATTTCGTGCAGCCCGATGATTTGAATGATCAGTTTCCAAACGGCGGCAATCCAGCTCCCGATAAAGGGGATGAGGTTCCAGACCAGCGCTGCCTGCGAATAGGCGACGACTCTGAAAGTGGACCCATAGCCTTCATTTCCTCCCCTTACGATCAGCAGCATGAGATGAAGGATGACGCTGTAGATGAGCATGTTGAGGATGACCGCCAGGGGGATTCCCACCATTAGAGTAAAAAATATCCAGATGCCGCTGAGATGTGTGAAAACGGCATCCCCAAATGGCAAAAAGCCAAAGGAGAAAAAAAGAACGGGCCAGAAAAAAGCGAGCATATCTCCGAAACCGCCAATCAGCAGACCAAAGGCCAGGGGCTCTCTGAACCCTTGGGCACGGCTTTGGGAACTGAACAAAAGGGCGGGTTGGAAAAGCGCTCTTTTGAAGGTGAGAAAGATGCTGCTGAAAAGTCCCAGGTCGTCTCTTCTCTCCCAAGGGCTCCCGCCCGTCTTCACCTCAGCACCGGCGGGTGGTTTCGGTCCATGGACCGTCGCCGTTTCAGATGGTTCTTCTCCGGCCGGATCATCCGGGTATGTGGCTTTTGGCAATGAAAATTTTTTCTGGCACCGGGGACAGATGGCCATTTTTGCGGCGGCGGGAATCTTTCTTTGGGGGACTTTTTTGCTGAAACGGCAATAGGGGCAGACCAGTTCAACGCTCACTTTTTTTGCTCCTTCTGAAGCCTTGAAAGTGCTTTCTTGTCGGACCAGCGTTTGAGGCGACCCAACAGTCCACCGGGAGAAGAGCGATCCAGTGCTTCGCTTCTCAGTTGGAACCCTTCTTTTGTGTGAAGTGCCGTCCGCAGACATTCCTGCCGATCATCACACTCGAAGCATTCGGGAACGATTTCCCTCAAGCCTTCTTTTCCCATGGGAAAGACATTGTCGAGGATTCCAAAGCAGTCTTTAGGGTTATGGTTCATGATATTTGCGCAATCCGTACGCCTGACGGTTTCATTTGAATGATTTTGGGTTTCGATGGCCCGCAATATACACTATTACCCTGTGTGAATAAACCCTTATCATAAATCAGCAGATCGCGTGCCCGGAAGGGGGAGCGTACCTCTAATGTCGCCCAAAACGGTTTACACAAGGGCATATTGCGGGTAATTTCATTGACATGGGAAATGTGAAAATCTATGATTCAGATGATGGAAAGAATCAATAGAATATACCTTATAAGGCATGGTCAGATAAACGGCCATGAAAAGATGCCCATATTCGGCCAGACGGATGTGGACGTTACCGAGATCGGTTTACTGCAGTTGGAAAGGGTTGCTGAACGGTTGCGGCTTGTGGAGCCCGGCGTTATATACGCAAGCGATCTCAAACGGTCAATGCGCGGCGCCACCCAGATAGGCGCCTACCACAATGTGCCGGTTCGTTTTTTGCCGGAACTTCGGGAAATGTATTTTGGGGAGTGGGAAGGATTTACGCTGTCCCAAGTCATCGAGGATTTTCCCCAAGAGGTTGAAAAACGCAAAAAAGATCTCGCGGGCTACGCGTGTCCGGGGGGAGGTGAGTCCATGTTCAGCTTGTCTGAAAGGGTCCTCCCCGCCTTTGAGCGAATTCGCGCCGAGCACTCCGGCGAAGACGTGATCATCGTGGCTCATGCCGGCGTTAACCGGGTAATTCTGGCACATGCCCTGGGGCTTGAGATGAGTTGTATCTTCAGATTTCAGCAGGATTTCGGATGCCTCAACATTATTGATTATTTCTCAGATTCGGTAGTGGTTCAATTGGTTAACGGATAATGAAAGATATTGGTAACCTGAAATCAGTGGCTGCGGAAGCCGTGAACGAAAATACTGTGCCGGTGCAAGGTGAATTCGAAGAGGTTTTGCAGCGGGCCGTGTCGTTAAGAGAGCTGGGCCTGTTTGACAAGGCGATGGTTGAATATGAAAGCCTTCTGAATACCGATTGTCTGCCTTCGAGAATCGTTCCGGGCATTGTGGCCTGCCTGATAAAGAAGCACTCCCCCTCCAAAGTCATCCAGAAGATCGATGAAACAATCCATGGACTGCGATTGAGCGATTTACGGATTGCGCAGATCAAATTCGTACTGGGACTGGAGAATGAGAGAAGGGGACATCAAGATCTTGCCCTCGAGATGTACAAAGCCGCCCTGCAGGCGGATCCCAGGAACAAGAAAATTGAACAGAAGATCAAGCAGGTGGTCTCGAGCCTGTATTCGGGTTCCAGGTATGATTATCTGCTTCGAAACAAACGGGTGACCTCCGAGCAATTAAGAAGAGCGCTTTCCCTTTCCAAGAAAAGCAAAAAGAGCGTTGAATATATCCTGATCGAACAATTCAATATACCCAAAAAGGAGGTTGGAAAATCCCTTTCCCTTTACTACAGATGTCCTTTTCGTTCCTTTGATCCAAAGACCGAAGTTCCCGTGGAACTGATCGGTAATTTGAAGAAATCCTTCCTGCTTCACGATTCCTGGATCCCCATGAGTTGGGGAAAAGACGGTGTGGAGATTCTCATCGACGACCCCGGTGATCTTCGGAAAACGGGTCAGATCAGAGGATTGACCAAGACCACCAAGATCAATTTTTCGGTGGGTATCAGGGAGGACATTGAAAAGTATGTTCTCCATTTTTTTGAAAAGAAGTCTGAGACCTCGGCGGAAGACATGATCTCCGAACTGGATATGATCCCCGATATCGAGTTCGAAGAGGAGGACGATGATGATCTGGATCCGGAAGAAGAGCTCTTGAATGAGGAATCGAGCCAAGTGGTTCGATTGGTGGATCAGGTGATCATCAATGCCTACCGGAACGACGCATCGGATATTCATATTGAGCCGAGTCCCGAGACCCGAAAAACAGGCATCCGTTTTCGAATGGACGGGGTCTGTCAGGATTACGCCCAGGTACCCGAGCACATGGCCAGGGGGATTCTTTCGCGCCTTAAGATCATGGCCGGTCTGGATATTGCGGAAAGGCGATTGCCCCAGGATGGGAAAATCAAATTCAGGCGCAAGGGCATAAAACCCTTTGAGCTTCGCCTTGCAACGATTCCAACCGCCGGTGGGCGGGAAGATGCTGTTTTGCGGGTTCTGGCAAGCGCGGGTGCCATGGCTTTTTCCGACATGGGGCTGAACGAACGGAACATGAATATCATGGAACGGATCCTGGCCCAGCCCTACGGTATGATCCTGGTGGTGGGGCCCACCGGCTCGGGAAAGACCACGACCCTCCATTCCGCTTTAGGCCGCATCAATAGTCCCGGCATCAAGATCTGGACCGCCGAAGATCCCGTGGAAATTACCCAGATTGGCCTCAGGCAGGTTGAGGCAAAGCCGAAAATAGGTCTCGATTTCGCGAGAATCATGAGATCGTTTTTGAGAGCGGACCCTGACGTGATTATGATCGGTGAGATGCGTGATTTTGAAACCGCCGCCATCGGCATTGAGGCATCCTTGACGGGCCATCTGGTTTTCTCTACGCTCCATACCAACAGTGCACCCGAAACCATCACCCGTTTGCTGGATATGGGTTTGAATCCTTTGAATTTTTCGGATTCCCTGCTGGGGGTTCTGGCCCAGCGCCTGCTCCGGAGACTCTGTCCCCAGTGCAAGAAGAAGTACCATCCGACCCTTGAGGAATTTGAGGAAATACGGTCTGAATACGGTGTCAAAGCTTTTGAGAACGCCGGGATCGAATATACACCCGATCTATTTCTCTATCGCCCCTGGAAGTGCGATGCCTGTTCAGGGACCGGCTATAAAGGGCGCATGGGAATTCATGAGCTTTTGGAGGGTACACCGGAGATCAAGACGCTGATCAAGAAGAAGGCGAACTCGGATGAGATCTTCAGAGTGGGTGCGGATCAGGGAATGACAACCCTTAAGCAGGACGGTATTGTGAAAGCCTTTTCAGGTCTGACGGATATGAGTGAGGTGAGAAGGGTCTGTATTAATTGAGATTGGGCTGCGTGAGGTGTTCACCATGGCAAAGAGAGCCTTGGTTGTTGATAACGACTTTTTCTTCGTGGAATTTCTGACTGAGCTTCTCGAAAAGAAGGGATACGAAGTGGTTAAGGCCTACGACGGGAAGGAGGGGGTCTCAAAGCTGGAACAGTCGGCCTATGACATCCTTATTGCCGATCTCATCATGCCCAAGATAGACGGTACCCAGTTGATCAAGTTTGCACGCAAAAAATGCCCCCCTGGCCGTCTCACCATTCTTGCCATTTCCGGCACCCTTATGGAGCAGATGGAAGAAGTCGACGGCATCGGTGCCGATTACTGTATCGTCAAGGGGCCTCTCGAGGCCATGACCCAATATATCAGCGATTTACTGGATAACTTGGACGATCAGCATGAAAATGGTCGAGAGCAAAAAAAGATTATTGATCCCGGAACCCTATACCCCAGGCAGACCACCGCGGAACTGGTGGATGAACTGAATTTTCAGAAAGCGATCTTTAGTAGTGTCGGCGTCGGTATCATCGTTGTGGATCGGGATGCCCGCGTGATGAGTGCCAACGCCATGGCCCTTGACCTTCTAAAAAAGCCCTTGGAAGATGTCTTGAATCTCAGAATAACCGATATTTTTCCCCAGGAATGCCGCGCCCGGTTGATCAAGGCGCTGAAGGAGGTGGCCAAGAACCTTCACCTGAAACACCATCGATTTTATTTGAAGTCCGATTCTGTGACACTGAAAATGGTCGTTTCAATGCTCAGAGCGATGGACAATGATCTGGATGGGTGGATCCTTGCAATGGAGGATTTAGACACATGAGCCGAACGAGCATCAGAAATAAACTTATCCTCAGTTTTCTCATCTTACTCTTGCTGCTGATGATGGTGGTTGCGGTCATCAATCGATTGACAGATGATTTCTATACGGCCCAGGCCATCTCCGTGGCGTTGGCCCTGGCGGCCGGCGCCGCTTTCGGCGGCTATTTTTCGAGATCGATCGTTCGCCGTTTGAACAGCCTGAGTACGGTTGCCAGAGAGATCAGTCACGGAGATCTTTCAAAGGACATCCCTTTGGTGAGTCAGGATGAGATTCGTGATCTGGAAGAGGTTTTCGCCTCCATGGTGAAGGACCTGCGAACCATGATTTCGGAAATCAAGACCGTTGCAGCGCGTATGGAAAAGACCAACAAGGCGCTAAATGAACTTTCCAGGAGGGTTTTGGCCAGCAGCGAGGAAATAGATGCGTCGGCATTGGCCATCGCCAAAGGGTCGGAGCAGCAGACCGTGATCGTCCAAAAGACTTCTTTGATCATCAATAACAGTGTTGACCAGATGGACGCGGCGGGTCGCCAGTCCGCCCAGACGGTTTCCAAAATCAATGAAGCGCTTTTAAAAACGGGAAGCGGCGAAGCAAAGGCCCGGGAAACCCTTAAATATCTTGACAACGTTCTGAAACAGATCGTGGAAAACGCACAACCCATTTACAGACTGAGTAACAAGGTGGAGAAAATCAGGATGGTGATGCATGTCATGGACGAAGTGGCCCAGAAAACGGAGTTGTTGTCCCTGAATGCCTCCATTGAAGCCACCCGTGCCGGTGAGATGGGAAAAGGGTTTGCATTGGTGGCCAACGAAATACGGAGCATGGCGGAAAACTCCAAGCAGTCTTCCCAGGAGATCGCCAGAATCGTGGACGACATATTTCAAGATAATAAGGCGGTGATCGGCGCCCTCAGAAAAAGCGAAACAGACGTGGAAAAGGGGCGAAACATCATCACGGGGATGGTGGACACTTTCAAGGAAATGGTTTCAGGCGTCAAAGAAATATCATCGGAGGTGAAAGCCGTTGAGAAGGCGACTCTGGACCAGGTGAAAGAAATAAGGGGGCTTCTCACCCATTTTGAAACGCTTTCGCGGCTGGCTCAGGAAAACTTCGTGTCCACACAGCGGACAACGGTCGGGACCCGCAATCAGAAAGAGGGAATGCAAAAAATTGTCGAATTGATGCGGTCTTTAAATGCGCTTTCAGAGAAGATGATGACCTCTCAGCGGCGCTTCAGGCTTCGTGGAGACCACTAGAGGGATGGATATCTTTATCTTCGAAGCCGCGGGGCACTACATCGCCATTGAGGCCAAATACATTTACCGCGTAGCGGATAGTGTGAATATCGTGCCCGTACCGCTCATGCCGCCATGTTACGAAGGTCTTCTCTATTACAGGGGGGATCTTTTTGACGTCATCGATATGGGGCGTCTCATGGAAGCGAACGCTGCGCTTTTTCACGATGAACCCTGTATCATACTCATCAAATGGAATTCCCGGAAGCTCGGTTTGATTCCGGACAGGATCGTCGGCATGAAGTGGGTGGAACAAGAGGAAGGTGCCATCGTTGTCGACAAAACGGGGAACACGGCCAGGTTGATGACGCCGGACAATATCTGGAAAAAACTCGCGGGATTGTCCCATGGATCTTGAGAAGTACCAGAAGATATTCATTGAGGAATCGAGCAGGTACCTGGATCAATTGGACGCTGTTTTGATGGAGGTTGAAAAGAACCTGCCGGACCAACAGCTTTGGAGTGAGGTCCATGGGAAAATTCATTCCGTAAAGGGGATGGCCAGGGCACTCAGCATGACGGATCTATCGGATTTTTGTCATGCCATGGAGTCTTGGTGCAAGTTATTCCAAGACGGCACCAAGAGACCCAATGCACAGGTCGTTCAGCTCTTTTTTGATGGTGTGGAGCTGCTCAAGGCTTTCGTGGCCGGCAAGGGGAAGATCAGTGAGCCGAAAGACCTTAAACGGTTTAAGACGATTTGCGAAGATCTGGAGAAAGATCCGGATGAACTGGTTGAAAGGACGTCCCGGGAAGAGAGGCCGGCTTTTTCCCCCGGCAGAATTGATCGCATTCGGGTCGATTATTCCCTGATCGAATCACTTCTGGCACGTTCACAGGAGATCATGTTGCTGGAGAAGACGCTCCCGCCGTTGACCCAGGATCAGTTGTCCGCGGGTCTCGGGAACTGGATCAATCACTATATTTCCATGCTTAAAAGCCTATATTTCCAGCTGGCACAGCTCAGGCTGATGCCGGTTCAGGATTTCGGGGAGTTGTTCAGGAAGACGATACGGGATCTGGGAAAGGCCTACGGCCGGGAAGTGATACTGGAGGTTTCAGGGGGCGAAATCGAGGTGGATATCGGTTTGATGGACCGTTTGAGGGAGCCGTTCATGCACCTGTTGCGCAATGCCGTGGCCCATGGGATTGAGCCGCCAATGGAGCGGGAAAGAGCCGGGAAGTCTCGAGAGGGAAAGATTGTTCTTAAAGCCGACAGGCAGGGAGATCGACTTGTCCTGACGGTCGGTGATGACGGACGAGGGCTCGACCGGCGGGCCATCAGTGCATACCTCGCTGAAAAGATGGGCATGTCCCAGGGGGAGATGGAAACCCTTTCAGAGGCGCAGCTTCTGGAAATCATCTCCCGGCCTGATTTCTCATCAGCAACCGAAACCACCCAACTGGCGGGAAGAGGCATCGGCATGAATGTCATCGCCCAGGCCGTTCAATATCTGGGCGGTACCATGAGAATCCACTCGGAGCCTTTAAAAGGGACGCAATTCATCATCAGCCTCCCCCTTTCCCTATCCATCATCTACGCGGTGCTTTTCAGGCTGGGAAAATATGTCCTGGCCATTCCCACAAGTTACGTGGAAGCCATTGAAACGGTGGATGCGACATCCTTTGATGAAGGTTCCGAGTTCTGCGATCTCAGGCGCCTGTTGCGAGAGGATGGGGAAGGAACGGAGAAAAGGCACATTATTCGGTTGCGACAACCGCTCTATTCCATTGAATCCGGTTCGGGTCAAGAAGGGGAAGGTTCCGGCATTTCAGCGGATGCCATTATCGGCAATATGCCTCTCATGGCCATTCCATTAGGGGAACTGCCTGCAAAAACAGGGCTTTTTGCCGGTGTGGGCATCATGGAAAACGGCGAAATATCACTGATTCTCGATTTGGCGAAGATTCGGTTGGCTTGTGCCGATTCCTGAATCGCTGATCTTACGGTCCGAGAGCCAATAGGCGAATAAGCGGAGAGAATCATAGACAGATATATATGCGCGGTGATGGAATGCGGCTATGTGTACGAGCCGGAAAATGGTGATCCGGACAACGGCATAGCGCCGGGCACCTCATTTGATGATCTTCCGGAGGGTTGGACATGTCCCATCTGCAAGGTTGGGAAATCCGGTTTTGAAAGCTGCAAGTTATAAAACCTTTAGAGACCGGAGAATACATTGATCTTGCAAAGATCCTTTCGGACGGCCGGAAACTGAATTGCCGTTCTTCTGACTATCAAGCGGACCATTTCCTGGAAAACCTATCAATATCATCATGTTTGAGCAACTGGGCAAAGCGCTGGCCTTTGGTGCTCTTGGATTTGTAAAAGATGAGAAAGTCTTTGATCATCTGAAGGACCTTTTCCGCATCATGGATCCCTGTAAGTTCTTTGGCCAGGCGGGGGTGCCGTCCCAGTTTGCCGCCGATAAGCACCCGGAAACCCTTTTGGCCAACTTTCAACGAACCGGTTGGACAGACGGCGATGCACTCA
>JANQDY010000281.1 GCA_028278625.1 Thermodesulfobacteriota bacterium
GGGGCGGCAACGTTGATGTGGACAAGACGGATGTGTTTGAAGTCTACGGCCGGTTCGGCTTAAACGACATCTTTTCCATTACCGGTGATATTCAGTACATGAAAGACGCCTATACAAGCGGCGATGACCCCAGCGGCTGGATCTTCGGGCTGCGGGCCACCGCCGAGTTTTAGTCAAGAAAAGGGACTTTGGTTCTTTGTAGACAAGTTGTTGTGAATTTGATAGATTTCTCTCACCTCGGCAAATACCGGGATTACAGAAACGGTTTACGATGCCTTTAACGGCTCGGAAAAATGGGACAAGGGCACATGCTAATGAAATTGCCAAACAACAAGCCATAAAAAGGAGATTAGAAGATGACGACAATGGACGCGAGTGAGAAAAAACCTCTTTGGCTGTCAATGGAGGAGCGCATTCTTGAGCTCTCTTCGGACGATTTGTCGGACAATGGCCGGGAAAAAACCATTCACCGAATTGCCCAGGAACTTGATGATGATGGATATAATGTTTCTAACCACGGCGGCAATTTTCTTCAGTTAAGATGGGCAATCGATGAAAGGCTCGCAGTCGGAAGACCCTTCATGAAGGATTTCAAGGATGCCCTTGAGGCGCTAACACTGGAGGATTTGGCCAATGCTGAACTGGCCAACGCCAAACTTGTTCGTGATGTTGGCGACGCATGGCCGAAAATCAAAGGGTCGGAACGTAGAGCCGATGTGCTTCTGATTCTAGAGAACAAAAAACTTGATCTGCTTATTAAAAAAGCAAAGGGCCTTTCCGGCGACGAGGGCATCCGGTTACTGATCGAGGAAACGCTCGCTTCGGATATTATCATGGAAGCCCTTGGCATTGCGGCGGAAAAGCTGGAACAGGTAAACGCCGACATTGAAAAGGAACGTGCGGAGGTAGAAAGGGTCAAAGAACTTCTCGCCGGTGTAGAGAATAAAACCAAGGAAGAACAAGTTAAGCATTTGCTTGCCAACAGCGTCTCTGACACGCTGATCATTGAGCTGGCGGAAGTCGACCAGGCGCTCCTTGATGGCGTCAAACAATCCATAGAAGCGGAGCTCAAGGAACAGCAAAGGCTGGCGGAGGAAGAGGCAGCACGGAAAAAGGCGGAAGCAGCGGGACCCGCTTTGGGAGATATTCCTCCAGATGAGATGCTCGAGTACATCGAATCCATTCGCGAGATCCTTGAATTCAGCGATAAGGAAAAGGATATCAGAATTATGTGTGAGCAGAGCGCCATTCCCGTAAGCCTCGTGGATATTGCCGTTTCCGATCCCGACAAACTTGATGAGCTTGAAAAAGAGGCGGAAGGATAGGGAGATATTTTGAATGGATCTCCGGCCCGGTGTCCCGGGCCGGAAAACACCGGCTCTGTTAAAAACAACCGTTTTGAACGACAAGCTGAGTTGAGGCGTGCAAGTCGTACGCCGCAGGACTAAGTCCCAAGATTGACGAATAGATCGCGGAAAATGGCCTTTTCCAAAGAAAGCGTTAGCGATTTTCAGAAAGGCAACCCGCCGATTTTAGCCACTTGAAAGATTGAAAACACGTTTTTGACCTTGTGATCACTGACATGGCCATGCCACACATGGCCGGCGATCAGCTGTCCATAGAGTTGGACACCGGCAAACTGTCTACGGCGGTGAGAGCGGCGTTGGTTAAAGGGTGACGGGATGCCATGACCGTCCCACGGATTTCGACATCCTGGATAGACTGCAAATAATGAAAAAAGTACCGGTCTCCTGCAACAAGGATTGCGGCGGGGGATGCCCCCTGATCGCCCATGTGAAGAACGGCAAACTGATAAGGATCACCAACAACCCACTCAAAAGCCCCTGGATGGGGGGCTGTGTCAGAGGGTTCGGAATGGTTAAGGCGGTCCGGCACCCTCGACGTATCCGACAACCGCTCATTCGTGAGGGGGCCCGTGGAAAAGGGCTTTTCAAGACCATCAGCTGGCCCCAGGCCCTGGATATCATTGCTAAAAACCTTCGCCATACCAAGAAGAAACATGGCAATGAAGCCATCATGCCCCTGGGCGGATCAGGGGCCTGCCGGGGGATCGTTCACAACACCTTTTCTTTGCCTTCACGTTTTTTTTCCCAGTTCGGCGGCCACACGGAGACCGTGGGCAATTACAGTGCGGGAGCCCTCGGTTTCACCCTCCCCTATCTATTCGGATCCCATCCCACCGGAATCGATCCCCACACCCTAGATGATTCCCGTCTGATCCTATTATGGGGTTTGAATTCAGAAACCTGTCGTTTCGGCAGCGAGCTTAGGGATAAGCTGCGCCAATTAAGAAAAGAGGGCAAAAGAATCATCGTTATCGACCCCCGGAAGACGGCCACCGTTAAAAAGCTGGCGTCCCAATGGATCGCCGTTTATCCCGGCACTGACGCCGCGCTGATGGCCGGGATCCTCTATGTCTTAAAGCAAGAGCAGCTGCGGGACGAAACGTTCATCCAAACCCATTCCCACGGATTCCGGAAGCTTGACCAGTACATCGACGGGACCGTGGACGGACAGCCCAAAACCCCTGATTGGGCTGCGTCCGTTTGCGGCGTTGATGCCCGTACGATTCAGGAATTCGCCCGTTTGTACGGCCAAACAAAACCTTGCGCCCTCCTGCCGGGATTGTCTATCCAGCGTACCGTCGGAGGAGAGGAGGCCGCGCGTTTCGCGGTGGCGCTACAATTGGCCACGGGCAATATCGGCATCCCCGGTGGCTCGGCCGGGACCAGCATCTGGTGGTCCCTGCCGGGCCCCAAAATACGCGGCATGACGGTGCCGCCAAATCCCCTGAGACAGTATTCGATCCCCGTCTATGAATGGGCCGATGCGGTCTTGGGCGGTACCCGGGCCGGCTATCCCGCCGATATTAAATGCATCTATAATGTCGGCGGTAACTATTTGGTTCAGGGGAGTGACATTAAAAAGAACATCAAGGCCCTTTTGAAGGTGGATTTTTCCGTTTGCCACGACTATTTCATGACCCCCACGGCCCGATACTGCGATCTGGTCCTGCCGGTCACCACTTTTTTGGAACGCTCAGATGCGCTTCACACCAGCAACAACATACTGCTTTATTCACAAAAAGCCATTGAACCGGTGGCCGGGGCCAGAAACGATTACGACATTTTTTGTGAATTGGCCCGGAGATTGGGCTTTTATGAATCGTATTCCTCCGGGCGCACGGCCGATCAGTGGCTCGATGCTTTCCTTGAGGCATCCGAAATCGAAGCGGTGGACCGGTTTAAACAGGATGGTATCTATTTCGGGCGCGACCAAAAACGGATCGGACTGGCACCTTTTGTCCAGGCACCCCATCTTCATAAACTGTCGACACCGAGCGGAAAAATAGACATCTACTCCGGGAATTACGAATCCTTGGGATTTCCGGGTTATCCCACGGTCCGAACCATGCCGGCCGAGTCCCGATACCCGTTGTTCCTGGTGACCCCAAAGAGCAAACACCGCACCCATTCCCAGAACATCAGGGAAGATTCCCAATCACTGGCAATTCACCCCGAAGATGCTCGGAAAAGGGATATTGATGATGGCCGGCCGGTAGTTGTGACCAGCACGGTCGGTAAGATTAAAACCCGCGCCAGGGTAACCAGGGATATCATGCCGGGCGTGGTATGTCTTAAAGAGGGAATCTGGCCGAGTTTTGACGACAAGGGGATTGACACCGCGGGTTCCCCCAACACCCTCACTTCAACCGAGCCGACCCTTCCCAGCAGGGCTTCCCGGACCCATTCCGTGGCAGTAGAGGTTGTACCGTCTGACCCTAAGATCACGTCATCGGACTAATCCGAAATTTCCTCATCAATATCCATTATTTTACGGGCGTAATCGACGTACTCCTCCATGGGTGTCGTGAATCTGACCACCAGTTTGGCGCCATCCGGGGACCCGCCACCGTGCATACAGCCCGGCACGCCTGCTCCGATGGTCAGCCATTCGGACAGGCGGGCCGCTTTGAAGCGGGATTCGGCCGAAGCGGTTCCGGCTTTGAGACACTTCTTTAGAAACGGACCGTATTCCGGATGGGAGACATCCGTATAAGAGGGCATACAGCCGGTTTCCACGATGCCGCCGCCGATTTCCTGGGTCAGCCGTTTGACTTCATAGGGGAGCGTGGCCACCATCACTTTGTTGGTATGGGCCGTATGGGGATCCGCAAAGAAGGATCCGGAATCATGCTTCATGCCCAGGGCACAGGCCCCCGCTCCCAGTCCGAAAGTTATGGTGTTGTTGATGCTCATGTCCACCAGTTTGTTCATGAAGGTTTTGGCCTTCAGACCGTTGGCGCGCGCCATCAGGATGGACGCCCCGATCATGACATCCCCCTGTCCGGTAACGCAACCGCCGATGCAGGCCCGGTAGTTGGCGGTAAAATATTGAATCAGCTTGGCCGTGTATTTGGCTTCCCGGCACATGAAGACCCGATCGTTGGGGACGAACACATTATCGAAGAGCAACCACCCTTGGGTAATGCCCGTATCGGGCACTTCCACATCCGCGGTATCTTCCAGTTCCCGCTTGTCGCTGGGATGTCGGGCTTCCACGATGGTCAATCCTTCAATGTCCCGCGGTACAACGCACGCCACGGCGTAATCTTTGTCCGGGTCTTTGTAGGCGCTGCCCGGCAGCAGGAATATCTCCTGGGCGGCCGCCGTGCCGCAAATCATCAACTTGGCGCCCCGAATGACGATGCCGTCCTCACGCACCTCCACCACATGCAGATTGGAATCCGGATCCGACTGCTGGGAAGGCGATTTGCTGCGGTCCCCTTTGGCATCGGTCAGTGCGCCCGATACGGTCAATCCCTCTTTCTCGGCCCGCAGGATCCAGTTTTTCAATCGTTTCTGGTAGTCCGTACCCAGCGCCGCATCCATGTCCGCGGTGACGGCCCACATGACGTTCATGGCATTCCAGCCCACACACACGGCACCGGTACAGGTGCCGGTGCGGCGGTAATTCTGACGCTTGAACCGCATGTTCTGAATCAGGGCCCCGTCATCCTGCATCATGGAATTCCAGCGCATGATCTTTTCACCCGTAAAAACCGATGTTGCCGTGTACATCTTTTTAAGCGCCGGATCATTTGCTCCGTCGTAACAGCGGGCGTGGCTTTCAACCGTGCGTTTGGTAGCCGGGTGGGTGGTAACATCTTCAATCAATTCACCGAATTTGTAAATGTTCGGTCTCAGTTCCTTGAGGGCAGCTAAATAGTCTTCCCGTGTCTTAATCGCCATGGTTCATCTCCTTAGGAATCTTGAATTCTCAACTGCGCAATGTGCAGGGAGAATTCACGTCGCTCCACGATCTTATTCAGTTATTGGCTTTTTGTTCCTTGTATTCTCTTATCTTCTCCAGCAGCACCCGTAAAAATGACCGGCAATCTTCAACAACCCCGTAGTCCACCTGACTGAAAACCGGGGACTTTTTGTCATTGTTGATGGCGATCATAACCTTTGCACCGGTGATGCCGACCATATGCTGCTGCTCACCGGAGAGTCCGATGCCAAGATAAATGTCCGGGCTCACCATTTTGCCGCTCTGTCCGATCATGCTCTCAAGGTCGGCCCAGCCCTCATCCACGGCGGGCCTGGTACACCCCAGACCCGCTTTCAGGATTGTGGATAGTTGGACGATCTCGTTCCATCCTGTTTCATCCCCGGCGCCGGCACCTCCGGCAACCACCACCGAAGCCGTACCCAGAGGGATCCCTTCAGGCTGTTCAATCACAACCTCCAGGGTTTCCATTCGGCCGGAGGACTGAAAAGGACCCGCTATCGATACAACCTCTCCGCCACGTTCCCGGTCCAGCTCAGGGGCCGGAAAAACACCCTGGGCGATGGTGGCCATTTGGGGCCGTCTTTCGGGGCAGACGATGGTGATCTCACCACCGTAGGCAGGGATTATTTGATCCAGGATACCATCCTGGTTGATTCCGAGATCAATGCAGTGGGCCGTCAAACCGGTCCCGAGTCTGGCCGCCACCAGCGGGGCCAGTTCCCGACCCACGGATGTGGATCCCATGAGTATGATCTGGGGCTGGTATTCATGTGCCAGCTTAACGATTACACCAGAATAGACTTCCGGGTGATAGTTGGCCAGTTCCGGATCATTTCCCATGAAGATCCGTGCCGCGCCAGCGGCGATCAAGCTCCGGGCATGGGCTTCGATCCCATCCCCAAGGAGAACCACATCCACCGTGGTCTCCAATTCATGGGCAAGTCCGCGTGCTTTGCCCACAAGCTGGGGCGTAACGGGCAACAGATTCCCCTTCTCCTGGTCGGCAATGACCCATACGGGAGCATTTCCATGATTCATTGCATTCATAAAACCCCCACTTCCACCAACTTTTGAACCAGTTGATCCGCCTTCTCATCCCGGGAACCCGTAAGGAACAGAACCTCTCGCGTGTTTTCCACCGGTCGCATTTCCGTCACAATGGTAGGGGATCCTTTAACGCCCACTGTTTCGGCCGGCACACCGAGATCGGTAAAACCCCACTGGGTGATGCTTTTTTTTCTGGCCTTGATGATGCCAGAAAAGCTGAGGGTTTTCGGCGAATTGAGATCCCGGGTTACGGTAAAAACCGCGGGCAGTTGCACCTTCACACGTCGATACCCGTTTTCCAGAGCCGCTTTGACCTCCCAGCTTTGTCCTTCATACCCACTGATTTCCTTGACCATGGTCACCACGGGCATGCCCAGCATTACGGCCATTTCCGGTCCCACCCATTCGGTGGCGCCGTCGCTGCTGGCCATCCCGCAAAGGACCACGTCAACATCGCCCAGTTTTTTGATGCCCATGGCCAGGGTATACGCCGTGGCAAAGGCATCGGCGCCGCCGAAGTTCGGGTCGGAAAGCAAAATTCCGGTGTCGGCCCCCAATGCCAGGCACTCCTTGACGATATTTCCCGCCTGGGGAGGCCCCATGCTCAAAACGGTAACATGGGCGTCATTTTCGGCCTTGATTCTGAGCGCTTCCTCAAGGGCGTGCCTGTCCAGGGGGTTTATCACCATGGGAACGTCACGCCTCACCAGTGTTTTGGTTTCGGGATCGATTTTGATATCGCTGGCCTTTTTGGGGTCCGGCACCGCTTTCATGCAGACGACGATCTTCATCATGTTTCCTTTTTCTTGATGCAAGGGCTTAGGAAAGGGCCCACCGGGAGATGATCACCTTCATGATATCAGACGTCCCCGCGGAAGGACCCAACACGGCAGCATCCCGCCAAAAACGCGACACCGCATACTCCTCCATGCACCCATATCCGCCGTGGATGTCCACGGCAATCTTGGCAGCCTTTTGGGCCGCCTCGGTGGTGTAATACTTGGCCACCGCAAACTCGTTACTGGAACGACCGCCGGCATCCTGGATTGACGCGGCCCGATATCCCAGCAGTTTTCCCGCTTCCAGATCGATCTTCATCTCCGCGATTTTGTTCTGGATGGTCTGAAGTTTGATGATGGGTTTGCCGTACAAAACGCGCTGGCTGGCAAACTTGATGGATTCCTCAAGACAGGCCGCCTGAAGTCCCAGAGCCGTTCCGACCATACCGCCTCTGCCCACGTCACCGATTGCGGCCATGGTCACCCGCAGCCCTTTCCCTTCTTGGCCCAACAGCTGGTCCCGACCGACTTTGAGATTTTCAAATGAGAGTTCTCCGGTGTTGCAGCCGCGCATACCGACCTTGTGCTCCTTGTGAGTGGCTTTCCATCCCGGCATGTCCTTGTCGATGACAAACGCACAAAAAGCCTTGGGATCATCCTCGGCTTTGGCCAGGATGGTGATGGTATCCGCAATGTGGGAATTGGTGATGAAAACCTTACGCCCGTTGACGATGAAGTCATCGCCGTCTTTGGTATAGGACGACTTAATGCCCGTTGGGTCCGACCCCCCCGTTGCCTCGGTAACGGCCGTGGTGGCCAGGCGTTCTCCCTTTGCCAGGCCCGGCAGATATTTCTGTTTCATTTCGTCGGTGCCGAATTTGACGATGGGTTCAATCCCCAATGCAAAGACCTGCATCATCATGGCCGTGGCCACGGAGATCCGGCTGATCTCTTCGAGTGCAATAATCCGCTCCATATAGCCCAGTCCCAAACCACCGTATTCCTCCGGAATGGTGATGCCCATCATATCGGCCTCGGCAAGCGCTTTTACCACGGCATCAACAACATCACCCGTCTCTTCCATTTCCGGAACTTTCGGCAGAATCATTGATTCAGCAAATTCCCTGGCGGCTTTCCTGAACATTTCCTGTTCTTCGGTGAAAGTAAAATCGATCATGTTCTTCCTCCTATCTTTTTTAGAGTGTGTCCATTCATGGATGTCCATGGATGAAGACCGGTTAAAACCGATTTTCAAACCTCATATCTTTCAACAAAATCAATCATGGAATCGATGGCCTGATCCAGGCTGGCCTCTGATTTTTCGCCGTTATATGCAACCGTGGCCCCCAGCATGCCGTTAAAGAGTATTTCGGTGATGGCTTCCGTATCGGCATTCATTTCCAGTTTGCCCGATTCCTTACCCTGTTCCAAGTATCTTCTGATCAGACCTTTTAGCCCCACAAATCCCTTATTGATTTCCTTGGCCAGGTGGGGACGTTGGTTCTTGAGCTCAACCATTAGAATGATAAAAACGCAGCCGCCCGGAAAATTGTCCGAGTCTTTCAGGTATCGATCACGAAAATTCAGCAAGAGATGTTTTATTTTGGAAACGGGATCCGGTTCTTCATCCAGGCCTTTCAAGTTACGGACCCGCCAGATTCTGCGCGCTTCGTCCACCACCTGGAAAAAGAGTTCTTCCTTGCTTTTAAAGTGATTATAGAACCCTCCTTTGGACGAATTGGCGGCTGATAAAATGTCATCAATGGAGGTACATAGAAACCCTTTGAGGGAAAAGAGCTTCATGGACTCATGGACGATTTTTTCTTTCAGATTGATGGCCACGTCGGTTTTATTCCCAAAATTGGCGCAAAAACCACCTTCCGATGGAGACAGACCAGTCGGTCTCTGTTTATCCCTACTGATTTCGTACCTGATTGTCAACTCTTTTTTTGAACTGTATATTTGGTTTCGATGGATTGTGGCGTTCTCCAAAGCCGCCGCATCTTGTATTCTACAAGCGGTTTCGACTATATTGCTTTATGAAACCACGGACGAAGCGCTTTGATATTCCTGGTACAATAATGTCGTGACGCCCAAAATTGGTCCGTCGACCTAAAAAAATCGGTTCGGCCTATTCCACTCATTGTGGATAGAGAGATTAACCATTTGTTTTAAAACAAGATTTGTCGAGTTTCGTGAGTTGAAAGAAACCATCCTGCATGCTGTAATTAAAAACAAAGAACGAATCCGGTGGATTGGAAAGATCTGGTCGGTCACAGCAGTGTGCACCCTGATCATCAGCATCATTATGACGTTTCAGGATCTGGATTTGCGAATCACTGCAAAGGCCTTTCTTAAGTTGTTCGGCTACATGAATATTGGATTCTTGATCCACGTCACCTTGTTGATTGTTTTCATCAGATGTCATTTTTTCCCTGAGGCAAAAAGCATTCGAGGATTGATAGGGTTTTACGTGGCAGGAGCAATAACAACTTTCGTGGTCGTCCTTTTCATTAAACCGCTCAGCTTCCAGTATACGTCGACTGTTTTTTCATTGTTGATTTACATTTTTTCTGTTTGCCTGATTATTCAGATCTTCATGTATGCCACCGATGTTTACGATTTCGCTATTGAGGAACAAAAGCGCATACGACCCAACAAATTGCTGAACGGTGCAAACAAGGAACAACCACAGTACATTCTGGTAAAAATCAGCAAAGAGGAGATGGAACAAATATGGGTGGAGGATCTCTAATTGGTATTTGTTGAAGATCATTACCTTAATTTTATTTACAGAAAGAACGATAAATATACCTCTCTCACAGCCTATGGAAAACTGACGGACTTTGAAAAGAAATTATCACCCGGCTTCGTCAGGCTGAATCGTTCCAAACTGATAAACACAGACCATATTCAAGAAATCGACATTGTAAACGGAAAGTACCGTGTATTGGTGAAAGGGTTCTCAAGATCTCCAATACTAGTGCCGAAATCCAGAAATGAGGTGGTCAAGCAGTTGATAAAGAGGGAAACTGCAAAATTGCTATGATTTCTTCCTCAAAAAAAGCTCGCGTGTCTCGCCGATTTTCATCACCCATGCACGTTCTTTCGAGATTCCTGCTTTTTGGGCAGATCGGATAAACCGTTTGGGTGGCTCGAAATGAGGTTCGTCGGAAAGTTCAATTGTTCCCCAATGCATGGCTACAATCGTTTCTGCTTTAACTTCCAATCCCACCTGAACCGCTTCATTGGGATACAAATGGGTGATGGGACCGGATTCTCTTGTTCGATATGCACCAATGGTTACTAAAGCTGCATCGAATGGGCCGTGTTTTAAGCCTATATCCTTGAAGATCGTCGGCGAATACCCGGAATCACCGATGAAATACATGCTCGCAGAAGGCGAAGAAATAGCCCACGAACACCACAGAGTCCTATCTTTATCCCCCAAGGATCTCCCGGAATGATGCACGGATGGCAGTGCTGTCAGCCTTAAAGAACCAACGGTTGTGTGTTCATGCCAATCCAACTCTTTTACTTGCCGATAGCCCCGTTCGGTGAAAAACGACGCTAATCCCAGCGGAACATAAACGCAAAGATTCTCTTTGTTTTTGATGGATTCAACGGTTTCTTCATCCAGGTGATCAAAATGATTATGAGACACCACAATGATGTCTATGGGTGGTAGGTTTTTCAGACTGATGCCTGGGGGAGAAAACCTGCGAGAACCGAAGATCCAAAAAGGGCTGGCGTATTCCGTCAGGAAAGGATCGGTCAGTATGGTTTTTCCGTCCATTCTGATTAGAAATGTCGATTGGCCAAGCCAAGTAATACTGTTTTTTCCATCCATCGCATGGTACTGTTCCAAAGCTTGATGTTCAGGTAAGACAAAATCCTTTGGAACGTCCGGCAAGAAAAAGGAGCCCCAAAATCGCCTCCAATAGAAGCCCCGGGTTGTAGGGCCCGGCTTGGGGATTAAGGGATAATTACGAAATCCTTCTGTTGTATGGTGCAGGGGCTTTCCTTCCATCCAGGCCGGAGAAGTCGTGGAACAGCCCAACAGGAAAAGCTGGATATAGGGCAAACTCATTATCAAAACAACCAGTCTTATCTTCGATTTTTTCATTTTTTCCTTTTCCGATTAGGAATAATAACCCATAGATTTCCGTTTTTGTGATGCTGATTCGGAACCCGCATCATCGAGCTGGTGGGCCCGAATCCGGGAAAGCTCCCTTTCGGCTACCAATCTGGACAAGCCGGGTTCAATCGTTTCCAGGGTGCCAAGTAACTCCGATGCCGTGGGATAATGTCGTTACGTCCCAATATGAGTTCGGCGACGCAAAACAGATCGGTTCGACGTATTCTATTATAAGTGTAAAAAGAGGTTGGGTGTTGGTTTTTACGTAAAATTTGGCGAATTACGTGAGTTGAAAAAGCCCTCCGAAGGAAAGCCACCCTTTTCTTTCTCATTTTCACCCAGCCAATCCTTCACCTTTTGGCTTGACAAATGAACATCGTTTTTCATAATGAACACTGTTTACAACGAACAATCATCCGCATCGCTGGTGAGAAACCAATCGGATTGATTGAGAGGCGAATACACGCAATATGGGAGGATGACAATGTATGATTTCATGTTGACCCCGGAAGAGCGGGCCCTGAGGGATGAGGTCAGGCGGTTTGTCAGGGAGGAGATAACCAGTGACTTCTTGCGGCAAATGGACAAGGACGAGATCGTCTATCCCAAAGAATTTATCGAAAAACTGGATCAATACAAACTGCGGGGGATACGGTTTCCCAAAAAATACGGCGGGCGTGAGATGAGCTGGGTAGCGGAGGTCGCTGCCATTGAAGAGACCGGTTGTCTGGGCATGGCCCTTGGTTGTGCGTTTGTTATGCCGTCCATTGTGGGGGAGGCATTAAACCATTTCGGAACGGAAGAGCAGAAGGAGAAATACCTTAGACCCTATATTGACGGCACCCTGATTGCCGCGGAAGCGTTAACAGAGCCCCGTGGCGGCTCCGATTTTTTTGGTGCCACAACCAAGGCTGTCCCGGACGGCGATCATTTTATCCTGAACGGCCAGAAACGGTTCGTCGTCGGGGCCGAGGGAGCCGATTTCTTTGTGGTGTATTGCAGGACCAATTTCGAACCCGACGCCCACAAGTACAATAGGATAAGTCTGCTGATCGTGGATAAAGGGCCTGGCGTGGAAGCGGAATACCTTTACGGTCTGATGGGGTGCCGAGGCGGCGGAACCGGGCGACTGGTCTTCCGGGACACCAAGGTGCCAAAGGAGAACCTGCTGGGTGAACTGCATGGCGGCGCCCTTTGTTTTAATCAGATGATGATCCCCGAGCGCCTGACTTCGGCGGCGGGTTGTCTGGGTACCTGGGGATCGCTGGACCTGGCGGTGCGCTACACCGACAGACGGACGGCTTTCGGCAAGTTGATCCGGGAATTCCAGGGGGTGAATTTCCAGGTAGCCGATGCCATAACCGAGCTGGATGCGGCCCGCGCTTTGACTTACATGGCGGCAAGGTCCGTGGATGAAAACGCCCCCAATCGTCGCCGTCTGGTCAGCGAGGCCAAGCGCTTTGCCACTGAAGCGGCCTGGAAGGGCGTCAATCACGCCATGCAGATGATGGGGGGCATCGGCTATACGGATGTATATCCCATCGAACGCGCCCTAAGGGATATTCGACTCAGTTTGATCTGGACCGGCACCAGTGAAATCATGAACCTGCTGATTCAGCATGAATATTATAACGAAGTGCTGGATCGATCCTACGATCGGCGGAAAATGGAACATGATGCCATGAATCCGTTGGCGTCTGAGCGGTGTTTCACCGATGATGACATGTGGCGGATTCATCAGGAGAAATCAGCCAATTAACGCCTTTTCATTCCGGGCAGGAATCCATGACCGCCTCAACACTCAAGGAGCTAAAGCAGCAGGAGCGGCAGAACCGGCGTGAGCTGATTGTCTCTGCCGCCCAGAAACTGTTTGCCGAGAAGGATTTTCGCAGGGTCACCGCCCGTGAGATCGCCAAAACAAGCGGTGTCAGCCCCGGCACCATTTACCGTTACTATCGGAACCTGGATGAGCTGTTTCTGGACATCTTCATCATTCACGCCCGGGAGCTTTCGGATCTGGTGGGTCGACTGGACCGGAAAAACGGTGATGTCTCGGTTCACCAGTTTTGCCACCGCTATATCTCTTACCTGAATGACAACATGACCTTTTATCAGATGATGGGCCATTTTATGCTGGCCGGTGATATGACACAGGATACCGCTCATAAGCTGGACCCGATCATGCGCCCGCTGATGGACAGTATAGAAAAGGTTATCCTGAAAGCCGGAGTTCGCGATAACAGCCGGCTGACAGCCCACGCGCTTTTTTCCGCCCTGAATGGTGCCATGATCAGCTATGCCAGATACCCCGGTCGATCCCTTGAGGAGATCAAACGGCATACGCTTCGGTTGGCCAAAATCATCGCCGACGGATTTGTACGACCTGATCTTTGATCCATCGACCCTTTGGGTGCTTTGTTTTCAGTCTTTTCATTTCTCTCGGTGATTGTCTTTCATTTTTCCAAAGAACGTTTACTTGACTTAAAGAGCAAAAAGACGTGTATACAAAAGTGGAAGCTGCCGCCATTCGCGCCGCACTTGAAATGAAAGGAATGCCCATTGGGCCCAGCGGTTTGCTGATAGGAGAGCGATCGCTCCCTATTTGGTACAGGATGTTTACGCTTTACGTTATTAACGCATCGTGTTAATATCCTTTTCATGATAAAATCTTTCCGTGATAAAGAAACAGAAAAAATATTCAAAAGGATGTTTTCAAGCAAATTACCACAAGACATTCAGCGTGCTGCCCGAAAGAAACTGATCATTCTCGATGCTGCTGTGGAAATCAATGATCTACAAATACCACCGGGCAATCAACTTGAGGCCTTAAGAGGTGACCGAAAAGGACAGCACAGCATAAGAATCAACAAGCAGTGGCGAATCTGTTTCAAATGGACCGATGGCGACGCGAAAGATGTTGAAATCACAGATTATCATTAGGAAAATCCGATGAAGAGCAGTAAACTTCCCCCCATTCATCCCGGCGAGATTCTCATGGAAGAATTTCTGAAGCCCTTGGGCATCAGTCAATACCGCCTGGCACGGGATATCAGCGTATCCCCGAGGCGCATAAATGAAATCGTCCACGGCAAAAGGTCTATTACGGCCGATACAGCGCTTCGTCTCGGGCGTTTCTTCAGCATGTCGCCTCAATTCTGGCTCAATCTTCAGACCCGTCATGATCTTGAAGTCACTGAAGAGATGCTTGAAGACAGGCTTGATAATGAAATCCATGTGCTTCGGGCCCAAAGCGGGTAGAACAAAGGTGTTTGACCTGGGATATGGAGACCAAAAAGGCAGAAAAAAGTATGATTGACTTTGAGTGATCTTCGTCCCCACGATTGCAGAATTCATAGCCATTGACACCCTAAGGCACGTGCTTTTGAAAAAGGGATTTCATATGAACTTCAGCCGACCTGAGCACGTATGAGCGAGCGATTTGAACAGATAACACTTTCACCCCACAGGCTGTCCGGTTTTCGGCGACCACCTGACGACCCAATTGGAGCGATTTTCGCTCTTAAGCGATGTGCTTCGATGGGGAGCGCCTTGACAAACCGTAACTTGTGGGTAAAAGGAATCGTGGGCTTTCTGTTGTGTCTCGGATGCGTTATCCTCCATGGCCGCGGTGATGACGGTACCGCTATTTTCCAGGCTTCGGCTTTGGCGAACGCTGCTGAATGCCCGGAGATGGATCACCAGCACAGCGCTTGGACCGCACTCCTGAAACGCTGGGTGCACGACGGGCGGGTGGACTATGCAGCTCTTAAACAGGAGGGCCGTGCCGACCTGCTGGCTTATGTGAATAAACTTTCCGCCACCTGTGCCGCCGACTATATTAAATGGTCGAGGGAACAGCGGCTTGCGTTCTGGATCAACGCCTACAATGCATTCACCGTTCTCCTGATCATCGATCACTATCCAATCAAATCGATCCGCAAGATCGGCTTCCTGCCAGGTGCTGCTTTTCGGGACCGCTTTATTCCAATGCCCGGGCTCAAAGGAGAGAACATATCTCTTAACGACATCGAAAACGGCACCTTGCGAGCCGATTTTCGTGAGCCGAGGATCCATTTCGCACTGGTGTGTGCATCAATGGGCTGCCCTGTCCTGAGTAACGAGGCGTATCGCGCACCGGACTTGAATCGGCAGCTTGACGAACAGACACGGCTATTCCTGAGCGATAAAAGCAAGAACCGTTTTGACCCGGCCGCAAGCACCTTGTATCTTTCGCCCATTTTCGAATGGTTTCAGAAAGATTTTGAAGTGGTGGCAGGAACCGTTCCCGCCTATGTGGCACGGTATCTGAGCAATCCAATCATCGAAAAACCCGGTGTAAGGATTGCGTACACGACATACGACTGGTCCCTTAACGATTGGAAAAAAGCGCCAAAATCCGTGAAGCCAAATGATTGAAGATGAATATGGGAGGAAAGGCCATGATCAAGCTCAGAGATTTGGTGATGATTACTCTGCTGGCTGTAGCGCTTGGACTGGGTACGGCCTGCTTTGGGCTCTTTGGAGGCAGCAAGGAAACGCCCAAGGAAGCCGAGGTCCCTGAATGTGCGGGGCTGAGCGGCAAGGCCAGAATCGATTGTGAGGCCAAATACAAGAAGCAATGATTCCTTCCTTTTCAGACGAGTTAAGGGAAACGCGGGCGATTCTCTCAAATGTCTGGGCATCTCTTCCTGATACATTGCGAGGGCCTACTCAGTTCCTCGGCCGGCAATATGCAGGGTGCGGAGCAACAATCGGTGTGATGCCTCGCTGTGATTTTGCATGTGTGGCCTGTTACCTGCACAAGAGTTCAAACGGGAGAAGAAGAATCCCGTTGGGGGAAGCCAGAGCCCAGGTTCGCATTCTTCGCCGCTGGCTTGGCCCGGGCGGCAATCTTCAACTGACGGACGGCGAAATTACACTGCTGCCAGAGGCTGAACTCATCGAATTGGTCGCATATGCACGAAACATCGGGCTCATTCCCATGATCATGACCCATGGGGAGACTTTTCGGCGCAAGCCGCTGTGCCTGGAGCGCTTGATGACAGAGGGCGGTCTCACCGAAGTCTGTTTTCATATCGATACCACCATGTGCGGGCGGCGAGACCGTTACGCAAACGCGCCCACCGAAACAAAGCTCAATCGCTTGCGGGCCGAATTTGCGGAAATCATCCGGGCGGCACGCCGACGAACAGGTCTCAAGTTGGAGGCGGCTTCCACGGTGACGGTGACGCGTCTGAATCTTGAGCACATTCCCGCCGTTGTAAGCTGGTTTCTGGCCAATGCCGATGCCTTCAAGATGGTGAGCTTCCAACCTGCAGCCGCCGTCGGCCGCACCGACGAGCATCTCGTGGGACCCACACCGGAAGAAGTATGGGCTCGCATCATCCAAGGCGCAGGCGATCCCCATCTGCTTTTGGGAGAAGGGTGGCTCGGACATCCCGCCTGTGGACGATTCGTACAGGGAATGGCGGTCAAACAAAAAAGCAACGTCCGTCTCGTGCCGCTCTACCGGCGCGATAGCCCTAAAGACATGGGCTTTCTTCGAAAGCTGCTGGACCGGGTGGGTGGCACATCCTTCCGCCTCGACCGGCGCTGGCGTGCAATTGCCAGGGCCGTGCGCGTATTCGGACCCAACGTCCCTTTCCTGATAAGGTCGGGGCTTCCCTACTTGTGGCGATTGGGGCGACGTACCGGCACCTTGCGGGCCCGATACTTTTGTGTCGTCACTCATCATTTCATGGACGCTGCCCATTTGGAGACGCATGAGGGAATGGAACGAACGTCCTCATGTGTATTTCGCGTGCCAATCCACGGTCGATTGGAACCCATGTGTAAAGTCAACGCTCTAGGGATGCGTGCGAGGTTTTACCAAACCATGGAAAAGGCTGCTTCGCCAAGGCATGTCGCATCATGAGCCACTGGGGATTTTTTACCGCGGCAGGAGGCGTTACGGCTGTTTTATGGCTCCTGATGCATCACAGGGATATGGGCCTCTCCAGAAACGAATTCTGGGCGGCCATTTGGGCCCTTTTCGTCGGCGGTTTTGTCGGTGCCAAGGTCCTTTTTCTCATCCTCGGATGGGACCATTACGCTCGTGGTGAGCTCCGCTTTTGGGCGGACTTTGATGTGGGCTTCGTCTTTTTTGGAGGGCTGTTGGGTGCCGCATTGGCCGGTCTAATTTTCGCACGCATACGCGGACTGAGTTTCTTAAGGGGGGCTGATTACTTCGCCGTGGCCATTCCCATCGGTCATGCCGTTGGAAGAATCGGCTGCTTCTTTACCGGCTGTTGTTCAGGACGCCCACCCCACCCCGTCCAGTTGTACGAGTCTTTTGGCCTGGCACTGACCGCAATAATTTGCAGCAAGGTCCTCAGGCGCGTAGAATCCGGGGCGTCCATACGCGGGACTGCTTTTCGCTGTTACCTGGTCCTGTATGGACTGCTGCGCATCATACTTGATCCACTTCGCGCGGACGGCCGGCCGGAGCGATTTCTGGGGCTTTCACATCAGCAATTGATCGCTTTTTCTATCGTCGTGGCTGCGCTTTTATGGCAAAAAGCCGCACAATCCAGAAATTTGAATTGCAGGCCTAAGATCTTCTGACGCTTCGTCTGTTTCTATTTTTCTGTTCTTTGGAACCGCAAGATATATAAAGAGTTTTTTGGCGCGTTCGCTTTGTTTCCCGACACGGGCAAACAAGGTGTTTACATGCAAGGGGGTGGATGGATCACACACGATTTCACTCAGTCGAATGGCTGTGATATCTTCTTTTTGGAGGGTGGCGGACTGAGTGTTGGGAGATGCGTGGAACTGGCCGATTTTCGGATGAACTCTGAGCAGATATAAAACCTGATCACTTCACAAAGAGCCCTGACATAACAGCAGCAACCACGGGTTTGCCAAGAAGCACGTACGAAGGGCTATTTAGACGGCGTAGGTGAAGGCTTTGGATGTGCGGCGCAAATGAATCTGCCCGTGACAACGTTCCGTGAAGGCGCCTGACGCTTCCAGTGCTTCTGTCACGGCCTCCTTTGTTTCTCTTGGTATGACCATACTGCACAGATCTCTTGCGGGCGAAACATCACTCTGCGGCGAGTCGGGTGGACGAATATGTTGCATATTGAATATGGTAGCGCCTCCTGCTCCGGCAGACATGGCCGCTTTCACAAGTTCAGTGCCCGTACCGCCGTCACAAAGAAGAATCATATCCACAAGACCCCTGAGGTATCCTTTCTTTCGCACCGATCTTTTCTCAACCACAGTCCTCCTGCGCCGCCAATCGGTGTTCCCCTTGATATGATCGAGCACGGTAACGATCTGCTCGATACTCGCTGCATGACGCTGTTCACCCCGTCTGACTCTTGCATTTATTAGCCCCTTTTTTATCGGAAAGGAATAGATGAAACCGCTTCCAGGCTGATCAAGTCGTCCCGCATCAATCATCTTCTCCAAGATGTGGTCGGCTTCATGAGGTGTTGGGAAGACATCGACGATTTCTTTCTCCGGTGGTATGGTGATCCTCAAAAGGCCCATTTTGTCCCGTACCCCCGTACCTCTTCCGAACTGAACCGCCGGAACGCATGTCCCTGAATCGAGAGCGATCCTGGCGACTGTTTCTCCCTGCCCCCTTTTCACAATGCAGCAGATGCCGGTGCACGGGTACAAGTGAACGGGTTGTGGACTTGTTTCAAAGGGCTGAAGCTCATAATCCGCGAAGGGTTCATCATTTTCTATCAACTCGACTTCCTCAACCAGAACGGAACCTCTTCCGGGGTAATAGAGATGACCCTTTTCGATAATGAGATTGACCAGCGGGTTTTCCATCTCGGGTTTAACCAGAAAAAAGATGATATCAAGGGGGTCCTGGGCCATATCCCGGCCAGGCAGGATTGAAAGCAGCCCCTTCTTTTCCTCGATGACAATGGAACGTGCGGAACAGAGGTAAAGATCCTGGACTTTCACATCGTTCAAAGCACCCAGAACTTCCTTTGATATATTCCTGTGAAGATAGGCGGTGATTCGGGAAACGATCCGGTTGATCTTCATTTTGAATCCTTTTCAGACGCTTGATCGGCAATAGACGCTTCACGCAAGGCAGCCTTTCTCTTCCTGTTCACATGAAGCCCCAGCAGAAGGACTGAAAGAATCGGACACACGGAGGCGCTCGCCAGGATACCAAATCCGTCGACGACTCCGATCTGGCTGCCGATTCCGAGACCAATGGCCAGCACAAGGGGAACGGTGATAGGACCTGTTGTGACGCCTGCGCTGTCCCATCCGATGTTCACGAACTCCTCAGTCGAGAGTCTTGTGATGAGCATGAGTAATATATAGGGGGGCACCAGAATCCAGACGAGTGGGATATCCAGCACGATCTTGGTAACACCAAGGGCAATTCCAGACCCCACGCCGACGGCTACAGCCTGCATGAGAAGAGATTTCTTGAAAGTTCCGGCCGTCAATTCCTCCACAGTGACCCCCAGAGCATTTAATGCGGGTTCTGCCAGTGTGGCGCCATATCCCATGATAAATGCAAATAGAATGACCACGAGGATACCCGCCAAAGGGCTTCCTGATCCAAAAAGCGGTCCTTTGACCGGTGTGTAGCGGTACTGGCCGTTGAGCTGATCATAATCTGATGAATCATAGGGAATCGTTACGATTTTTCCGTCTTCCTCGGCAAAGAAGAACGGGTGTTTTCTTCCATCGGAAGAAGTCGCCGTGTGAATCATGGCGGGATCGAAATCGGTAATCGTTTTCTTATCCTCAGGAAGGGGTATCGCCTTGAAAGACACCGGCAATTTGCTTCCGACTTGCGTGCCTAATCTATCGAGCCCCAATTCAATGCCGATGCCGAATGTCGCCAGTCCCAAGACACAGAAGATGATGCCCAAGACAATCTCATCCGGATAAGGCATGCGCTCTCTGACCAACAGAAAGAAAACAGCAAGAATCGGCAGTACAAGCAGGCCGATAGCCTTTAAGGCAGCCGTAAAATTTCTTTCCGCCAAATCCCGGGTGTTTATTCCATTCTTATTTTTATCAGCATATTTAAGGACCGCCTTCTGTACATTTTCAGGATTCCCGAAAACCGCTTCTTTCTGCTGCGCGGTTCCCTTTAAGGCCGCCCACTTTTCGAGGGCATCATCCGCCTCGCCGAAAACCGCCTTCCTTTTTTTTTCTGAAACCGTCAATTTTTTTATAAAATGAAGAAGTTGCTCATTGCTGCCTCCGAAAAAGGCTGTCTGCGCCATGGGGCTCACTTCCATGAGAACATACCGTTCCAGGTCCTCCGTATTCTTAAAAAGCACCTCTATCTCGGATCGAACATCCTTTTTGAAGAAGTCTGTTTCGTCCATGGGCTCGGGAACAGCCCCCTTGAGAAATATCCCCAGACAGAATACGGCAACAATCGGAAGCAGTGAGGCGAGGGTCACTACCCCAAACCCTGTGGCCTCGGTGTCGGCTGATCCAACCATCCGGGATATTCCAATACCCAGGGCCAGAACAAGCGGCACCGTTACAGGACCAGTGGTCACCGCGCCACAGTCCCATGCCAGGCCGATGATGTTTTTCAAGTTGGGGTCAAGGGTGGCCCAGACCGTGGCCATGACAAGCGTTCCTACAAGCAGGTAGATAAAGGGCTTGAGGGAGAGGCTGTAGTAGAACCGAAGCATCCCCAGGGCCACGGCGACGCCAACCCCTGCGCCTACCGCGTACACGAGGTAATTGGCGTATTTGTTAAGCAGAACAAAGAGGAGAGGGGCCTCCCATGGCTTCACAGACTTTCCTGCCATCTGGAGGACCTGGATGGAAGGCTCCGCCAAGGTGGCCAGGAAGCCAAGAAGCAAACCAAAGGCCAATACGATTAACACAGGGGACTTCTTGGGAAGACCACTGCCGACAAGCGAACCCAAACGCATGAGACCGAGGAACAGGCCTTCCATAAAAACTGCGAGCCCAATTACCACAAAGCCAATACCGATGGCGATGACAGTGGCATCTGATATCGCCATTCGTAAAATGAAAGTTTGGAAAAATACCAGATAAAGGATAATCAGCCAGACGGATTTAATCTGGGATGTTATTCTGTCCCTAATATACGGCAGCAGGAGAGCAAGGGCCTGCCTCAGGTTCAACCTGATTTTTTTGGGTTTAATATTGTCCATTCATGTAAATCTTGAAAAGCATTTTTCGAATTTTCCATCACATCCTCAAAAATGACTCATATTATGCTCGACGCCAATCCATTTCTTGCTAAATTGATCATATTCAACTCAAAAAATACATGCAAGTATCGACTGTCAAAAGCCGAGTATTCGCTTTTTTGAATGGGTTTTGATTATCTTATCCCTTAATTCTTTATCCGGAATGAATCTGTGGATTCTTTTGTGGCCGGCTCCACAATGGTTATCGATTTCGATTTTGGGCATCTCACCAGGCTCCCATTTGAGATTCGTAAAAACACGATGCGGGAAAAAGGCATAATAATCCATGGTATGGTCTACGACCACAAGAGGCCGAAGGGGACAGCCCATAAGTTATTGCCGAAAGAGGCGGGATATTCCCCAGCATAAAGAATGATGCCGATAAACGTTCGGCTTTTTGCAAGATTTTTCTGGAACCATCGCATATGGTTGAAATCCTTTTTTCCGACAGCAGAACCGGCTTTGATTTCAATCCCAAGCAGTGCATTATCTTCCCGCTCTACTAAGAAATCGATTTCACGTTTTTCACGGTCACGGTAGTGAAACAGTTCATAGCGACCATCTCCGGCGTCAACCTGTGCCATGATTTCATTGAAGGCAAACGTTTCAATCAGTTTCCCGGAGCGTTCGGAATCGAAGCGTACCTGGTCCATTTTCCAACTGAGCAGAGACGACATTAGACCGCTGTCAACCATATAGAGTTTGCTTTGTTTCCCAACACGGGCATAATCTGTTTTCGTCCAAGGGTGCACGCGCTCTACCATATAAAGGGTCTCTAATGCGTTGATGTAGCTCTCGATTGTGGAACGCCGTATGGAAAGACCGGAGCCGATGGCAGACAGGCCCATGAATCTTCCCGACCATGCCGCAAGCGTGTGCACAAGTTCACGCATGGCGTTTTTCCGATGAATTCTGGCGATCTCTTTCAGGTCCCGTTCCAATATGGCGTTAACATAGTCGGTGTGCCATCGCTTTCGACCACGATCCTGAAGGTGCATCGGCTCCGGGAAGCCGCCTCTGAATGCGAATTCCAGGAGGGCATCTCGGTCATAGCAAGTATGGCTGCCCGCGAACGATTGTTTAAACGAGGAATCAATGAACCTAGAAGCAGTTCTTTCGATTTCTCCCTGGGCGAGTGGGCGTAAGCGGATTTTGGCGATTCGTCCGGCTAGAGATTCCTTAACGGTTGGAAGCGATTGAATGTTGGTGGACCCAGTCAACAGATACTGCCCGGAAGTTGTGTCTTCGTCTACTGTTTTCTTGATTGCCGAAAGCAGGGACGGAATGCGCTGCACTTCGTCAATAATCAATGTTTTGGTGCTGCGCTTGATGAATCCTTCCGGATCGTTTTCGGCGGCTTCTCTGAGTGTACCGTCGTCAAGGGTCCGGTATTCCGCCTCATCAGATTCAAGTTCACGTGCCAGTGTGGTTTTACCACATTGCCTCGGACCGCTCAGTAACAGGACACGCCTTTCCAACATGAGCTGTTTGATGGTCGCCTTTTGCCACCTGGGGTAAAGTTCTATCATTTCAGAATTACCTATCGCAAAATGATTGTTTTTTATGTCGCTAATTTTATATTTTAAGACACGCTATTTTACAACTTATATTATCGCGTTTTATTATCTTTTGTAATTTGGAATAGAAATCGGGTTGTTATAAGTCCTTCTTACTCACCTATCTGGTCTCAAAGCCATCATACTGCGGTGATGATTGTGGATCGTTCGAACAGAGTAAATCATCGGTGGGTACTTCAACCCTTTAGAACAAACATTCGCCGTTCATCTTTCTTGATTTGAACGAGAGGGCACCTGCTCAAACGGCAGGTGCGCTTTCAGAAAGGAACATTCAATAGCCTATAATGCACAGCAATATTTATTTAGAATGGTGTTTAGGCATTTACAGGCGTTGGTTTCTGTATAAAATCCGAGTGGGGGGTCACATAGGGGTCACGAAGAGAAAAAACGGTTTAAAACAGATTCTTGCTTGTGGTTTAACTGCTTGTTTTATATAGATTTATGGTCGGGGCGAGAGGATTTGAACCTCCGACTGCCTGCTCCCAAAGCAGCAAATCAACACCACAAAACGTTGTTTAACAATTTGAATTAACGGTATTTCTTCATCCGCCTCGATTGCAACCTCTGTATTGCAGAGCTTGCATAAATCGCATGATTTCAACAGCTTTGCATACGCGCGGTACAAATGGGTCGCAAATAGGTCGCAAATGTTACCAGGGCGGCCATTTGCAGATGGGTAGGTGTTCGCTTCGGAAACTTTCACGCTTTGAGGATCTTAATGCCGTACTTTTTCAAATGAGTGTCTCGTGTCACGAGCGTAAGGTTTTCTACTTTTGCTTGGGCCGCAAGCATCCGATCAAAGGGATCTCTGTGATGTGCCGGAAGATCCCCTATGGCATGAGCGTGTTCAGTCGTAATATCCAACGCCTTGAAAGGCTGATCATCCAATACGGCACGGAAATTTGAAGGGATTTCCAGTTTTCCCAAGGCTTGTTTGATCCTGATTTCCCATATGACCACAGCACTAATGAAGACAAGGTTCTTCCCTTCGCTGATCGCGGCTCTCGCTTTCTTGGAAAGAATATGGTTATCATCCAGCCACCACAAAAGAACGTGCGTATCGAGCAACAGGTTCATAAATCGATCATCCCAAATGCTTCAGCAATATCTTCTGGCAGCTCATTAAAGTCATCGGCGATCTTGATTTTTCCTCTCAGGGCGCCGGGGTTGCGCCGTTCCACATCTGCCTCGTATTTGACCAGCTTGGCAACAGGTCGTCCCGCCTTGCCAATAATAATTTCCTGTCCGGCCATAACTTTCTCAATGAGAGATGATAATTGGGCCTTTGCGTCGGAAATGTTGGTTACAATCACGTTCCTCACCTCCTCGAAAATAGTCTGGCCAGACCAGACCAGAAAGTCAAGGGAAATATGAAATCCGACTTCTAGGGCTATTCTCATACTGTACGTTATGCTTCTATAAAATCAGAATGTTGTGCATTCTCGTGCTATGAAAGGGGTCGCAGAATATGTTGTCTCATTCTGCCATAGGAAAATAGCAGTTAGGAGCTTTCACGTCCATCTAACTAGATTTATGGTCGGGGCGAGAGGATTTGAACCTCCGACTCCCTGCTCCCAAAGCAGGTGCGCTACCAGACTGCGCCACGCCCCGAGGAGAGTATTTTGACAGGACAGAAGGAATCTAGTCACTTAAAATCGTAAAATCAAGGAAATATTTCCGTTATAACCCCTTGACCCCTGCAAAACCTTTTCTTATAATGCGCGGTCAATCGGTTGCGGGCAAAAGGCGTCGATCAGTCCTTTAGCGTCCCGGAATTTTGAGAAATGCGTATGACAGGAGGCCTCAAATGACCCTTTGGAGGAAAATCGGTATTTGTATCGTTTCAATCATCCCCGCTTTTGTACTGGGGGGAATGGCATGGGGCATGTCCCATTCATGGCTGTCGGTGGTTGCCGCCATCGTTATGGTGGGCCTTTTCAGCGGTTCCGTCCTTGCTGGGAAGTTTTCCTCTTCGGAACCATCAAGCACCCCTCATCATCATTAGGCGCCCCATTTTACGGAAAAACAAGGGGGAATCGGCTTTTGCGGCCGGTTCCCCCTTTGCTTTTCTAGTTGAACTATCAGGCGATACCCAGCTGGAATTTCAATGATTTCAGAGTGTTCAACATCAACATGGTGATTGTCATGGGGCCGACACCGCCCGGTACCGGGGTAATAGATCCGGCAATCTCCTTGGCCGCATCAAAATCCACATCCCCCCGCAGGATGGCAATTTTTTTACCGGTTTTCTCGCTGATTTTTTCACCCACACGGTTGACGCCCACGTCGATCACACAGGCACCCGGTTTGATCCATTCCGGCTTCACAAGCCCCGGCACGCCTGCCGCGACGATGAGGATATCGGCCCGCTTGCAGTGGACGTCCATGTCCTTGGTACGGGTATGCACCACGGTGACGGTGGAATTGGCGCCGGGTCCCTTTTGGAGCATCATATTGGCGATGGGTTTCCCCACGATGTTGCTGCGACCCACCACGACGGTTTCCGCACCGCTGGTCTCGACACCGGCACGGACGATCATTTCCTGGATTCCCGCGGGGGTGCAGGGAGGGAATTTGACTTCATCGCCGCCGATCATCAACCTACCCACGTTAACGGGATGAAAGCCGTCCACATCCTTGTCCGGATCGATGGCGTTTAAGACTTTCTTGTCGTCGATGTGCTTGGGCAGGGGCAACTGCACCAGGATGCCGTTAATGGAATCGTCGTTATTGTATTTGTCAATCAGCGCCAGAAGGTCTTCTTCGCTGATGTCCTCCGGCTGACTATCCTGAATTTCCTTGAAACCGAGTCTGTTTGCGGTCTTGATCTTGAGTGTGACATAGGAAATGGAAGCCGGGTTTTCGCCCACCAGAATCGTTACCAGCCCGGGCACCCTGCCATGTTCCGCTTTTATCTTTTTGACTTCCTCTTCAATTTCACTTAAGATTTCTTCCCGTATTTCAGTTCCTTTGATCAGTTTTGCCGTCATCTTAACTCTCCTTTAATAGATTTTTTGGTTTTACAACTATTTGAGAATTTTAGTAATATTGATAAGGACCTTACGGCTGACGCCGAATTTCCATAGCACACTCTCTAATTAATATCAAACATATTTTAAATTCCCTGGAATTCCGATATAAGGATTGATTGAAAAACATCGTTGGCAAAAGCAAGCTCGCGGGTGTGAGTCAGGAATTTTGAGCTATGGTCTCAGTCGTGT
>JANQDY010000024.1 GCA_028278625.1 Thermodesulfobacteriota bacterium
GTGAGGTGAAAAAAATGGCCGCCCTGTACCGCACCCGTTTTGAGCAAATGCTCATAATATCGGCTTGACCGCGTTCTGACTTTTTACGAGACCATCAACTATGTAGACCAAAGATTGTTTGTCGATGTCGTTCTGGCGCCTCTCAACAACGCCAGCAATGAAAAAGTGAAGCTAAAGATCGCTGGCTATCCCGGACGTGTCTACTATGGCAAGATCGATCCAAGCAAAGTCGATACTGTCAGCATTGATTTCTCTGCACTTTATGAAGCGACTGAAGTGCAGGAGATGGAAACTGGTGCAGTTGATTATGCTACACGACTCCTCGATACACGTTTTTCAGCATTCGGCCAGCTTGTTTCCGACTACTTCGATCCAGTGGCCACACTTGAAGACTACATGAAGCTCATGTTCCAAGCATCATTTAACGTGCCACGTTTGATGGGTGCTCTGCTCCACACATGCTATTTGGACCGTGTCTCAAAGGGTCAGTTGATTAACCAAGCTGCTGTACGTCTAGCAGCTCGAAAGTATTACGAAGCAACAATATCACAGTACTTTGACCGTATGCTCCGATACGCGCTCGAACCATTTGAGAATAAACTGGATAGGCATAACCAGAAAGGGCTCATGGAGTGCATAGTGACGGAGGCACGAACAGTAAGGCGGAAGATACAAGATAGAAGCATCGGCGGAACCTATTTCAAGGAACTGGGCAATCCCCCTACCAGCCATTTTATTGCGCAGCCCAGCCTGGAACCGCTTTTTCGATCGCTGGAGGCAAATTTCCTCATCACAAGATACAAAGACACTCGCGACAAGAACGGTGATGCAGTGATAGTGTATGCGCTCAACTACGGCATCACTGAAACGCATCGGATGTCGTGGGGTTATCCTCCCGGTCGTGAGTACCGGAATTATTTTGTGCAGAGGTGTTTTGACTACAGTCGAGCAATTCAAGAATACCTATCTCAGAAGCAGACCATTCGATGCGACAATTGCGGTAGTTGCTTCCCGATGGAGAAAAAAGAAAGCTTCGAGCTTTTCAATTGGTTGTGCCCTGAATGCAAACAGGGTGCTTGCCGTATCGCCATCTTGGCAGATGAATTCCAAGCGGAATTTAATGAGCTTGTAGCCGCCACAATGATAGATCCAATTGAGCTTGATATTCTCAGTGTCCTCCATGAAGAAGGTTCGAGAATGCGAGCGGGCGAGGTATCGGTATTACTGGATGTCACGTACCAACTAGTGGGGAAGCGCACATCAAAACTGCAAGAGATGGGGCTGGTAACAAAGGAACGGAGCCAGAGCGATAATCACATGCGAAGCCGTATTGCTCCTAGGGCAGAGAACACGTACTTCGCTGAGCAATTAGATGCCGAACAAGAAGGTTGAGCAGAGGGCCGCCAAAAGGCTGTAGCTGACGTTCTTTTTTATTCTTGATAACTGCGATTCCATATTTAATATCTCAGGATTAAGGTAGCCCCTCCTCACATTAACCGATCGCATAAATGAAGGAATAATGAATGGCAATACCAGATTTTCAATCCATCATGCTTCCTCTCCTTCAATTCTGCGGAGATTCAAAGGAGCATAAAAACCGTGAGGCCATAGATCATTTGGCGGAGGTATTTCATCTTTCAGAAGAAGAACAGAAAGAACTCTTGCCAAGTGGCCGACAAGCAATATTCCAAAACCGTGTTGCATGGGCACGAGCATATATGAAAATGGCGCTCCTCGTTGAAAATACACAACGTGGAGTCTTTCGTATCACGGTCAGGGGGCAAGATGTTTTGAAAAGTCCGCCTCAAAAGATCGATATACGTTTCTTGATGCAATTTCCAGAGTTTGCAGAAAGAAGAAAAGCAGAACAACGCAAATTGAAAACCAAGAAGGCTGAATCAACTTCACCCCACGATGGGAATACCACCATAACGCCCGAAGAACAAATTGAAGAAGCATATGAGAATCTGAGGGACAATTTAACAGGCGAAATCCTTTCACAGTTCAAAGAATCTTCCCCCTCCTTTTTTGAGAAAGTAGTCGTAGAAGTACTGGTTAAAATGGGATATGGAGGCTCGCGCAAAGACGCTGGGGAAGCCATTGGAAAAAGCGGAGATGAAGGGATCGATGGTATCATCAAGGAAGATCGTCTTGGTTTAGACATCATCTACATTCAAGCGAAAAAATGGGAAAATACCGTCTCTCGTCCTGAAATTCAAAAATTTGCCGGTGCCTTACAGGGAAAGAGGGCCAAGAAAGGTATTTTCATAACAACATCCGGTTTTTCCCAAGGTTGTAAGGAATACGTATCGTCCATTGACAGCAAGATCATACTCATTGACGGACAGCACCTCTCCCAATTGATGATTGATTACAATGTAGGAGTCTCTACGGACGTCATTTATGAACTTAAACGAATTGACACTGACTATTTTACCGAAGAATAGGAAAATGCGAACCATTTATTTAAAATTGCCGGGCAGCAGGGCTAGGCTCGCTTGTGAGTCTAAACGTTCTGTGGTTCTCACGGGCCGTGTGTGTCGCACCTCAACAATAGGCTCGGCAATGTGGAAATAATGAATTTGTGGGACGGCAAAGAATGATTCTCTATATGGATAATTGTTGTTTCAACAGGCCATTCGATGATCAAGCTCAGCTTCGGATACGGTTGGAGGCCGAAGCTAAACTGAAAATACAGGAACATATTCGTTCAGGATTGTATACGCTGGTTTGGTCATATATACTGGATTACGAAAACAGCAGAAATCCTTTCGGAGAAAGAAGAAAACAGATCGCTAAATGGCGGACGTATTCTGAAAAAGATATAGAAGAAGATCCAGAAGTTGTGAGGATTGCAACAATGATGGATCAATTTGGGATTAAGAAGCTTGATTCCTTGCACATAGGGTGTGCAATCAAAGCAAAGGCAGATTACTTTTTAACCACCGATGATGGAATTCTTGACAAAGCTCATAGAATTCAACACATTCGAATTACAGACCCGATAGGGTTTATCAAAGAGGTGTCGGCATGATTACAGACACAGAAATAAAGATCAAGGGAATTCAGGTGCTTGCCGAGCATCTTGGCGATGTTGAAGCGGAAAGGTTTATTGCGCTTATTCAAAGAGAACCATTCGATTATACAAAATGGCGTCAAGAGCTTGATAAAGATCTGAGCATAAAAGAAATCAGCCAAAAAGCCATGTCGATGAGGAGCGGAAGCACCGAACCTGTCGATTAAGCAGACCGGGTGATTACGTGAGTTTGTCGAGTAACTCGGGCGGCGAGGCAAAGGCGAAAGGTCCTCCTAAGGGGAGCCGCTCCTCATCCCTCTTCTCAAGAGATTCTTAAAGAACCAGCCATTGGTTTGATAGTAGTTCACCACCATAAAGAGAATCAGGATCAGACCCCAGATGAATTTTTTCAAAAAGGGGCTGAAACTCAGGATGTTGAGCCCGCTCTGCAGCACCTGAAGGATCACAATGGCCATACAAAGGCCCAACACGCCGCCGCGCCCTCCTTCGGGATTGGTACCCCCAAGGATGGCGATCAGGACCGCCAGAAGCAGGTAGGCATAACCATAACCGGGTCTCATGGAATTAACCCTGGAAATGATGATGACCGCGGCGATCCCGGCCAGAAGGCCGGACATGAGATAGGTTTTGACCAGGACCTTGTTGTTGCTGATTCCCGAAAACCGGGTCACCAGGGGACTCGACCCCAGCATGTACATCTTAAACCCTTGGGCGCTTTTCTTTAGCATGAGCGATACGAGCAAGGCCACCCCTATGAAAATGATGAGAGGCATGGGGACGCCTAGGATGGTGCCGCTTCCGATGAACAGAAACTCTTCGGGAAATCCGCGGATTCCGTGTCCCTCGGTCAGGATGATGGCGATGCCCATGAAAAGGCCATTGGTCCCCAGAGTGGCGATAATGGCCGGTACGCCCACCGCGGTGATGATGACCCCGTTGAACCAACCGCATAGCAGTGAGACCGCCAGAGCGGCCAGAATGGACAGAAAGATAATGGTTCCAGGCGGGATTCCCACTGCCTGAGCCTTCACATGACTTGCCAGGACCATGGCGCTCACCACCCCGCTTAAATTGGCCACGGAGACCACGGAAAGATCGATGCCACCGGTGATCATGGTCAGCATGATGGCCATGGCAAAGAGGCCGTATTCCGGAAATTGGCTCGACATGGATTGAAAATTGGTGACCGTAAGGAACTTTTCCGGCAGGAAGATGGACATGGCCAGAATGGTCCCCACCATGATGACCAGCAGGGTCAGATTATCCAGCTTGACGATTCTTGCTTCTCCGATCAATGGTCCCTCCTATGGATCATCTGGGTTTATCATGAATCAATCCGTAAACAAAAGGTTCCTTCTATTCTGAAGTTTCCCCTGGTAGTAGGTAATGCTCACCCCCAAAACGATCACCAATCCCGTAAAGAACTGGTGCCAGTAGGAGGAGAGCCCGATCAGGACCAGGTTTTTTTCCAGAATCACCATCATGATAACGCCTAAAAGGGTTCCGGTGAGGGTTCCGCTTCCCCCCGTTATCCTGGCCCCTCCGATCACCACCGCCGCAATGACCTTCAGGAGTTCGGTGTCCACGATGTAGTTGGGGTTGCTGTAACGGATCAGTGACAGGTGCATCACTCCCATGATCCCGGATAGAAACCCGATATAACAATACACGAAAAAGAGGGTCCCTTTGATGTTAAAGCCCGACCTTTTTGCCGATTCGTAGCTTCCGCCCACTGCGTAGATGGATTTTCCCAGAAGTGTATGGTTCAGGATAAACCAGGTCAGGAGAATGATGAAAAGAAGAATGACCGCAAAAACCGAGAGGCCGTAGAGGGTCCCGTCGGGACGGGCAAGGGTTAAGACGTTCAGGTGTCCGAAGGCCTTGAAACAGTCGGGAAGTTTACCCGTATTGACGGCTCTGGTGCCAACGAAAACCAGAAGTGCCCCGTGAAAGATATTGGAAGTCCCCAGGGTAACGATCAGGGCCTGCAAACGAAAGGAACTGATGAAAAAGGCATTGATTGCGCCCATGGTTATTCCGGCGGCACAGGAGATCAGAAACGCCAAGGCAAGGTTGTCCACTCCCATGGCAATAAGGGCGTTTACGGCAATATACTGCCCCGCGATGGCGATTGCCGGAAAGGAGATATCGATCCCTCCGGAGAGGAGTCCCACAAAGAAAGCAATGGCCAAAATCGCCATACCGGAGCTGCTCTTCACCAGATCGAACATATTCTCCATGGTGAGAAATGAAGGATTCATGATGGTAACGACGGCACTGAAACCGATAATCACGAAAAAAAGGTACGTCTCATTTCTCTGGAATAACTTTGAAATCATTCACATCCCCTGATCGGCATCTTCCGCGGAGGCGATGTCAAAGACCTCCCCTTCGGAAACACCTTGGACATCTTCAATCTCAGCCTCGATTCTCCCTTCACGCATGACAATGACCCGATTACAATGCTGCAGCACCTCCGGTATCTCGTCGGAGATCATGATCACCCCTACACCCCTTCGGGCAAAGTCTCGAATAATATGGTGGATATTGTTTTTGGATGCGATATCGATCCCGATGGTGGGTCCGTCCAGGATGAACAGCTTGAGGTCCGTGGCCAGCCATTTTGCCAGGACCACCCTTTGCTGGTTGCCCCCGGACAGGCTGCTGGCCGGCATTGCCGGGGAAGGGGTCTTAATCTCCAGATCCTTGATCCATTGGGATTCAACCCGGGTCCTCCGATCCCCGGAAATGAGCCGGAGACGGGTCAGCAGTTTATCCACGATGGTCACCAGGATGTTGTCCCCGATGGACTTCTCAATGGCCAGCCCTTGAAGGAGACGATCCTCGGGCAGATAGCCCACGCCCAACCGAACCGCCTCCTTGGAAGAACGGATGGAGACCGGTTTCCCTTCCAAAATGATTTCACCGGAATCCGGCCTGTTGAGACCGAACAATGAGAGGGCCAGTTCGGTTCTGCCGGACCCGATCAAGCCGGTGATCCCGAGGATGTCCCCTTTTTTCAGAAAAAGATTGATGTCCTGGTAATGACCCTTACGGGTCAGCTGTTTCAGCTCCAGCAGATGGGTCTCGGCGGAATCCTCCCCTTGGGGCAGGTAGGGCTCGGACTCTATTTTTTGACCGGTCATGAGGAACGTCAACTTTCGGTCGTCCAAGTCTTCAGCCTTGTAATCTCCTACCTTGATACCGTCCCGAATGATGGATACGTTTTCAGCGATCTCGAGAATTTCTCCCAGTTTGTGACTGACGAACAAAGTGGCGATCCCTTTCTGTTTCAGCCGTGTGATTACTCTAAAGAGGTGATCCACCTCTGCCTTGGTGATGGCCGAGGTGGGTTCATCCATAATGATGAGACGGGCATTCTGGGTCAAAGCGCGGGAGATGGCAACCACCTGTCTCTTGCTCATGGAGAGGTTTTCCACTTTTTCAAAGAGATCACATTCCTCTCCAATTTCCGCCAACGCCTTTTGAGCGGTCTGGATAAGCTTTTTGCGGCTCACCAGTTTGTTCCCTCTTTCAATCAACTGGTTCAGTGAAATGTTTTCAGCCACGGTCAGGTTGGGGAAAAGGGCCAGATCCTGGTAAATGATCTGTATGCCATGTTCGATGGATTCGATGGCCCTGGCAGGGGAAAACCGGCGGCCTTGGATCTTCATCTCTCCTCTGTTGGGTGTCAGAATGCCGCCGATGATCTTTATGAGGGTTGATTTGCCCGATCCGTTCTCTCCCACAAGACAATGCACGGCGCCCTCGTCGATTGAAATATCGACACCATTTAACGCCTGGACACCGTCAAAGGCCTTGCTGATTTTCTTTGCTTCCAGGAACGGTACCAAAATCGTCTCCCAATTTCTTGTACAATTTTTAAAACTAGCACATCCTGACATATTTGCACAAACAAAATTTTATTGAAACAGAATTTTCCATAGAAAGGAGAATAGAACATTACCAAGATTTTTGAAACCCCGCCGGCCAGTTGTGGACCTACCGGTATTTATTGGAGATAAAAAGAAAAATCCGAAAGATACCCTTGACTGAACGCATACGAAATGTACAATTACCGCTGTGATCGGTCAAAAGACCCGTGGGAACGCCCTTTGGTCGTTTCCATAGATGGGTTTCAGCCAGAATTTTTAAGAGGAGGCAGGTTCAGGGAAAATGACCACACTTGTGACAGGGGCGGCGGGTTTCGTGGGCTCGGCTGTGGCCCGTTCTTTGCTGAACGCGGGACACCAAGTGAGGGCTCTGGTACGGCCGAGCACGGACCTTCGGAATCTTGAAAATATTCCCGTCGACCTGGTGACGGGCGATCTGACGGATTCTCTTTCGGTGAAACGGGCCGTTCAAGGCTGTGAATTTCTCTTTCATGTGGCGGCGGACTACCGTTTGTGGGTTCCGGATCCTGAAGCCATGTACCGCAACAATGTGGAAGGGACCCGCAATGTGATGTTTGAAGCACTCCGAAATGGTGTCAAACGGGTGGTCTATACCAGCAGCGTAGCGACCCTGGCCCCTTCATTCAACGGGAAGAGCCGTACCGAGGCGTCCCGGGGCCGTTTGGAAGAGATGATCGGGCATTACAAGCGATCCAAGTTTCTGGCTGAAGCGCTGGTTCAGCGACTGATCCAAGGATGTGACCTTCAGGCGGTCATCGTGAGCCCGTCCACGCCCGTGGGGCCCCGTGACATCAAGCCAACCGCCACCGGGCGCATCATCCTGGATGCCATTTCAGGGCGGATGCCGGCCTATGTGAACACGGGGCTGAATGTGGTTCACGTGGAAGACGTGGCCGATGGGCACCGGCTCGCTCTGGAACGGGGAAAGACCGGAGAAAGGTACATTCTCGGCGGGAAAAACATGAGCTTGAGGGAGATTCTGGAAGAACTGGCGGATATTGGGGGACACAGACCACCGCTGTTTCGTCTGCCCCACGGGGCTGCTGCCGCCGTGGCATGCATTTCTGAAGCCTGTTCAAGAATGGCCGGCGGAAAGGAGCCCCGGGTGACCCGTGAAGGGGTCAAAATGTCCCGAAATTATATGTTCTTTTCTTCCCGGAAGGCCACTGAAGCGCTTGGTTACCGGCCACGTCCCGTGAGGGAAGGGCTGTCGGAAGCCGTGGATTGGTTCCGTCAAAACGGTTACTGCGCCTAGGCTGAGGGGGAGGGTGGCATGGCCGTGCAAAAGGGGCGCGAACCGAATCAGAAAGAGCTCAATGAACTGGCAAGGGAACTGATCAATGATCAGAACACCGTAACCCTTGCCACGTGCAGCGAAAAAGAAGCCTGGGCAGCGCCTGTTTACTACGTATTCATGAAGTCCGCTTTCTATTTTTTTTCCGATCCCGGATCCCGGCACATAGTGGAAGCCCTGAGAAACGGCCAGGCTTCCGGCGCCATTCACGGTTATGCGGCCGGCTGGCAGGAGATACGGGGGATTCAGATGACAGGGTCTCTCGAAGCCCTCTCCGTGGGTCTTGAATCCGCCGAGGCCATAAAGGCCTATCTCAAGAAATTTCAGTTTACTAAAGAGTTCTTTTCATCCGGTTCGGTGCTGACCCTTGATGCCTTTACCTCCCGGTTCAAGGTCAGGCTGTACAGATTCAAACCCACCCTCATCTACTATCTGGACAACAGTATCCGATTCGGCTTCAGAGAGCCGATCCTCCTCTGACAAATAACTTAAGCCCGAAAAAGCCCTCCATCTCCTTGAAAGTGTGCGCACTAGGTGTTAATATCTAATTCAAAATACCCCACGTTTCTTTGTGCCGTATATTCCAACATCCTGAATTGCGGCGTCTTTTTTGTGATCATTGCCCGGGCGACGGGTCAAGAAGAGGAAAACCGACACCTATGACAGATTTGAAAGCCCACTTTGAACAGGGTCCCATCAGGCCCCCAAACGAGGCGAGAAGCCTCCTTTTGCGGTTTACGCGGAACTGCCCATGGAACCAGTGTCTTTTCTGTCCCGTTTACAAGAAGAGAAAGTTTTCACTGAGGACCGTATCGGAAATTAAGGAGGATATTGAAACGGTCAGGGAGATGGTGGATCACATCACGGCCATTTCCCGTAAAACGGGCGCCGGCGGTGCGGTGAACCAGCAGGTGGCCAATACGGTCTTCAGTGATTTGAGGTACAGCGAGCCGTTTCGAGGGGTTGCGGCCTGGCTCTATTACGGTACCGGTGCCTGTTTTCTTCAGGACGCCGACAATCTGGTGATGAAGACATCGGATCTTGTGGAAGTGTTGCGGTTTTTAAGGGAAACACTTCCGGAAGTGACACGGGTCACCACTTATGCCCGCTCCCGAACCATTGTGCGCAAGTCTCTTGATGCCATGAAAGAGATCAGGGAGGCGGGCCTGGATCGCGTCCATATCGGCCTTGAGACCGCCTATGACCCCCTTCTGAAACTCATGAAAAAAGGGGTTACCGGAGCACAGCACGTGGAGGCGGGCCGGCGGGTCATTGATGCGGGAATGGAACTCTCGGAATATGTAATGCCGGGCTTGGGCGGGCAAGAAATGTGGCGCGAGCACGCCGTCATGACCGCAAAGGCCCTCAACCGGATCAATCCCCACTTTATCAGGCTCAGAAGCCTGCGCGTACCTTCCCGGGTGCCCCTCTATGAGAAGCTTGAGGAGGGGAGCTTCACACCCCAGACCGACGACATGCTGGCCCGTGAAATCAAGCTTTTCGTGGAAACCCTCGATGGGATTACGAGCACGGTGACCAGTGATCATATCATGAATCTTCTGGAAGAAGTCTCCGGCAAGATGCCCGAGGATAAAGATCGCATGCTCAAGGTGATCGAAACATACCAGAAGCTTTCGGACATGGATCGGCTGGTGTTTCGGATCGGCAGGCGCGGCGGTGCCTATGGATCAACGGACGATTTGAACCGGGATCCGGAAACCTATGGAAAGATACGCAACCTGATTCGTGACATCACAAGCCGTGAGGGGGCGGAAGGCCTGGAAAAATTCATGACGGACATGGTGGATCGGTATATTTGATCATGAGCTTCTATCCGGTTTTTGTGGAACTTGACGGTAAGAAAGTGGTCGTCGTGGGTGGCGGCAGCGTGGCCCAAAGAAAGGTGACCGCGCTCCTTGAATGCGGTGCGGATATCCATCTGGTCAGTCATGACCTGACGCCGGATCTACACAAAATGGTTGAGAAGAAAGAGATCCGTTTTCAGGGAGAGGCGTTCAGGGAGGAGTTTCTGGACGATGCCTTCATGGTCATTGCGGCGACGGACGACACGGCATTGAATCACCAGGTCAGCGTGCGTGCCAGAGAAAAAAAAGTGCTGGTGAATGCCGTTGACCAGCCGCCCGACTGCGATTTCATTGTGCCGTCCATCATCAGACGGGGTGATTTGCTGATTGCCATCTCCACTTCGGGCAAGAGCCCCGCAATGGCCCGAAAGATCAGGGAAGATCTCGAAACCCGGTTCGGTCCGGAATATGGGGCATTTCTGGCAATGATGGGCCGTGTGCGGAGAGAAGTGCTTTCCTTGGGGCTTTCACAGAAGGAAAACAGTCGGATTTTTCACAAAATTGTCGAAGCGGATCTTCTCAAAGGCTTTTCCGGGGAGTTTACAGAGGAGATGGAGATCCGTCTCAGGAGTATTCTCCCCGAACAGGTGAACCTCAAGGACCTATGCAATCCATAACATCCATCTGGTTTATACTGGCCTTATCCTTCGAACTCATCGCCACGGCCGGCTTCATCGTTTTCATCGTCCGTCAACAGAAGTGGGTTTTCAAAGCTTCTTACTGGGTTCTTGTGGCCGGTTTTCTGTTTCACACGGTTTTTCTGGGGTTCCGCTATTATGCGCTGGGAGCGGCACCGGTGCTCGACCTGAAGTCGGCCCTTTCGTTCTTTTCGTGGTCCATCATCGGGGTCTATCTTGTCATTCAGGCACGGTTCAAACTACGGGTCCTGGGGTCCTTTGTGGCACCCCTCGCCGCCTTTTTCATGACCATTTCATCCGCCATGCCCGGTATGGAAACGCCGGTCAAGCCCATTTTCAAAAGCCTGTGGGTGACATTTCACGTGGTGACCGTCTTTGTGGGGAATGCCCTCCTCGCCATATCATGCCTTGCCGCCATTATGTACCTGATTCAGGAGCGACAGATCAAACGCAAGCGTTTTGATACTTTTTACAGCCGGCTTCCATCACTTGCCACCCTGGATAACATTAATTACTACGCCATCATGTACGGCTTCCCATTCCTGACGCTGGGCATGATTGCGGGGTCCGTATATGCGCATTTTGCTCTGGGCGTATACTGGCAATGGGATCCCAAAGAAGTCTGGTCCCTCATATGCTGGCTCTTCTATGCGGCATTGATTCACGAACGGCTGGCAATGGGGTGGCAGGGCCGAAAGGCCGCCATTATGTCCATTGTCTGTTTTTCACTGTTGATCTTCACCTTTCTGGGTGTCAGCCTTCTCATGGGCGGATATCACAGCTTCAAGAGCATGGGGGGGAGCTGAAAAACCATGGCGAAGATCATTAACATCGGAATGAACCACGAAACCGCCCCCGTTGAACTGCGGGAGTGCCTGGCCGTGGAGTCCCAGAACGTTCAGAATGCATTGGGGCTCATGAGAAGTCTGGCGGTGGTTCGTGAAGGTTTTTTCCTATCCACCTGCAATCGCATTGAAGCCCTGATTGTGGCCGAAGAGGTTGAGGAAGCCAAGGGAGCCGTCCTTTCCCTGCTGAGCAAAATCGGCAGTATTCCGGAGGATGATTTTTCCTCATGTCTTTATTCTTACGAAAATGCGGATGCGGTGACGCATATTTTCAGGGTGGCCTCCAGTCTCGATTCCATGGTCGTGGGGGAACCTCAGATCCTGGGTCAGATCAAAGAGGCGTATGTTGAGGCCACTCGGGCAAAGATGTCGGGTGTGATATTGAACCGGCTCATGCACAAGGCGTTTCACGTGGCCAAACGGGTGCGTTCAGAGACGGACATCTGCGGTGCCGCCGTTTCCATCAGTTATGCTGCCGTTGAACTGGCGAAAAAGATATTTCACGAACTGGAAGGGAAACGGGTGCTGCTCATCGGCGCCGGTGAAATGGCGGAGCTGGCGGCCAGGCACTTGCTGACCAACGGCGTCAGCGCCATGGCCGTGCTCAACAGGACCTTTGAGCGGGCGGTTGAGGTGGCGGAACGCTTCCATGCGTCTCCGGTTTCCTTTGACGAGATTGAGGATCAGCTTCATAAAGCGGACATTGTTGTCAGCTCCACGGCGGCAACGGAACCGGTTGTTACGCACAAAATGGTGAAGAAGGTGCTCAAAAAAAGGCGGAACCGTCCCCTCTTTATCATTGATATTGCCGTTCCCAGAGATGTGCAGCCGGAGGTCAACAGGTTGAACAACGTCTACCTGTACGACATTGATGATTTGAAAGGGGTCATTGAAATGAACAAGGCGCAACGCCGGGAAGAAGCGGTGAAGGCGGAGCGCATTGTTCAGGAAGAAGTGGTGAAATTTGAAAAATGGTTGAAAACGCTTGCCGTGGTTCCCACCATTGTCTCTTTGAGAGGCAAAGCGGAAGCGATTATTCAGTCTGAGTTCGGTAAGAGCCGCGGGGTTCTGGAACAGCTTACGGCGCCCCACCAGAAGGCGGTGGAGGTTTTGGTTCGGTCAGTGGTTGAAAAAATGCTCAGCGATCCCATTTTGTTCTTGAAAGGAAAGGCGGGCAGGTCTACGCTGAACGACTATCTGGACACCACGCGGAAGCTCTTTTCCCTGGATGAAAACGGCGAATCCGGTCAAAGGAAGACCCTTATGGGTCATAAACCCCGCTGACGAAGGTTGTGATCGGATTGTGGCCTATGGAGGAAGGAATGAATATTGATCAAATGCTGAAAAAGGTGAAAGAACACCCCGAAAGTTCAAAAATGGGAATGATTGCCTCCCATTTGGGGCTTGTCCGTGCCACATCTCTAAAAGGCGATTCCGTAAAAGGGATCAACATCCGTTTCGACGACGATGCCATTGATATGATCGTTCAAAAAGCCAAACAATTGCCTGGCATTGTTGAAGTATTGGTTGAGACTTCGGACGGCCAACTGCGGGTGGGAGATGAAATAATGGCGGTAGTGGTCGGGGGGGATATCCGGGATCACGTGTTTCCCGCGTTGATAGAGACCGTGGATCGCATTAAGAAAGAAGGGTCACTGAAAAAAGAAGAGTTTTGAAAAGCGGGGGTGTGGGTATATGGGCATGATTGATGTGAGTGAAAAACCTGTTGTTAAAAGGAAAGCATCGGCTGCCGGGAGAATCAGGCTTTCCCCTAAGACCCTTCAGACCATTCGTGAGGGCGGCATTCGAAAAGGGGACCCTTTACCGGTGGCGGAAGTTGCGGCCATGAACGCGGCGAAGCAGACCCACCTGTTGATACCCCATTGCCACCAGATACCGCTGGATATGGTGAGGGTGACATTTGTGCAGTCTGAGGAAGGGTTTGAGGCCTGCTGTGATGTGCACTGCCGTGCGCGTACAGGGGTTGAAATGGAGGCACTGGTCGGGGTTTCCATGGCGCTAAATACCATTTGGGATATGGTCAAATATCTGGAAAAGGATGCCCAGGGCCAGTATCCGGAGACGGTCATTACCGATATTCGGGTTGTCAAAAAGGAGAAAGCGTAGAAGGTTCAGGCAGAGAGCCCATTTCAACTTTCAGCCAAAAATTAGAGAGGTAGAATTGAGATGAAGAAGATTACAATTGTGATGTTATTGGGATTATGGGTATTTTTTTCCGCCTACACCAGCTGGGCCGAAAGGGCATACGTGATGAACACATCAAAGATAACCCTTCGCACGGGGCCGAGCACCAAGGACAAAATCATCACAATGCTCAGTCAGGATACACCGGTGGAGATCCTTGAGACCCAGTCCGGCTGGTGCCGGGTTCGGGTCACGGCAAAAGGGGCCGAAAATTATGAGGGATGGATCGTCAACAGTTTTCTGACCCGTAATGTGCCGTGGAAATTTCAGGTTGAAAACCTGAAGGCGGAAAACGTTCGTCTCAAACAACGGGCTGAAAACATCGAAAAAGAATGGAGCGCCTCATCCGGTCAAAAGGAATTGATGAGCGAAAAACTGGAAAAGGCGGTGAACGAACTGAACGCCGTGAGAACGAAATATGATTCCCTTAAGGAGGCTTCAGGTTCTCTGCTGGAACTGCAGGAGAACCACGAGAGGAGCTTGAAATCGCTTCAGGAAGCACGAACCACACTGGAGACATTACAGAAAGAGAATATGGTGCTCAAGTCGTCCCAGCGAAACCGCTGGTTTCTGAGCGGTGCGGTGGTGCTGCTGGTGGGACTGATTTTCGGTCTTATCATGGGACGGCAGCAGCGAAAACGGCGGTCTTCCTACTATTGATGGAAGAGATTGTCCATTGGAGATTGTTACACAAACGGGTATGAATAGACGCTAGATATGGGAAGAAAGATTGGGATTTGTCGCCAAGGAAATCAAACGGCTTGCCGGAAAGGGCATACACCGACGGGAAATGATTCGAAACGGGGATCATGTTCTGGTAGCCATATCCGGCGGCAAGGATAGCCTTGCGCTGTTATGGGTTCTGCACGAACGTTTGAAACGGATTCCCATTGACTATAGAATCACGGCGGCCCATGTGGATCCCGGTTTTGGGGGAACTTCCGCCGCTCAAATCGAATCTTTTTTCACATCCCACGGTTTCGACTACAAAATCATTGAGAGCGACATTGGCCCACGGGCCCATGGCCCGGAGAACAAAAAAAACCCCTGCTTTCTCTGTTCAAGGATGCGAAGAAAACTGCTCTTTGAACTGGCCGATGCCCTTGGGTGCAACCGCGTTGCTTTAGGCCATCACAAGGACGACATCATCGAAACTCTTTTCCTGAACATGTTTTACGGTGCTTCCATCAGCACCATGCTTCCGGTCCAGAAACTCTTTGACGGCAAACTGACGCTCATCAGGCCCCTTTACCTTTTGGATGAAGATCTGATCCGGCGTTATGCTGAAATAATGGGTTTTCCAAGAATCGCGCTCAACTGCCCCAGTGCCGGGGCAACCAGGCGGGAAGACATCAAAAACATGTTAAAGGGTTTCTACCGGAAAAACCGGAAAATAAAAGGGAACATTTTCCATGCACTGCAGAATGTAAATGCAGACTATCTGCTATGATGAGGCGCTAAAATGGATAACACTGAGGCCCTTTCCAGAATTGCCCTTTTTTCCTTGATGAAGAAGCGGGACCTTCGGCGCATATCAAAACTGAGCAAGCGGCATCGTTATCATAAAGGGGAGGTTATTGTTAAAGAAGGCACCCGGGATGGGCGGCTGTTTGTCATTATTTCCGGAGAAGTGGCGGTTTATAAGGATCTGGGGAGTGCTGGGGAATCGTTGCTGCGCTCCATGGGCGCCGGCACTTACTTCGGGGAGATGGCCTTGATCGATGATTATGTGAGAACGGCCAGTGTGGTGGCAAAGGAAGATACCGAAGTCCTCTCCCTGGAGCAATGGAATTTCAGGGATGAGATCAGGAAATATCCCTCGGTGGCCATCGAACTGCTGCAGACCCTGAGCCGACGGATTCGGGCCATGGAGAATGCTCATGGCTGATCATTTTGCGGCGGGCCTGCGGGATCATCCTTTTTCCACCGCAACCTTCAGAAGTCCCCCAAGGGCCTTGTGAACGTATATTCCGCCGGATCCCCCATGAGTTTCTGTCTCGCCTCGGGCTCGTTTCCACCGGCCAGTGAAAAGGGAAGGGAGAGCACGTAGGCAACGGCACCCACGGCGGTGACGGCAACCCCAAGGGGTCGCATGACCACGAGATCAGCAATCATGTAGCCGCCCTTGTCATCCAGTTTTTTCAAATTCTCCTGTGCCAGCGGCGCGCCCGCCGGAGCAAAAAAAAGCGCCAGGGCCGCTATCAGCACAATGAATACGGTTTTTTTGTTTTTGTCCATGATGTCCCCCTCAAGGTCCGCGTTTCTTATTCCATTCTAGCATCAGCTGCCTGGAATCTCAAATCTTTTCGAATTAAGCCTTAGCTGTTTTGTTCACCTGCGGATTCTCAGCCCTTGTTTCTCCTGGGGTCGTCCGAGAGAATATCATTTATCTTCTTTGAAACAAAAGACCAAAGTGTCAGCACAGCACCGGTGCCCAATTCCGCCGCCAGTTCTGTTTTGCTGGTCCTTACGGGCTTCTGCCGGTACGGATTGTCCCTTTTCTTTGGATCGGCCCTTCCCTCATCTGCTTTGATTTGTCGTCCGGAAAAAAAGGATTTTAAGGTTTCATAAGCGAGGTTGGCTTCCTTCAACTTTTCCTCAGCCTTGCTTCTGAGTCGCGGATTGTGAGAAAAGCGATCAGGATGCCAGACGGCAACAAGATCCTTGTAGGCCTGTTTTACTTCATCTGCTGTGGCGTCGGGGCCAATTTCGAGTATTTCAAGTGCTTTTCTGATGTTCATGGTATTGCCCTGGCATGGCCGTGGGTTAGGGCGTCTTCGGCAATGAGCGAAGGTTAAAACAGATTTATCACAGGGCGTCATAGGGGTCAAGGAATGGCTTGAATGTAACTGTCAAAAAGGCTTCGGGAATGGGCGCAAGGGGTTCGTGTACCCTTGACTTGCGAAAGGGCATTTGCTATTTCTTGCAACTATTCGTCAATATAAGAAAGAATAGTGAATTCCCCTTCCATGCTATCTGAATTGCGAAATTTGATAAGGGATGTCCAGCAGGAGCCCTGGGCCGGAGATCTTCCGGAAAAGGAGGCATTCTGGGACCACTTTATACAATGGGTTGAAGAGGGACTTTTTTCAAAATTCCTGGAACGGCTTGCCGAAAAAGTTGATGAGATCGTAGACATTGATCCGGACCTTTCCGAGAAAGAGATTCTGGAAAGGGCCACCTGCCACATGGTCTCCTTCCTTGGAGCAATGTCTGCTTCCGTAAGAATCTATGACCCCAGGACCGAACAGATGCTTTCCTATGGATCATACCCGTCACGGGAAGAAACACGGGAAACCGCCATCCCCCTTGAGGACAGCATTGCGGGAAAGGTATTGGGAAGTCGGAGAGCCTATTTTGCGCCTGATCTGCTGAAAGAAGAACTATACCACGACAAAGAGACCGTTTTGAAGCTGGGTCTCCATTCTCTGATGGCCATTCCCTTTGAAATTCCAAGGTTCTTTCCCAGGGAGAGAGACACCCTCGGTGTCATTCAGATTTACTTTGCGGACGGGGACAGGAAATTCGGGTCTCTTGACATCAAAGCCGCCGAAACCATGGTCAAACGCCTCAGTTTTGTCATCGCCCACAAAAAAATCCTCACATTGAATCGTGTTGCGGAAAAGCGGGAATTGATCGTCAATCACATCTTCCGGAAGATCGGAAGCCGGGGCGGGGTGAAACTGGCGGAGGTGTTCAATGAAGTGGTTCCTGAACTGGCGGACATGGTGGATCTTCAGAGCTGCGCGCTTTTCTCGGTCGGTTCCGCGCTGGAGCAGGTCCTGTTACAGGCGGCTTATCCCAGCATCAACGGCTATCATTCTCTAGGAAAGGCGGTGCCCGTCACCAGTGAGCCGGTTTATGAAGTGCTGATGGAACTGAGGGACTATACGGGCGATTCCCGTTACGAAGAGGTCACGCCCTTTTACACCATGATTGTTGACGTGCAGCGAAGCGCCCTCATGTCTCAAGAGAACAAGCGGTTCGCCAGTGAACAGGGGATCAACTCCATTCTCTTCATTCCCCTCAAAGTGGCGGGAGAAATCACCCATTTCATGCGATTCGACGCCTTGGACTATCGAAAGAGGTACCGGGAGGAAGAAATCGGCATTTTTCTGTTTCTGGGGCAAGAACTGGTAAAGGCGCAGAAGATGGAACAACTGGATGATGCCCTTCATGATTTCAAAAACCCGGCAATAGCAACGGCTGGTTTTGCCCGTCGCCTCAAATTTCTCACCCAGAAAGATGACCTGGAGTCCTCAAGAGAGCAGATTCAGAAATACGTGGATATCCTGCTGGAGGAAACCAGCCGTCTGCAGGAACTTGCCATGGGTGTCTATACGGTGGGGGATGAACAGGTGGTGGATTTTTCCCGAACCCTGCAGAAAAGGGTGGAGATCAACAAAGAGGCCGTCAAGGAGATGCTCAGGCAGGATGTGGCATTAAAGGAGGGGCCGTACGACTGGCAGTTGAGGGTCAAGTGCCACGATGTCCAGATTGAACGGGTATTTGACAATCTTCTGAACAATGCCACCAAAGCGATCCCCTTAAGAGGAGGCATCCTGGCTGTTCGCACCTACAGAAGAGAGCGGTGGGCCTGTGCGGAGATTTCAAACAGCGGTGAAATGTCGCGGCAGGATCAGACGAAGATTGCTGAAGGTGCCGGTGAAGGGCGGGGACTCTATATTACCCGTCGAATACTGCGTATGCTGAACGGAAAACTGGAGATTCGATCCAAAGAGGGGATGACCACTGTTGTGGTTTTCCTGCCCCTTTATCTGGCTGAGTGAGCGTTTTGGGGGTGGAACCTTCAAGGGCTTGGGCGAACTGAAAGATGAAGGATACCCCCAAACAGGTGATACCCAGAACCGGCACCCCAAAAAGAGGCCACATCGGCCTTTCTGACCGAATATCCCGGTTTCTTTATCAAAGGGTATGGGGCGGGAATCCTTCGGGCGCCTCGCGTACTCAGATCTTTGGCAATTCCTGTCTTAGAATTATTTCCATCGTATTCCTCAAAGTTCTAAAGGATGCCATCACCTTTCGGGCAAGGGGCCTGGCACTCACGGCTGTCCTGGCCGTGGCACCCATGCTGGCCCTTGGGACCGCTATCCTGAAAGATGTGGGCATCGGAAAAGAGACACAGCTTTTGGTCCATGGATTCCTTGATCAGATCGTGGTATCCGACGATTCACCGGTGGACCAGAACGTTGATCCAAAAAAAGGAGCCCAGCCTGAAAAAAAACCTGCCATGGATTCACCGACCGCCCAGAAAGGGTCCAAAGGAAATCTGGTTATCCACTTAAAACAGATCGTGGACAAAATCTTCGACTACATCAATCGAACCGATTTTGCGACCCTGGGATTTGCCGGTACCGTTGCCATATTGATTCTGGTGGCGTCTTTTTTCGCTCACCTCGAAGCATGCATGAATACCATTTGGGAGGTCAAGAAAGGGCGTTCCCTGTGGAAACGGGGGATAAATTATCTGGCAGTGCTGATTTTACTCCCCATTGCCATGAATCTCGGCTTTGCGGCAATGGCGGTTCTTCAGAGTTCAACACTGATGGAGAGACTTGAGGTGCTCCTGCCGAGACCCTGGATGGTATCGTTCCTGTTGAAGATGTTCCCGGCCATGGTCGTGGCGGGAACATTTGCCGCGCTGTACAAATTCCTGCCAAATACGGAGGTTTCGACCCTGTATGCGCTGTCTGGGGGACTTTTTGCGGGTATCAGCTGGTTGCTGGTGTTGCTGCTTTACATGAATCTTCAGCTGGGTGTGGCACGTTACAATGCCATTTACGGTTCTTTTGCCACCGTGCCGCTGATATTGCTTTGGATTTACATCGGCTGGGTGATCTTCCTGATGGGCGCCGAACTGGTATTCGCCTTTCAATTCCGCAGAGAGTATGATCCCGGCACCCGATTGCTCTCCCAAGACAACCGATTGGCCCTGGCCATCAATGTCTTCCGGTTTTTGAAGAAAAGGCCGCCTTCTCACGGAGCCATTGAAGCGGAAGAGATCGCCATGGCGTTGAACGCTCAAAAGGAGCCAGTAATGGCGGTTTTGGCGGATCTTGAACGGATCGGTTTTGTAGAGAAAAAAGCGGGCGCGAATTTCTCAATTGTGGGGGAGAGGCAGGTTCAAGGGATGGAATTCCGTTAGGGCGTTTGGTGCGCAAGCGCTTGACGAAAAGTTGCTTAAGAGATACACTAACACCGATCAGATATATTCGGTTAAGCTTTCGGTAAATAGGCTATGCTGAGCAGCGTTATTCATAACCCCGAGATGAAGAAGTATCTTGTTTCTTTTGAAACAGGGGAGACCCTCTTTTTCGAGGGCGATGATACCCAGGATATTTACGTTCTGGTATCCGGCAAACTGGATATTTTGAAAGGGACCAAAAAGATCGCCGAAATCATTAAAGAAGGTGTGGTTTTCGGGGAAATGTCCTTTCTATTGGAACAGAAGAGAACCGCCACCGTAAGAGCAATGACGGATGTGAAAGCGATCCGGATCCCCAAAGAGAAGGTTGAGTACTTTCTGAAGGAGTTTCCGGAGGTGGTTACGGTGGTGGCAAAATACCTGGCAAAACGCCTGGATATCACCAGTCAGACCCTCTTCGGATTCCGGGAACTGTGCGACCAGCTGCCTGATGCCGTCATGATTGTGGACAAGGATGGCAATATCTCCACATGGAACACTGCGGCGGAAAAACTCTACGGCAGAGAAGAGACCGAGATGGTGGGCAAATCCGCCGAAAGAATCTACGATGATCCATCCGTTTACAAAACCATCATTGAAGAGCTGAAAGCGGGCGATGCCATACAGGAAAAGGTGCTCAAAATCCGACATCCGGAAAAAGGGGTCTGTTTCGTTTCCACCAGCACGCGGGTGTTATACGACGGCCAGCACAATTTCCGGGGCGTGCTGTTCATCGGCAGGGACGTTACCTCCGTTGAAACCCTGGAGCGTCGCTATCGGCGCGCACGACGCTGGCTATTCCCCGCTTTGGCCCTGCTGGCGCTCTTTACGGCGGGGATCCTGTTTGGATACCCCTATTTCTCCAAGGGCTATAAAATCACGGACTCGCGAAAACGCCAATTCAGGGATGATCTCCTGGTAACCTTCAACATGCTTGAATCGGTTCTGGCCGAGCCCTTTAAAGCCGGTGACCGCGGGAAAACCAGGCAGGTGATAAAGGGGTTCCTTGACGTCCAAAAGGATGTTTCAATTCCCTATCAGGGGCTGATCCTGCTGGATGAGAACAAGAAAGTGTTTGACGCCTATACGACCCTGCCCGGTTTCGATGGGGAAAAGATGCTCAGGAGCAGCTATTCCGGCATCCGTTTCGACCAAGGCAAGAACAGACCTTACAGCATACTGACCCTGTACCGGTCTACCAAGGAAAATCCCATGGGAATTAAAGCCGTTGAAATGGCTTTCAAAATGGAAAAAGACGGTGATTTCCTGGGCTGGCTGGTCTTTCAGGTGGATCTTGCAAGACTGAAGGAAAAATATAACGTAAATGAGGATGATTTGAAACATCTTCCTTTTGACGGGCCTTAAGACTGTTGAACACCACCGCTTCCACCCTTCCATATGAGATCTCCAAAAAGGCGCAGGGCGGCACGACAATTCGTTTTCATGGTCGCATGGATTCGAGCAATGCCGCCACCCTTATTGAGGAGTTGTCCCGGGAATTTGCGGATCATCCGCCCGGAGACTTGACCGTGGATCTTGCGGATGTGACCTATTTGGACGATTTCGGAACCCTGGTGCTGGTGGAATTGCGCAAGATTGCCGTAAGAGGAAACGGGGTTTTCGATCTGGAGAACCCCAGCCCGAAAACCAGGGAAATGTTGATGTTCCTCAAATTTGATTCCCTTTTCAAAAAGGTCTTTTTTAAAAAGAAGCGGCGAGAAGGGATCATCGTTCGAGTGGGTGAGAAGACCTTTGAGTTTTTTCTCGATTTGAAATACGCCATATCCTTTATCGGCGCCATCGCCCTTTCTCTGGGCTACCATTTGCTGCATCCCAAAGCACTCCGAAAGGACGATACCCTTGACTACATGCAGAAAACCGGTGTGGACGGTCTCCCAATCGTAGCGCTGATCAGTTTTCTCATGGGATTGATCATGGCCTTCATGAGTTCCGTTCAGTTGGAGCAATTCGGCGCCAACATCTACGTGGCATCGCTAGTAAGCCTTGCCATGACCCGGGAATTGGGACCCATCATGACGGCCATCATTGTTGCGGGAAGATCGGGATCCGCCTTTGCCGCGGAAATCGGGACCATGAAGATTTCAGAGGAAGTGGATGCTCTCTTTACCATGGGGTTTGACCCGGTGGGATTCCTGGTGATACCGAAGCTTATCGCCGCAATGATCATGGTTCCCATTCTGACACTCTTTTCCGACATCTTTGCCATCGCAGGTGGTCTGCTGGTGGGCGTTTTCATGCTCGATCTGACCGTGGGCGCCTATGTGACTCAGACCATCAATACCCTAAGCATTTTCGACGTGTTTTGGGGGGTTCTGAAAAGCGGTGTTTTCGCGGTGCTGATCACCTGGGTCGGATGCTTGAGAGGCTTCCAGGTCAGCGGGGGCGCTGCCTCGGTGGGCCAGGCCACCACCTCCGCGGTGGTGAGCAGTATTTTCCTGATCATTCTTTTTGATTCCATCTTTTCAGTGGTTCTGCGCTATACCGGGTGAGAGACGAACCATGTCCAGAAAAACGATCATAGAGGTGAAAGACCTGGAGGCCGGATATGACGATGCGGTGATCTTCAGAAACGTCACCTTCAATGTCTATGAGGGCGAGATTTTTGTGATTCTGGGGGGGAGCGGGTGCGGCAAGAGTACGCTCTTAAAGAGCATTATCGGACTTTTGCAGCCGAGGGCGGGTCGAATTTTCATTGACGGGGATGAGGTCCAAAGTGAGGATGAAGACGGATTGAAGCAGATCCTGACCAAAATCGGCGTTCTCTATCAGAGTGCGGCATTGTTCGGTTCCATGACCGTGGCCCAGAATGTTGCTCTGCCCATAGAGGCGTATACTTCCCTCAAAAAGGAAGCCGTTGATACGCTGGTGAAAATGAAGCTGGGCCTCGTCAATCTGGATGGATATGGCAACCATCTCCCCTCCGAACTGAGTGGCGGCATGAAAAAAAGGGCCGGGCTGGCAAGGGCCATGGCCCTGAATCCCAAGATTCTCTTCTTTGATGAACCGTCCGCGGGCCTTGATCCCATTACTTCGGCGGAGCTGGACAACCTGCTGCTGCACTTGAACCGAACCCTGGGAACCACCATGGTCATTGTGACCCACGAACTGGACAGCATTTTTACGGTGGCTTCAAGGATCATCATGCTGGATAAGAAGGCCAAAGGCATGATTGCGGAGGGGGATCCCAGATACCTTCGGGATCACAGTCAGAATGCCTTTGTCAAGCAGTTTTTCAACCGTCGGGCCTGAATGAAAAGGAATTTTCCTTATGGCATCAAGAAAAGCAAAATTCACCGTGGGCCTTTTCGTGGCCGGAGGCCTGACCATCAGTGTGCTGGCCATTGTCTGGCTCGGAATGAGCCGGTATTTTGAAAAAGGGCGCTTCTACGTTACCTATTTTAACGAATCCGTTCAGGGCCTGCAAAAGGACTCCCCGGTGAAGTATCGTGGCGTCCCCATCGGAAGGGTTGAGAGTATCGGGGTGGCGCCCGATTCAAAGCTCATTCAGGTAATTCTCAAAGTCGAAACAGGCCAGAAGCTGGACAAGAGCATCGTCGCACAGCTCAAGAATGTGGGAATCACCGGCAGTATGCTGGTGGAGCTGGATCGAAAGAGAATCGGGGAGCCGGATGAGTCCCCCCCGCTCTCGTTTCCCTCGGAATATCCCATCGTGGCGTCAAAACCGTCCAACATCAATCAGCTGCTGCAAGGGTTGGACGATGTGTTGACCCATTTCAAATCCATTGATCTAAAAGGGATTTCAGACAAGTTGAAACTGACCCTCGACAACGCCAATGTGGTGATGGCAGCGGCTGATATTAAGGGGATTAGCAACACGCTTCAGTCCGCACTGTCCGGTGCCGAGAGCATTTTGAAGGATCCCAAATGGCAGGGGATCTTGGGTTCCGTGGATCATGCTGCAAAATCGGCGAAGGATTTGATGAAAAAGGCTGGAAATTCCCTGGGCAAGGTGGACCGAACCCTGGTTCGAATGGAAAAGTTCATCGCCACAAATGAAAAACCGATCGGAGAGGCGGTCCTGGATCTCAAGAAAGCCATGGTGAGTGCCAACACCCTGTTGGAAAAAGGGACCGGTCTCATCACCAACGCAGATGATACGCTCAATCGGCTGAAAGCCCAGCTTCTGATCAGCGTGCAAAACCTGGAGCGGGCCACGGACAACCTGAACCGATTTCTGGAAGTTCTTTCAGACAGCCCGTCACAGTTGTTGTTTGGCGAACCGGCGGAACCGACGGCACTGGAGATGGATAATCGGGAGCAATGAAAAGGAGAAATTGGATGAGGAAGCGTCAAAGACTACTGCTGGTGGTTATTTGCGGTCTCTTTTGCCTGGCAGGGTGTAATGCACTCAAAAAACCGAAACCCAAAATCAGCTATTACACCCTAGAATATACGGTCCCCAAACCGGAAAACCTGAAACCCATCGACAAGGTCATACGGGTGGACCGCTTCGGGGTGGCCCCGCCCTATAACTCCAACCGCATGATCTTTCAAAATGAATCTTTCAAACGGGACGAATATGTCTTTTCCAAATGGATTGCAAATCCAGGGAGTTTTGCCACCTATTTTCTGGCCAGGGATTTGCGGGACTCGGGCCTTTTCAAGGCGGTATTTACCTATAAAAGCCATCAGAGCGCTTCCTATGCCCTGGAAGGATCCGTTGACGAATTCATGGAAATGGATTCGCCAGACGGGTGGGATGCGGTGCTGGGGTTGAGTATTATGCTGGTGGTCCTTGGGGAACCGGATGTGAGCAAACGGATTCTGTTGCAGAAATCGTACCGGGTAAAACGAAGATGCCGGGAAGAGCATCCCCGCGGTCTGGCCGAAACCATGAGCCTGGCCATGGGGGAAGTTTCGGAAAAGATCATACTGGATGTTTACAGGGCATTGAAAGCGCAAAAATAGACATTATTGGGATTGATTCATGGCAAAGGATATTAACAAAGTCATCTATTCAATGATTCGGGTCAGCAAATTTTATGACCGAAAACCGGTCCTGAAAGAGATTTCCCTCTCCTATTTTCTGGGTGCCAAGATCGGTGTCCTGGGGCTTAATGGTGCCGGAAAGAGCTCCTTATTACGGATTCTGGCGGGCGATGACAGAGACTTCAGTGGAGAAACCATTTTAAGCGAGGGGTATACGGTCGGATACCTGGAGCAGGAACCGCTGGTGGATGTGGACAAGACCGTGCGAGAGGTGGTTGAGGAAGGGGTCCGGGAAACGGTCGAGGCCCTGAAAGAGTTTGAAGAGATCAATCTGAAGTTCGCGGAGCCCATGGATGATGACGCCATGGCAGCGCTCATCGACCGTCAGGCAAGGGTTCAGGAAAAGCTGGATGCCCAGAACGCCTGGGATCTGGATGCGCGACTTGAGATGGCCATGGATGCGCTGAGATGCCCGCCCAAAGACCGATCCGTGAAAGTCATCTCCGGCGGCGAGAGACGGCGGGTGGCCCTTTGCCGTCTGCTGCTCAAGAAACCGGACATCCTGCTGCTGGATGAACCGACCAACCATCTGGATGCGGAAAGCGTCGCCTGGCTGGAACATCACTTAAAAACCTACCCGGGGACCGTGATCGCGGTGACCCATGACCGGTATTTCCTCGATAATGTGGCCGGATGGATATTGGAACTGGACCGGGGCCACGGGATCCCCTGGAAAGGGAACTACACCAGTTGGCTGGAACAGAAAAAGGAACGGCTCAGACGGGATGATAAAGCTGAAACCGCCCGCCAAAAGACCCTTGAAAGGGAATTGGAATGGATTCGCATGTCCCCCCGGGGTCGGCATGCCAAAAGCCAGGCCCGCATCAGCGCATACAACAAACTCCTTTCCCAGGAGGTGGCAGAGAAGGAAAAAAGCCTTGAGCTCTTCATTCCACCCGGTCCCAGACTGGGCGATCAGGTCATTGAGGCGGTGAATGTAACAAAGGGGTTTGACGACCGGCTGCTCATGGAAAAGATGAATTTCAATCTGCCCCCCGGCGGCATCATCGGCATCATCGGTGCCAACGGTGCCGGAAAATCAACCCTGTTTCAGATGATTATCGGCCGGGAGACCCCCGACGAAGGGACCCTCCGAATCGGTGATACGGTCCGGCTCTCCTATGTGGATCAGGGCCGTCTGCTGGATGCGCAAAAGACCATCTGGGAGGAAATTACCGGGGGGAACGAACAGCTGCAGCTGGGCCGGCATCTGGTGAATTCCCGTGCCTATGTGGCGCGATTCAACTTCTCGGGGTCGGAGCAGCAACGGAAGGTGGGAAGTCTTTCAGGGGGCCAGCGCAACCGGGTACATCTGGCCAAAATGCTCAAGGAGGAATCCAATGTGCTGCTGCTGGATGAGCCCACCAACGATCTGGATGTGAACACCCTGAGGGCTCTTGAAGAGGCCCTTCTCAGTTTCGGCGGGTGCGTACTGGTCATCAGCCATGATCGATGGTTCTTGGACCGCATTTCGACCCACATCCTCGCCTTTGAAGGAGAGAGCAGGGTGGTCTTTTTCGAGGGAAACTGGTCGGAATACGAGGCCGATCGCCGAAAACGTCTTGGTGCTGACGCAACGGTTCCCCGGCGCATCAAATACCGCCAGCTGACGCGTTGAATAAAAGGCTCATTTTCAAGGGAGAATCGCCATGGCAGTCATCGAAAAGTTTTTGGGCCGGCGCGTGGAAATACCGGAAGATCGCCGCTACGATGTCAAACAAGGGTTGTGGGGAATGGGCCTCGATCAGACCATAAGGTTTGGTCTGACGGAGCCCGCCTTGCTGCTGTATGGGGGGATCAAGGATATGGACCGGTTGGTGGATGAAGGCCGGGCCGTTAGAAAAGGGGAAACGGTGCTGTTTGCCATTACGGGAAAGATCCTCTACCTGGAGTCCCCGACCACGGGAAGTATTCAGTTCAATAAAACCGTGAAGGAAGACCTATCTCTTATCCGGACGGATCCCTACGGCCAGGGCTGGCTGTTCCATGTGCGGCCTGACGAGAGACTGGCCTCGGCCTATGAATCCCTGGCATCTTTTGACACTTATCTTGAAAACCTCCGCCGTTCCGAAGGCGGCAAAAACCCCGAAGGATTAAAGGGAGGCGTATCAGGTATCTGCAAAGCCGTTTACACGGGCATCGGTGAGCAAAAAATCTGAGAGAAACCTCGCTTCATTTCCTTATGCCAACCGCTTAAATTCCAGCATTTTCTCGTCCTGCAATCATATACTCTTTTTATGGCTTTTGAGATGTGGATTTTTTTGAGACTTCGTGATAAGAGGCGTTTTCAAAATTCAAAATCAGTTCTATGACTCTGGAGGTGGAATGTTCAACAACGGTTCCGTTATCGAACGTATCTTGATGCTGATGCTAATCATCTTTGTTTTTCTGCTTCACCCGGTGCAATCTCCCGCACAAGAGGGAACACTCAAATGGACTTTCGAAACGGAAGACGCCATCGATTCATCCCCAGCCATCGGAGCCAACGGTACCATTTACATTGGATCCTTTGATGCCAAACTCTATGCAATAACCCCTGGGGGTGAAAGATTGTGGGAATATGAGACAAGTGCGGGAATCTATTCATCACCGGCCGTGGGAGAGGACGATACCGTCATTTATGTGGGTTCCGGAGACGGCGCCCTGCACGCGGTCAACATGGACGGTTCTTTAAAATGGGTGTTTGAGACGGACGGCTGGATCGACGCATCCCCGGCCATTGCCTATGACGGCACCGTATATGTGGGTTCCGGAGACGGCGGCCTGTATGCTGTTGATCCGGATGGCACCCGGAAATGGGTGTTTGAGACGGACGGCTGGATCGACGCTTCGCCAGCCATCATGGCAGACGGGACCGTTTATGTGGGTTCCGGGGACGGCAGGCTCTATGCTGTTAACCCGGATGGTTCCCTCAAATGGTCTTTTGAAGCCGGGGACTGGATCGATTCTTCACCGGCAATTGCCGGGGACGGCACTGCTTACGTGGGTTGCTGGAACGGTAGGTTGTATGCATTGGATTCGACGGGGGCCCTGAAATGGACCTTTGAGGCGGGCGCTGAAATGGTCTCTTCACCGGCCATAGGAAAGGACGGCATCATATATATCGGTTCCGTGGATGAAAGCCTCTATGCGGTCAATCCGGACGGAACCCTTAGATGGGCCTTTGTTGCCGGGGACTGGATCTATTCCTCACCCGCCCTGGGTTTCGACGACACCATCTATGTGGGGTCGCAAAACGGGCGCCTGTACGCGGTTAATCCCGACGGAACGGAACGCTGGGTTTTTGAGGCCGGCGGGTTTGTGGACTCCTCTCCCGCCATCGCCGCGGATGGCACCCTTTACGTGGGTTCCTCAAACGGAAATCTCTATGCCATCCATACGGATTCCGCCGGGTCGGCCAAGACCGATTGGCCCATGTTTCGTCACGACATAAGACATACCGGCAGTGTGGAAAAGGCGCCCGTGCCCATGGGTGGAGGGGGAGGATCGGGCTGCTTTATTACCACTTTGAAAAACCCTGCCGACATATCCGGCGGCGGCCATTTGGATCAATGGCTCCCTATAACAATAATTCTGCTTCTTCTGTTGATCCTATTCAATGGAAAACGGCTCAACGCTCTTTTAAGGCTCATAAGCCATGACCCCAACTGAATCATAAACAACGCCAAGATCCCCGTCCAGAAATCCGTTTCCTTTGGCGCTCGCGTTGATGCTCCACTGGCCCAATGTGCGGGGCGTAAAATAGAGATTCCTTTTGTAACCGTCTTCCGTCTTGATCACCGGGCCGGCGGAGATGCCATATGCCGCCGAAAAATCCTCGTGATAGCAATCCCACACCACTTGCGACGGGTACACCTGATTGTGGAGCCCGTCCCGCCAGGTCAGGACGTAAGTTGCCGTGGTGTCCTGTTCCACGTAATAGGGACCCGTTATGGAGATAAAGGGAAGGCTGAAAATAGGATCATTCCCACCCGAAAAATGTTTGGTAATATATTCCGTGGGCAACCAAAAGTTTTTGGCCGAGTAGGAATAGGAAGCAGATACATCGGCGGTGATATCAAACGCCTTAAACCCGATAAAACCGGATGTGGATTCCCTGATTTTTTCTTCTATGCCCAAGGACATTTGTGAGTAGTCAGGATTTCTGTCCAGCAGGGAGGAGACCAGTTTCGGCCTGACTTTGAAATAGATTTCCATGTCAGAAAACTCGCTGCTGCTGCAATGGCTGTCAAAAACAAGATCGTCACTGTTGTCGATAATTTGGTTGTTTGCTTCGTCTGAGTGGATTTCAACTGCAACATCGAATCGCTTTTGAATGTTTATGGATTGAACGAATCGTAACGTCTTCTCCGCTCTAAAATAGAGAAACAGCTCAACCACCAGGTTGTTATCGCTCCTAATTCTTCTTTGGTCCAAAATCGCATGGGTAGTGAATCTTCCGGACATGAACGGCTGTCTCTCTCCCGGATTGTTGTTGGCGCCGGCCTGCACATCCATGCTCAGCCTTCCTTGAAATCCCAGGGTTCCTTTGAGCCACGCTTTGGCGACTTTATCTGAGCTTTCCGGAAACTCTGATTTAAACCCAACGGTCAAACCTCTGATGATGAACCGGCCGTGGACCGTAACCCCCTGCCCAAAGTCAAGGGTACCGGTAAAACTACTGTCTCTTCGGCCTGCCGCGTCCTGGGTGTCGGGGGCGTACGATTCAGCACTCCATGTACCGGTTTGAATCGCATCGTCAAAGGTGGCCGGGGTGACCCAAAGGATGGTATCCTCTCCCTCCAGATATACCAAATTGACCCGATTCAGATACTGTCTGCCGCCCGCGTCAAACAGAATAACATCCTCGTTGTCAAAAGAGGACCAGTAATCGCCGTTCTTGATGGTCAATACCTTTTCATCCTCGGACAGGGACAAGGTGCTTTCCGCCGACACGATTGCGCCCACATCCTTAATCCGTTTTTTAAAAGATATTGCTTCGTTTAGAACACGGACCGGCCTGTGGTTTTCATTTCGGTTTCCCGTTTCGTCTTCCGCCACGGCCAAGACAAAATAGACGGCCCCGGCGATCGGTTCCAGAGGGATCGACGCTTCCGTTACCCCAGTGACCGTCTCCACCAGGTTATCCTCCCGATAAAGGAGGTCAACATCGTTGGTATCGCCAACGTAAATGTGATACTTGATGCCGGAAGCGGGTGTATCAGCGGAAAAAGCAGGGTTCCAGGTGAGGTTTGCGCTGGAAACAACTGAATCCGAATCAGGAACCGAGATAATGGCGGCGCTGGCGGACATGATCCCCTCAAATGCCAACTGAACCGCTTCAAAAACCGCAAGGAGGGTGCCGTTTTCTTTGGGCGTCATCACCGCACTCAAAAGGTCGCTGTTCAGCAAATCAATGTTTCCCGACGCTTCCCAGCCCACGAAGCGAAATCCCTGGGCGGTTGTGGCGGAAATTTCCACCGGCTCATCGGGTTTGACGGAAATGAATCCGCTGGGGCTGGTTGTCCCCCCCAGCTCGGGTGAGGCTTTGATTTCCACAATGAGATCATCCCGCTCCATGGCCTTCAAGGTGGCGGTGTCTTGACCGGTTCTGTTCCCCAGATGAACCCTCAATTCAATGCCCTGGGGGATCTCCTGGGGTAGGGTAAATTCCACCCGGCTTTCCCCGGTTTCAACATTCATGCAACTTTCCCCTTCCCGGCCATCCCCATCGGGAAAAGCAAGCGGCTTTAAAACCGGGCAAATAATTGTATCCGGGCCCTCTTCGCCATCGGAAGAGGCGTACGACACCTTTATCAAGGGGGCGTCGGAGCCAAAAAACCTCCCCGCCACAATGACCTTGTCAGACAGGGAGGCATCCCTTTGAAGGCTCGTGATAACAGGTTTCCGCACGGAAAATGAATCACTGATCAGCACGGCATTCTCGGTCTCTCCCTGGTTCCTGGGTTGAATCCAGAGTTGGTATGTGCCGGGCGGTGTTTTGGAGGACATCCACTGGCACGTGATGCGGGAGCATGGATAAGCGCCCGGCTCCATCACCTTCACGGATCGGGAATGCGTTTTTTCATCGAAGGAAGCTATGACGTAAACCGTTGGTTTTTCGTGGAAAGCATCCAGTCCCGCCTGCGTGCTGTAAATGTTGAACCGTGATCCGGCTGCCACATTGTAGGTGTTGGCCACAAATGCCCAGGCCTTTGACGGAGAAAACACACATAAGATGAACGCCGTCAACATCATCAACCGAACAAAAAGTGAATTACGAATCATCCCCACCTCATTGAAAAGAGTTCTGCGGACCGGACGGTAAATCCACCGTCATGATGCTCACATCCGATATCATACCGAGATTGCCAAGAAAGCCGTCCCCTTTCATCATCACATGGATTTGATATTTGCCGAGTCTTCTCGGCAGAAAGCAGGCATCCTGATGCCATATGTCGTATGCTTCCTCATAATAGGGATCCCCCGAAAGGCTCAGATAGGGGTATTCGATCCCATTGAGGGTTGTCGTCCATCGAATGTCGGCCTTGTTTTCCCGGAGAACCGCGTTGTTTTTTCCTTCCTTCCAACTGATTATTATATCCTGTTCGTGGGATACGAACATGTTGTCATTCTTCAGATCATACATGTAGGGCAGGCTGAAGAGTGTTTGCCGGTCCCCATTGCCGATCCATTCTTCTTTCCAGGTATTGGCCAGATCCTGAGAAAATAGTCCATAGGAAATTTCCGCAGATGCCTTGGCGGAAGCGGTCAGATCAAATTTCTGAAATTCGGCACCGGTTGTTTTGTCGATTTTGGTGGCCCAGACACCCACCTGGGGTGTCAGCCGATATTCATGGGCAGGCGAATGGTTGAGGGACGTCTTCAGCCGGGGACCGATGATCAATTCAAGGTCAATATCCCCGGGTCCCTCCGGACGGCACGGCATGGAGCAGGTCATGGTCTGACTTTCATCTTTCTTGCTCCAGCCTCTCTGCCCATCCCATTTCAGGGTTAACGCGATTTGTTTTTCAATATCGAGGTCCGCGGACATATGTTCCCCCTTGGGACCCTTGATCTGCATGTATCCATCGAGAACCACCTCCATCTCTTGGAGAACGGGAATAATGCCGAGAGCGTATTTGTATACGGAAAGCTTCTTGATGAGTTCCGGCTTTTCCCACGAAACATATTCCCCGGAGAAGAGGACATCCAGTTCGCCTTTTAGTTGAAAGGTCCCTTCCAATGTGACGGAAACGCTTTCGAGAGCACCCGCAACGTATTCAGCCCTTGTTTTGATGATCGGTGCAAAGGTTGCGGAACAATTAAGCGTGACGTTGTCCGGGCTTTCCGCCTCACTGCCTCCCGTTATGGTCCCATTGATTTCAGGGAGTCGTGTTTCCGTCTCCAGAATGCCCGAGGCAATGACCGCATCAAAAGTCGCATTTCGGGAGTCAAGATAAGTGACGTCTTCTTGAACAACAACCTGGTGGATCACCCGGAGAACCTTCCAGTATCCCATGTCCAACAACACCACGTCTCCCGTATGAAGAGATGCGCTGTAGTCACCGGCGAAATAAATGGTGCCAAAGGCATCAAAATGGATCTCCGAGGAAACCGTCTCACTGAGATCCTTTGGAACAATCTCAAAATCAACATCATGTTGAGTGACTCTGGTCAACCGGTGGTGCCGGTTCCGGTTTCCTTCCCCGTCCTCGGCCACAACGAGAAAATAATTGACATCGCTTGAAAGTGGCACTTCGATGACCGCTCCGGTGTCCCCCGTAACGATGGTTGCCAGGTTGTGCTCTTGAAATACTGCCGCTATGTCATCCGCTACACCGCGATAGACGCGATATCGGATTTCAGAGGTCGGAGTGCTGTTGTCCCTGGCGGGATTCCAGGAAAGTGACGCTTCTGAGAACGTCTTTCCTGATTCAGGATCTCTGTAGCGAACGCCGGCGGCAAACCCGATACCGTCGAATTCGATTTCCGAAGGGTTTTTCTCAAAATAGGCCGTTACAACAGCATCCCATAATATATCAATATTCGTTTTTGCCGAAACCTTATCGGGGATCACCGCATTTTCGGTCCCTTCCCACCTTACAAAATGGTAATCCATGGCAGGGTCGGCGATAACCGGAACAGGTCGCTCCGTGTTCACCTGGGTTGTTTCGCTTTCGGGAGGATCCGTGTTTCCGGCGTTTTCAGGATGAACCGCCATGGTGAGATTGGCGCCGTATCTTTGGCCGCGATCATAAACCTTTGTATCGCGCCCGATCCGGTTTTTGAGAACAATTGTATATGCCCCCATTTCCGGCAGATCCGCCGGGAGAATCAATTCCACCTTGCTCTCCCCGGTATCCACATCCATGCAACTGCTCCCTGCTTCGCCATCTCCATTGGGATAGGCCAATGGTCTAAGGGCGGTACAGTACCTTCTAACAGGGTTTTCACTCCCAGATGTCTCATTGTAGGTCAAACTGACAGCCGGAGGTCTGACGCCAAAAAAACGACCCGTTAGCACAAACCGGTTTTCCTGCGGTTTTTTGATAAGGGTGCTGAGGACGGGTCCTTCAACAACAAGGGTACGGTCGATTCTGGTTATGTCTTCCGCTTCCATTTGGGAGTCGGTCTGAATCCAAAGGGAATATGAACCTTTCGGCACCTTTGAAAGGGTCCATTCACAGATGATGTGAGATGCTGGGAATTGGGAGGGCTTAATGATTTTAAGACGTCTGTGCCATGTTCTTCCATTCTCCTCATGTGCTACAAAAATAGAAGGTTTTTCAGAGAATTGTTCAAGGGCCGCGTCAGATGCAAAAATCGTAAATCGTGATCCAAGGGTTACACGAATGTCGCCGGCAATACCGGCGTGTGCCAAAATAGGAATGCACAACAGCCAAAGAAAAGCGAGGCATTGGATTATGCGCCGGTTGTGACTCACGGAAACAACCGTGGACCATTCTTTTGGTGAAACCGCATGCTGTATTTCTAAACCGGGGGAACACTGTTTAATCATGTTTACTGAAACAGAGGGTAGGGTCAACATAGCGTGCATTCCGATGATAAGTCAGGTGATAAGCATTGTTTTTTAAAGGCGTGACTATAGAGAAAACCGTGTTGTGGGTCAAGGGAAAGCGAATCGCCATCTGATAAACTCCTTAGACCATCCGCTCCAACTCCCGCATCTTTTCATCCAGGCGCTTTTTGGAAACCGGCTGTGCGGTTTTAAGTTCCTGAGCGAAGACGGATACTTTATATTCTTCAACCAGCCAGAAGAACGCCTCAAATGCACGTTTTTTTTCCGGGGAAGCCCCGGAATTGATACTTGGCAGATGCCTTTTTAGGACCGCTTTCAAGGGTTCAATAAGCGCTTCCTTTTCCCGGTCCTTATCCGGATGATAGACACCCCTTTCCGCCCTGATTTCAAGGGCGCGAACATAGCGGGGCAGATGGTTCAGCCGCTCCCTGTCATAGCGTTCCAGGAAATCCCGGGGAAGAAGTGCCCCCATCTCAGTCATCAAACGCTTGCACAGACCAAGAGCGGCGGGGTTGTTCCTGTTGTTGTTCGTCAGTTGATGGATGAAATTCATGGTATGGTGGTAGGCGGCAAGCACCTGCCCGGTAAGCGCCATCAATTCCCTGCCGGCGGGCAGAATTTCGGGACCAATGTTACGGGCGACTTTTTCAAACTCGGTTTTTGTCCGAATATCTCGATCAAAAAAGCGGACCATGAGCTTTTCAAACATCTCCTTTTCCACCGATGCAGGCCCTCCGAAATCAATGGTTTTCGAAGAAAGATGCCCCGGTATTTTGAGATCTTTTCTGAGGAACTTGAGCTCTTTTTTGAAATGAATCATGAAAAGCTTTCTAACGCCTTTTAGATGGGACCTGAACGCTTCCCGCTGATCGCTGAAAAGGCGGATGTCCACACCCTCCTGACAAGGCGAAAGGGACGGAAAAGCCATGACATTAGAGGAGAGTGGAACGGCCTTTGGCAATTCTTCGAACTGCCAGGAACGGATCCCTTTTCTTTCCCACCGGACCTTGGCCTTATTTAACAAGCGGCTTTCTTCATCAGGCCGCTGATCATGGGTGTTTCTGAGCTCATTCAGGATTGCGGTTTCCCTGGTCGATTTCAGTTCCCGGTCTTGATGATCTCTGATGGAGACCCTCATTTGCAGATGCTCCGGAATTTCCGCTTCGGTCCAGGCCCTTGCCGGGATATCCACATCGAACCGTTTATAAATGAAGTTTCCAAGGGTGGAAATCAGCGGATCATCGGATATCTTCATTTCCGAGAGGATGATTTCCACTGTATCGGATACTGGCACAAGCTGCTTGCGGTACCGCTTTGGCAGACCTTTAATAAGGGCCGTGATTTTCTCCTTCAAAAGACCCGGCACCATCCAGCCCAGTCGGTGGGGCGATATCTGGGATACCTGATTTAGCGGTATTTTGAGGGTCACGCCGTCCTCCGGCTTGCCGGGACGGAATCTGTAGGAGAATTTGAAGGCGCTGTTTCCCACCTTCATTTCATCGGGGTACCGTGCTACCTCCTCTGCATCCGGTTCTTTGGCAATGACGTCGGTTTCACGCATCTTGAGAAAGGCGTCTCCACCGCTGTTTCTGATCTCCTTTTCGAGGGTGCGCACATCACATACGCCGGGCAACCGGGATGCATAAAAGGCTTCAATGCGTTCATCACTGACCCGAATGCCCCGTCGGCGCACTTTGTCCTCCATTTGGGAGATCTTTTTTATGAGGGTTTGGTTATGAACCAGAAAATCGAATCTCCTGTTCACGCTCCCCAAAACCAGAGCCGATTTGATGAATATTTCGTGGGACAGGGCCGGATCGATACGGGTATAGGAAACAGGACGGCTCGACACAATGACCAGACCGTACAGGGTTACCTGTTCGGAGGCCCGCACCTGTCCCGCCTTTTTCTCCCAGTGGGGATCGGTGTAGCTGTATTTGCAGAGGCTGCCGCCCAGGGCTTCCAGCCACTGGGGGTCTATCCTGGCGACACCTCTGGCGAACAACCGGGATGTTTTGACCATTTCCGCCGCAACGATCCAGGAGGGGCTTTTGTTGAACAAGACCGATCCAGGGAACAGCATGGCCTCCCTTCCCCTGGCCGCCAGGTACATGTTTTTATCCTTCTTGACGGCGATGTTGGAGAGATAGCCGCTCAGAATTGCCTGGTGAATGGCCGCATAGGGGTCTTCCGCATCCTTTTGAATGTCCCGGTTTTCATTTCTGATGCCGTGGGTTTTCAAAATACTGATGATCTGCTCATGAATGTGGTCCCATTCCCGCATGCGCACAAAGGATAGAAAATGGGATTTGCAGAATTTTCGCATTTTGTTCTGGGTCTTCAACGTCTTCCAGGAACGGTGAAAACGGTTCCAGATGTTCAGAAGGGTTATGAAATCAGAGCCTGCGTCCCGGAAAGAGGCATGGGCCTGATCCGCCTTGGCTGCTTTTTCAAGGGGTCTTTCCCTGGGATCCTGGATGCTCAGGGCTGATGCGATAATCGCCACATCATGAACACAGCCCCTTGTTTCCGCTTCAAGGATCATGCGGGAGATTTTCGGATCAATGGGCATTCTGGCCATCATTCGGCCCCTTTGCGTCAGGGTCGGCCTGCCGTTTTTCCGATGGATGGCGCCCAATTCCATGAGCAGATCAAATCCGTCTTTGACGCTTCTCGGGTTCGGTCTGTCAAGAAACGGAAAAGCGTCGATGCTTCCCAGCTTCAACGACATCATGCGGAGGATGACTTCGGCCAGGTTGGACCTGAGTATTTCAGGGTCGGTAAATTCCTGCCGTGAGGCATAATCCTCCTCGGAATAGAGGCGAATGCAGATGCCGTCTTCCAGACGGCCGCACCGGCCTTGGCGTTGATCCGCACTGCTCCTGGAGATGGGGCTGATGGGGAGGCTTGTGGATCGGCTTCTGGGGATGTAGCGGGAGATTCTGGCAAGTCCCGTGTCCACCACATATTTGATGCCCGGTACGGTCAAGGAGGTTTCAGCCACATTGGTGGATACAATGACCTTTCGTCCCTTTTGAGGTGCAAAGACCCTTGCTTGCTGGGACCCTGGCAGCCTTGCAAAAAGGGGCAGGAGTGTGACGGCTTTAAGGCCCCGGCCCAGAAGCCGCTCACAGGTTTCGAGAATGTCCTGCTCCGTGGGCATAAACACCAGAATGTCCCCCGAGGGGCCTCTACGGCAGACCTCTTCCGTGGCTTCCAAAGCCGCGTCCACATAGGTTTTGTCCCCTGTTTCCTGAAGCTCCGGGTCAACGGGCCGGTATTCCACGGAGACCGGGTACCGGCGTCCCGAAACCTGTATCACCGGTGCATTATCAAATCCTTTGGAGAATTTTTCTGTATCGATGGTGGCGGAGGTGATGATCAGTTTGAGGTCTCTTCTTCTCTTCAGCAGGTTTTTCAGAATGCCCAGGATGAAGTCAATGTTGAGGCTCCGTTCATGGGCTTCATCCACAATGATGGTATCGTATTCCATCAGGTGAGTGTCCTGCTGAGTCTCCGCGAGCAGCATGCCGTCGGTGAGCACTTTGATGTAGGCCCCTTTGTGGGTGCGGTCCTTGAATCTGATTTTGTAACCGACCAGGTTCCCCACGGGTCTTCCCAGCTCTTCCGAAATACGTCCAGCGATGGTGGTAGCGGCGATTCGGCGGGGTTGCGTGCAGGCAATCCTCCCAACAATGCCACGGCCGGCCGCCAGGCACATCTTGGGAATCTGTGTGCTTTTCCCGGAACCCGTATCCCCTGAAATGATGACCACCTGATATCTTCGGATGGCATCGATAATGTCCTCTCTCCTGGCGGTAATGGGGAGATTCGAAGGAAAATGAATTTCAGGGCGCTTTTTCAAACGATTTGCGCTTTCTGCCACGGAAGCCTTGATCTCTTTCTCAAGGATTTCAAGCTGCGCCACGGCTCGTCCCAGCTCCTCCGCTTTCTCCGTCCTTCTTTTTATGGCACTGAGACGCCGGTGAAAGGGAGTGCGATTCCTGAGCATGCACTGGGAAATCAGCCTTTTGAGCCTTCTTTCGGCAGAGGCAAAGGAAGCCACCGGGTTTTTATCAACGGGTGCCGATGGCGCTGATCCCGAACGCACCCGACGGCTCTTCCTCTTTTTATTGGAATTTTTTTGCAATAGATGATGTTCCTGAAAATGAATCGAGAAATCGGAAAATCGGACCAACGGGGCGATTAATTGGAAATTTATGCTTGACCGAATCTGAGTCAGGCGCTATATTGCCCGAATCCGTTGCCGAGATAGCTCAGCCGGTAGAGCAGGGGACTGAAAATCCCCGTGTCCCCAGTTCAACTCTGGGTCTCGGCACCATAGAAATCAAGGGTTTAGGCCTTATGGGCTTAGACCCTTTTTCTTTGATGGCTCTATTTCCTACAGTCCTTGTACAATCTGTTTTTTTCTAAGCGGTGATTGAGGCTCATTCATTAAAAGTTGTCCTTAGGTTCTGAAGTAATATCATCGCCAAGAATACGCCTGATATTGGGAATGTCAACCACAAACCCGCTAAGCAGTATATTCTTGGGCCACATGGGGGGCAAGGGTGAACAATCTTTTTTCTGAGGAATCGAGGGTGGGTGTTTCGGTTTCTCTCCCTGAGACTCCTACATTTCATATGCACACCCGTTCACGCGTAAAGTCAGGCGAAAAGGATTGTCCATAGAGATTGAAAATGGGTTCCCGGCATTCCGTAAAATGGCGCAGGCGCTCAACATGAGCCATCAGAATTTATGGCGCAAATTGAATGGAGAAGGAACGTCTTACCAGCGGATCAAGGATCGATTGCGCAATGATATGGCCGTACACGATTAAGATCAACAGTTCATGGGGGCTTTCTCTTTGGCGATGCCCCTGCATGAGTTTCCTAAAGATTCGTTCTTTTTTGACGATACTAACTACAATCGGTTCCAAATCATTTGGGACCGTCACAGGGCCAAAATTGATAGACTGTTCGCAGGATTCATCCTGGATATAGGGGGGAACAATGAGGTTCATCTACTATCTGCTGATACCTTCGGTTCTATTCTTCTGCCCGTCAGATATCTGTGCAAAGCTTTACAAATGGGTTGACGAAAACGGCAAGGTACATTTTTCCGACAAGCCACCACATCCGGAAGAGACTGCGGAAGATGTCAAAGAATACGAATCGATCGAAGATAATATAGAGCCGGAAGAACCGATTCAGTTCTATGGATCAGCCGCTGAGAATGTCCGGGTTTCCGCCATCAAAACCAAGGTTGTCAAAAAGAAATCATATGGCAGGGCCTCTACAGGTTCAAGTGGTGGTGGATCAAGCAGTAGTGGCACGGGGTCACGCAAAAATGTTTTTTACTGGGTTTTAATAAAGACAGACGTTACGAGTCTCGAAGGATACGAGGGATTTGTCAGATTGACCATTCAAGCTGTTGACAGAGATGGCTTGCGGGTTATGAAATTCTATCTTAAAAGGAATGTTCGTGCTGGGCAGACCACTACTCTGAGCTACACAAGAAAGATGAGCCTTGAGACATACAAAAGAATCCGCAAATGGCAAATCCTGCGGGTTATTGCTTCGAAGAGGAATCGGTGATCCCTGGAATAATTGGGGATTGAGCTTGTGTTTGTTTGAAAGGGTTATGAATGGCCGACAGTCCGAGTATTGCCCGATGCTTTTAAAATACGGAGAAATCCGAGTGGCAGGTGAATATGTCTGTGACAACTGTTCGTTGAAAGTTCTTTATGATGCAGATCATTTAGAAGATCAGGATGGCAGCATCGTTTGGCTTTTGTATCTGCATTGCGCGAATTGCGGCACAGTTTACAGGATGCTTTCATCAAGAGAAGACGGCCATTCACTCAGCGGCCATCCAGGACCATATGACATAGATGAAGAAGATGACAAGTTGATGGGTTTATCAAGCGCCGAGTGGATACATGTGATAAAATCAAAAGAAGAAATCCCTTTGGATTCAATAAGGAATCTTCACTGTGGTAGAGAAGGGCATGTTACCTCAGCCATCGAAAACAATACATGCCCAAACTGCAGATCCAATAACTGAGAGGCAGACATTTCTACATGACATAATCACACATAATCGGGTAGCCGGTGCCTGGTTTAATTGGGCCAATGATCGGTGCAATTGTTCTGACTTCAAGACACAGGCTCAGAGTTGCTATGATCACTGCATGGCCGTTCTAGGTAGGGATGTCCACCGAAATACATGCCGTGGCCGTGTGCGCTTTTAGCCACCTCTCCGGCACTTTCATGGGGTGTTTTTTCAACAAGGGTCTCCTGGCCGGTGGACGATGGGGGGATGCGCGCTCTTCCCAGAGTATATTACCTCAAAGGATAGGCAGATGGACAACATTGCAACGCTATTTCGTCGTCTACCTGTTTAGGGCTCTGATTTCGCTTGACATGGCCCTGCTTTTTTGCTTTCAAATGAAAACAAACGCTTAGAGCGGGTAATATTGGGTTAAATCCAGATGTCACTGATTACCGTTTTTTGGCGTGCCGACCACTGATGCTCTCAAAACGAGTGATAATGTCTCCTTGGTTTTTTGGACTTTGCCTGGAACAGCGGTCTTTATAAACAGCATTTTTGATCGTTTCAAATCAGTCTTAATCAACAACTTAACCTGCCAGATTTATAGGACGAATGCCACAGAGTGCAACTGGGAATCCATTACACTGGGTTACGCAATCGCCAGAGGCTTTGCACACTGGTCATCTCCGATCAGCATCGACTAAAACCGTAGAATCGACTTCTTAAATCTTTAATAAGTTCAAATTCCAGATGTTAATTCGGCTTTTCTTTAACAATGAAGTGTTCCGCGAAAAAAAGGAGGAAAAGATGGTCTACGGAAATGGTTTTCGAATGATATTTCTTGCCTCGTTGGTGCTGTGTTTAGGAGCTCTTTCATCGTGCAGTGACGATGGAGACGGAACACTTCAACCCGGCGTATTTACATGGAGCGTGCAGCGTCAACCGGAAGGAGGGCAGGAGCTTCGGGGGGTCTCTGCTTTGGATGCAACTCACGTATGGGCTGTGGGCCACGGCGGCACGATCCTCTTCTACGATGGCACTTCCTGGGGTCCCCAGGCAAGTGGCGTTACGGACGTTCTACGGAGCGTATCTGCCTTGGACGCAACTCACGTATGGACTGTGGGCCACGGCGGCACGATCCTCTTTTATGACGGCAACTCCTGGAGCCCCCAGGCAAGCAGGGCCCAGGCAACCGGTGTCACGGACGACAATCTTCGAGACGTGTCTGCTCTGGATGAAAGCCATGTGTGGGCCGTGGGAGATGGCGGCACGGTCCTTTTCTATGACGGCATCTCCTGGAGTCCCCAGGCAAGCGGCACCACGGAGGCCCTTTACAGCGTTTCTGCCGTGGATGAAAGCCATGTGTGGGCCGTAGGAGATGGCGGCACGGTCCTTTTCTATGACGGCACCTCCTGGACGCCCCAGACGAGCGGCACCACGGACAGCCTTCGAGACGTGTCTGCTTTCGATGAGAACCATGTTTGGACCGTGGGCCATGCCAGCGCGGTCCTTTTCTATGACGGCACCTCCTGGAGTCCCCAGGCAAGCGGCACCACGAACATTCTTTTGGGCGTGTCCGCCCTGGACGAAAGCCATGTATGGTCTGTGGGAAACAGCGGTACAATCCTTTTTCATGACGGCACCTCCTGGACGCCCCAGACAAGCGGCACCACGGACAGCCTTTGGGCTGCGTCCGCCCTGGACGAAAACCATGTTTGGACCGTAGGTGTCGGTGGTACGATCCTCTTTTATGACGGCACTTCCTGGAGCCCCCAGGCGAGTAGCACCACGGATACCCTTTTGGGGGTGTCTGCCCTGGACGAAAGCCACGTCTGGGCAACGGGGGTCGGTGGCATCATCTTGTTCTATGACGGGACCTCCTGGAGTCCCCAGGAAAGTGGCACAACGGACTTTGTTATGGGCGTTTCTGCTTTAGACGAGAACCATGTTTGGACCGTGGGAGACGGGGGCAGAATCCTTTTTTATGACGGCACCTCCTGGACGACCCAGGAAAGTGGCACCACCAACATCCTTGTGGGCGTGTTTGCTCTGGATGAGAACCACGTGTGGGCCGTGGGATTCAATGGCACGATCCTCTTCTATGACGGGACCTCCTGGAGTCCCCAGGAAAGTGGCATAACGGATATCCTTATGAGCGTCGCTGCCGTGGACGAAAACCATGTGTGGGCCGTGGGAATTGGCGACATGGTCCTTTTCTTCGACGGCACCTCCTGGACGCCCCAGGAAATCGGCACTCCTGACAACCTTCGAGGGGTGACTGCCTCAGACGAAAGCCACGTGTGGGCCGTGGGAGATAACGGCACGATCCTGTTCTATGACGGGATCTCCTGGACACCCCAGGCAAGCGGCACCGCGAAAAGCCTTCGGAACGTTTCTGCAGTAGACGAGAACCACGTGTGGGCCGTGGGAGATGGCGGCGCGATCCTGTTCTATGACGGGATCTCCTGGACACCCCAGGAAAGTGGCATAACGAGTATCCTTATGGGCGTGTCCGCCCTGGACGATAGGCATGTGTGGGCCGTGGGCCATAGCGAGATCATCCTGTTCGGAACCGATTAGTGGGCCCAAGAGATCTTCCGATATTGCCGTAGATTATGACACAATTCATGTGAGTGAGGGTTTCTCGGAATGTAGATATATATCTGATGCCATAAAGTTAAGGCGTCTCCCTGCCGCCGGTGCCTCGCTCACAGGTTCAGGATTTGACGATTCCGGCGGTGATGAACGCTATGAGCTCTTCCAGGTCTTTTTCATCCCCTTGGATGGATTCGGTTTTGGCAAAGGTGATGCTCTGGAAGAGCTTAAACAGAAAGTAGGCCGTGGTACGGGTGTTCATGGGCCGGAACTTGCCTTGCTCAACACCTGATTCCAGAATGCCCTGGATAAAGGAAAGGACCCCTTCTTCCACCTGAAGCCTGTACTTGTCTTTCAGGAAAAAATGATACAGACCGTCTTCATCCTGCAAAACCCGGATCATATAGGATTCGTTCCATTGACGATTTACCGCAAACCGGAAAAGTTTCTGAACCATTTCCAGGGGGTCTTCCATCCCCTCAAGCTTTGTCATGATGAGATCGCGGTTCTTGAGGGCTTCCTGAATAAAGGTGGAAACAAACAGGTCTTCCTTGGAACCGAAGTATTCATAGAGTGTCTTTTTGGAAATGCCCACATCGTGACAGATTTCGTCCATGGCGGTTTTTTTGACCCCGAAACGCTCAAAACGCCGACGGGCCGCCCTCAGGATCTTTGCAGCTCTTTCATCCATATGCCTCCTCATTGCCGTGGAACCAAGAACGTTGCCTGAATCGGCGCCGCGGCCGGCAATGAATTTATAAACACTTTTCAGATTGCTTGGCAAGGATTATCCTATGAGATCCGGGAGCCACAGCACCAGCTGCGGAAACAAAACGACCAGCACCAGAACCAGCAACATCATGAAGAAGAAGGGGATCGAGCCGCGGAAAATCTGCTCAACCGAGACATCGCTCCCTACCGTGGCCTTGATGGTATACACCACCAAACCGAAGGGTGGGGTTATGAGTCCTGTCTCAATGGCAATGATCGCCACCACGCCAAACCATATGGGATGAAAGCCCATGGTTTCCACCACCGGGAGTACGATGGGCAATGTAATCAATATGATGGAGGCGGAATCGAGAATCGCTCCCAAAATGATGAGTATGATCAATAGAATCGCCATTACGGCCAGAGGCGGCAGGCTAACGGCGGCCAGCCAATCGCATAGAGCGGCAGGGAGACGGCTCAGGGTGATCATGCGGGCATACATGTTGGCGGTGGCCAGAATGAAGAGTATTCCCACCGAAACATGGCCTGTGGAGAGCATGACCTCATGAAGACTCTTTAGAGTGAGGCGTTTTTTTGCAAAGGCCAGCAGTATGGCCCCGAAGGCACCGATCCCTCCTGCTTCGGTGGGCGTAAAAACGCCGCTGTAAATGCCTCCCAGGACCAGAAGAATCAACCCCCCCACCGGGATGATTTTACGCCAAAGGGCCTGTGAAAGTCCATAAGCCGTGGAACCTTCCTCTTCTGGGATCCCGGCCCGGTCGGATACCAAGCCGGGCCACAGGCGCACCATGAGCCAGATACCGGCAGCATAAACCAGGGCCAATAGGATACCGGGAATGATGCCTGCTGAAAACAGCGTCCCGATGGACTGTCTGGCCACGATGCCGTAAAGGATGAGCAGGACGCTGGGGGGAATGAGCATGCCCAGAATGGAAGAACCTGCGATGGCACCGAGACAGAATGACTTTTTATAGCCATGGCGCAACATGGGAGGGAGCGACACCTTGCTGAACATGGCCGCCGATGCCACGCTGATGCCGGTTACGGCCGCAAAGACCGCATTGGCTCCCACGGTGGCAATGGCCAGCCCGCCCCGACGGTCTTTCACAAAAGCGGCTGCAAAGTCGTAAGCGTCTTCCGCCGCCCCGCTGAGGTTTGCGAAAAAACCCATGAGCACGAACATGGGGACCACGGAATAGACATAGTCGTATACACCGTGGAAAGCAGCGGACCCCAACATGCTCACCGGTACCATGGCGCTTCCGGTGATGCAAAAGAGGCCGGCCATGCCTGCAAGGGCCAGCGATACCGCGATGGGAATGCTCAAAACCACCATCAAAATGATCAGCATAACACTCAGCACGCCGACGGTTACCGGATCCAATGATTCAACCCCCTTTCTTGCACAGAACAGCCCACGATTTCAGGGCGTCCATCATCAACTGGATCAGGGTCAGCATCGCCGAAATGACGATCAGTGCCCTCAGGGGTGTGGTGGGAACCCTCAGGGCGCCGGCACCTTCGAATTCGTTCACCCGCCAGGCCTCCACAAGGAGTTCCCAGGCGGAATAGACCAACAAAACGAAGAGAAGAATGCCTGCCAGACAGGCCAGGAGATCAAGACCCGCTGCGGCACGGCGGGAGACCCTGCTCAGCAATAATGTGGCACGGATTTGCCTGCCGCTTCTTAAAGTTTTCGCCAGTCCCAGGAAAAGGAGTCCCACCACCGCGGTGCGAACCAATTCCGGGGCTCCGGTGAGCGGTTTGTTGAACAGGGCCCTGCCCAAGACGTCGCAGACAATGACCAGCATCAGGGCCATGATCAGTGCGGATCCTGCCACATGAAGGCATGTTAATACCTTGTCAAAGGCGGACACGGCGAAGCCTGGCCCGTCTTTGTCAGGCCCCTGCCGGTCTTTGGCGGCTGTTTGGGACGATGCCATGGGGCTGATCTCCTAATCCACCTTCCATAGACGGGGAAAGTGGTAACCTGCCTGCTCCTGCAATGGAACCGCTCATCTATAAAAACTTGCCGGCAAAGCCGGTCGGATCATGCACTCACTGCAATTACCGTTTAAGGATCTGCCCGATTCGTGGTATCATCCGCCGTATCCATGGATCAGGATTTCACGGGGCATCGTCCATTGAGGTCTGAAAGGAAGATATACCTTACCAAGTTTTAGCGCCCCATAAGAATGTCCATTGCCATGGACTTTTCGTGGAGATCATCTATGGGAGCCAAGCGGATCCTGATGCATTTGATATGGGTCCTGGTCGTCTCTTTTTTAGCACCAAATACCGTGACCCAAGGCGGAGATGCCTTCGGAGAAGAGCGTGAGGCAGGTGCTTTGGCCGCGCCGGTGTTGTCGGTTCTGTCCTCCGGAAACAAAGCCCTGGTTTCCTGGACGTCTGTTCCGGGTGCAACGGGATACCTGCTTCATTACGCCCCATATTTCACCGCAGGGCCCCGCGCCGTCAAGACCATCAACATGGGGGTTCGGACCCAAGGGGTCTTTGAATTGCATCCCGGCGCAGCCTATTATGTTGCGGTCCAGGCAAAAGGTGCCGGCGATACAAGCAGTCCATACTCCACCGTAGAGCTGGTTGCCATGATCAGATTTCCCACGCCCGTCCCTGATACGGGACAATCAGAATGCTTCGGCTACAACCGCATGATCCGCTGTCCCGATACCGGGCGGATCTTTTACGGGCAGGACGCGTCTTATCCCACGAACCCCCGCATCTTCAGAAGGCTTGACGTCGAAGGAAGAACCCAATTGAATGCCGGCAATTCATGGGTCATGGTGGAGGACATGGTCACAGGCCTGATGTGGGAGGTTAAGACAACGGACGGATCCGTTCATGACCGCAACAACCGGTATGACTGGAATGAAGCCAAGGATCTCTTCCTTGGGAAACTGAATTCAAGCCGTTTCGGCGGATACTCGGATTGGCGGCTGCCAACGGTTAGGGAGCTTGCATGCCTGGTCGATTACGGCGCTTTTTCTCCCGCCGTTGACACGGGTTTCTTTCCCAATACCCAAAACGCCCGTTACTGGACTGCCACTGTCTGTGCATACAATCCCAGAAATGCCCAGGCGGTCGATTTCCAATACGGTTACGATTCCCAATGGGACCAATCAAGCGCCTATCATGTGCGTGCCGTGCGAGGCGGACGCCTTTCAAATGTCTTCCAGAAGGGAGAAAACGATACCGTCATTGATATCAACACCGGACTCATGTGGCAGCAGGCGACCGCCCCCGGAAAATACGACTGGCAGCAGGCCCTTTCCTATTGCGAGAATCTTCGTCTGGCCGGATATGAAGACTGGCGGTTGCCCGATATCAAGGAGCTTCGGTCAATCGTAAATGATGGCGTCCATGAGCCTGCCATTGATCTCGACTGTTTTCCCGGAACCGCGCCATCCCTTTACTGGTCATCGACGCCCAACATTTACAATGCCACACGGGCATGGGGTATCAATTTCAACCATGGCTACGACTATATCGCCCTCAAAACCGGTGCGGCAAAGGTTCGTGCGGTACGGGGTGGAAGATGATGATCATGTGAAAGAAGGTGTTGGGAGTGGTAAACATTTGAAAATATTTTATACGGACCATTTCACCTTTCCCCTGCGGGGCAGGGAGCATTTTCCCATTGAGAAATATGCGCTGTTAAGACAGCATGTCTCCGCGGCCGGAATCATCAAACCCGAAGGGTGGTGCGTGCCGGCGCCGGCAAAGGATGAGGAAATTCTTCGGGTACACGAAAAAAGCTATTTTGATCGGGTTGTATCCGGGAAACTGACGCGGAAAGAAGTGCTGCGCATCGGGCTTCCCTGGTCAAGGGCCTTGGTGGTGCGCTGCAGAAGATCATGCGGCGCCACAATTGAGGCGTGTCGGAATGCGCTCACGGACGGCATCTCCTTGAGTTTGGCCGGCGGTTCCCATCATGCTTTCCCCGACAGGGGGGAGGGGTATTGCCTGTTCAATGATTGCGCGGTCGCCGCACGGGCCCTGCAGTTCGAAGGGCCTGTAAAACGGGTTTTGATTATCGATTGCGATGTCCATCAGGGGAACGGCACTGCTGCTGTTTTTCGCGATGATCCCACGGTCTTTACTTTTTCAATTCATGGTGAAAGAAACTTTCCCTTCCACAAAGAGGAGAGCGATCTCGATATCCCTCTCAAAGACAATACCGGTGACAAAGCCTACTTGGCGGCATTGGATGCCGGGCTCAAACGCTCCCTGAAGAAAGCCCGTGCCGATTTTGCCATCTATATAGCGGGGGCGGACCCATACGTTGATGACCGTTACGGCCGGCTCAGCCTGTCTCAGGCCGGCTTGGCTGAACGGGACCGGATGGTTTTTCAGCATTTGGGTGAAAGTGGGCTCCCGGTTGCCGTCACCATGGGCGGAGGATATGCCCGCAAGATCCTGGAGACCGTCCGCATTCAACTGCAGACGGTGCGTCTGGCCGCTTCGCACGCCCGGGAAAGGGAGACGCAATCCGGCTGAGAGAATCAAAAAGACCGAGCAAAGAAAACAGCGCTTGCCCGTGATTTGGGAAAGTGTCTCAAATTTAATTGATTATCGTGTCTCAAAATGGTAGTTTCCTTCTCAAAATATAATTATTCGTAAAGACCCGCCGGTAATATCCCGTGTGCCGGTTAGCCCCATAAAGAAAAAGGAAACCAGATGAAGCCTGTTCGAGAACTGATGAACCAGAACGAATTCTTGAAAGGGTTGTTTGCCGCAATTCCCTGCGGTGTGCTGATCGTGGACCCCGATCAAAGAGTTCTTGCGGTAAACAGTGTCATTGAACGTATTTTCGGTGTGCCCGAAGGCGATGTTACGGGTAAGCGCGGCGGTGAAGTGCTTCGTTGTGTCCATGCCGACGACAGCCCTGATGGTTGCGGATTTGGGGATTATTGCAGGACCTGCCTGGTCAGAAGAACAGCGCTCGATGCCATCAGCGGAAAACAGATCAACCGCAATCGCGCGGACATGGAACTTCTTATCAACGGAACCCCCAGAAATCTCACTTTGCTGGTCAGCGCGGCACCCTTTTATCATGACGGCGACCGATTGGCCGTGGTCGTTATGGAAGACATCACCGAGCTTTCAACCCTTCGCGCACGCCTAAAGACCGAGCACTCTTTTGCGGGCATCATCAGCCAGGATGCCCGAATGATGGAACTATTTGAAACCATTAGAGAGATTGCCGATGTGAATATCCCGGTCCTCATACAAGGCGAGAGTGGAACCGGCAAGGAACTGGTGGCCTCGGCAATTCACAATGAGGGGCAACGGTCTTCGGAGCCTTTCGTGCCGGTCAACTGCGGCGCTCTGCCGGAAGGGCTTTTGGAGAGTGAACTGTTCGGGCACGTAAAAGGCGCCTTCACGGGGGCGTTGAAGGATAAGAAGGGCCGCTTTGAACTGGCGCATCGGGGAACCCTCTTTCTGGATGAAATTGGGGAAATGCCCAAATCGGTCCAGGTCAAATTGCTCCGGGTGCTGCAGGAGGGGACCTTTGAACGGGTCGGCGGGGAAAGAACCCTGACGGCGGATGTGCGTTTGATCAGTGCGTCGAATCGTGATTTGAAGAACGAAGTGAGTAAAGGAAATTTCCGGGATGACCTGTACTACCGTGTCAATGTTGTTCCGGTCTTTTTGCCGCCGTTGCGGGAGCGAAAAGGAGATATTCCGTTGCTGGCGGAGCATTTTTTAAAAACAGCCGGCAATGAGGGGCAGAAAAGCGACGGAATTTCCAGAAATGCCATGGCCATCATGATTGAATACGCCTGGCCGGGCAACGTGCGAGAATTGCAGAGTGCCATCCGGTTTGCCCTCGTCAAATCAAGGGGAAAGATGATCCAGCCGGAGCACCTCCCCATTGAATTGAGAACCAGTGAAAAGAGCCGTCATTCCCGCGGTCCCAGGCGAAAGCTGAACAGAGGGGCAGTGGGCAGAGCACTTATCCAAAGCGGCGGCAACAAAGCCAAGGCTGCCAGAATCCTGGGTGTGGGTCGTGCGACCCTCTACCGTTTTTTGGCAGACCACCCGGGCCTGATCCCTTCTTAATAAAATCATCCGCGTAAATACGGTCCTCTTGACTTAGATCAAAGCTTTTGTTTCTGTTTTGGTTAAAATAGCTGCAAATTCTGATGGTACATGTGTGTTCAGATGTGCAGAAAACACGTAAGGTCTTATATTGTAGATCAGATAACAATTCCAAAACATGAAGGGGAATACCATGAAATGCCCAGGCCAGGACAGCCAGTATTGGAAGCCGGGGGCGGTTTTTGACGTCAAATGCCCGAAGTGCGGGAATGAAGTCGAGTTTTTCAAAGACGACCCCACGAGAAAATGCAGGAAATGCGGACACCGGTTTTTGAACCCGAACCTCGATTTCGGTTGCGCCTCCTATTGTCAGTATGCGGAGCAGTGTATCGGGAATCTTCCGCCGGAGCTCCTGAAAGAAAAGGAGGATTTGCTGAAAGACAGGGTGGCCATTGAGATGAAGCGCTATTTTAGGCAGGACTTTAAACGCATCGGCCACGCAACCCGTGTTGCCCGGTATGCGGAGCAGATCGGCAGGGAGGAGCAGGGGAATCTCGCCGTGATTCTCCCGGCGGCCTATCTGCACGACATCGGCATAAAGGAAGCGGAGAGAAAATTCGGCAGTACATCCGCCCGTTACCAGGAACAGGAGGGTCCCCCCATCGCCAGGGAAATCCTGGTGCGGCTGGGAGCCCCTTCGGAAATCATCGACGAGGTTTGTGGGATTGTCGGCCGCCGTCACCATCCCGAAGAAAAGGAGACGGTCAATTTCAAATCCCTTTTTGATGCGGATCTCGTGGCCAATCTTGAAGAGGCGCATAAGGAAAAGCCCATGGAAAAGGGGCAGCTGGAACGTGTGCTTGAAACATCATTTTTGACGGACAGCGGACGCCGGCTGGCGGAGAAAACGCTGTTGAAATGAGAATAGGGAGAAAGATCATGAAAGTCATGCGAAAAATAATCGAAATTGATGAGGATCGATGCGACGGTTGCGGTGAATGCGTGCCCGCTTGCGCCGAAGGGGCCATTCAAGTGATTGATGGAAAGGCCAAGATGGTTGCGGAGAAATATTGTGACGGTCTTGGGGCCTGTCTGGGCGAGTGTCCCAACGATGCCCTGCGTATTGTGGAACGGGAAGCTGATGATTTTGATGAGGCGGCGGTGGAAGCCTACTTGAAGGAGAAAGCTGAAAAAAAGGGGCCACCCCCTGTTGCCGGCTGCCCGTCCGTGCAACTTCAGACGACCCTGGCCCCGGCCAGCAAAGGCGGCGGCCCTTCAAATCTCACCCACTGGCCGATCCAGATACACCTGGTGCCGCCCAATGCCCCGTTTCTCGAAAACGCGGATCTGCTGGTGGCCGCCGATTGCACGGCATTTGCGTGCGGCAATTTTCATGAAGAATACCTCAAGGGAAAAGTGCTCATGGTTGGCTGCCCCAAATTCGATAACAGGGAAGCCTATATCCAGAAATTCACGGATATATTCAATGGGGCTCATATCAAGAGCATAACGGTTCTTGTCATGGAAGTACCCTGTTGTTCCGGGTTGCCGATGATCATTGAGCGCGCCATGGCCGCCGCCAAGAAGAAGATCCCCATGGAAACCCGCGTCATCAGCCTGCGCGGGGAGCCCGTATGAATGGTGGAAATTCTGGGAAAAGATCAGCATCGGACGGTTGGCAGGGATATTTTTGTTTGACTGAGCATTGCAGGAAATGGTAGGGGTCTCCCGTCAACTTTCGTTGACATACACTTCGATCGACCTGAGAAAAGAGATCACTATAGTGAGGGATGAATTGTATGACTTCTGCGACCGCCTACTACACCCCTGATGTTGAAACGAAGAAAATCATTAACCTTAGCACCGGGACAAATACGTCACTCTGCTGGACCTGCAGTGCCTGTGATTCCGAATGCCCTGTCTTTCTGGGGTCAAGCCGGTTACGGCCCCAGAAAGTGTTGAGAATGGCAAACTTAGGGCTCTTGAACGAACTGGTGGATTTACCGGAAATCTGGTACTGCCTGGCCTGTAAACGCTGCACAAGATCCTGTCCCAATGACTGCGAACCCGAAACCATTGTGGATTTCCTGCGTCGGGAGGCGATTCGAAAAGAGCTCTTTCCCGAAAACACCTTGGCGCGCTATGGGGCGTTTTATTCACAATTTCAGCGGGCCAGATGGCGAGCGGCGGAACAATGTCTCGAGGGCATCGATGTTGGGCAAGTGATCCAATCCCAATGGGATGAGTGGCTGCACACCCCTGTGGAGACGTCCTCGGCGGATGTCTCCCTCTCCGATTTGTCGCCCAGCCAGGGTTTTCTGGATGATGCCCAGCGTTTTGCAACGTCATCCTGTTTCAATTGTTCGGAATGCACAAACGTTTGTCCCATCTGTTGTGAGCGAAAGGTTTTTGATCCGCAGAGAATCTTTCGAATGGTCAATCTGGGGCTGGAAAAAGAGATCCTGAAATCGCCTTCCGTCTGGTTGTGCGTTGGCTGCCAATCCTGTACTGAAGCCTGCAGCCAACTGGTCTCGGGTCACAACATGATTCGAGGGCTTCAGGAACTGGCCGTACGAGAAGGGCTTGTGGATGCGGCGTTTCCGTCACGGTGGCGGAACACCCAGCGGCTTTTATATCCCCTTTTTACCAAAGAGATTGACGGCATATTCGGTTTTTGAAAGAGAGTTTTAGGAACATTTCCGCTCCGGAAGCATAAAGCAAAGAGCGGGTCCTCCTGAAGGGAGAGCCCGCTCTTTTTTGTGATCGTCTTATCCCTTGATGATTCTGGGCAGCATCATGTGGTGATGGGGACAGATGGAGGTGGGGTTCTGATAAGCGCACCCCGCAAAGGCGGCAATGTACTTTCTCAGATCGGGAAAGGAGACGATTTCATCCACGTATCCCCTTTTAGCGCAATAGACGGGCCTGGATTGGTCGTGATACTGCTGGGCCAGGGCGTTCATCTTATCAATGACCGGCTCCAAGGGGCGACCTGCATCCTTTTCCTTGACCAGCCGGCGGGCAAAGGATGCGGCGGCGGCGGTTTCACCGTGCATCACATAGATCTCCGTGGTGGGTGTTCCCAGGGTAAAGGTGTTATGGTTGTTGCTGGTGGGACCCCCCATGATGTAGTGGGCCGCCGCCGTCCCTTTACGGAGCACGATACAGATCTGGGGAACGTCCGTCTGTTCGATGGAGTAGATGAGGGATTGCCCGAGACCCAGAAGCTCCGCCTTTTCGGCAATATCCCCCACGTCGATGCCGGAAGTGTCCTGGAACCACACGATGGGAACTCGGTCCCGGCCGCAGAGGGTGACGAATTCGTTCATCTTGATCAGCCCCTGCCGATAGAGCTTTCCGCCGATGCCAGGATACGGTGCGTATTCAGGGTATTTGGCCCCCAGAAAGCCCTGGCGGTTTCCGATGAAGGCCATGAGAAGGCCGTTGATCTTGGTCAGCCCCGTGTAGACCTCAGGGCCGTAATCGGGTCTAAATTCCATGTGCTCGCTGTTATCGAAGATGCGTGCCAGCATTTCGTCGAAATTGTAGCTTCGCTTCTGGTTAAAGGCCACGATGCTGTTGATGTCTTCCCCTGAAAACCGAGGTTCCTTGGGTTCGGCCACCCTGAAAAAATTGGGATCATAGGCCGGACACATGTCCACATATTTTTTAAGGGCATCGAGCACGCCCTCTTCTGTCTCGTAGACTTCCTTGAAGAAGCCCGTTTCATTGAAGTGGATGGGGACGCTGCCGGGCGGCACCTCCTTGAAGTGGCGGGTCGACTCGATGAGCTGCTCGGCCCCTTCCTCGTCAAAGTACCCTTTGGGGCTCATGCCGCTCACGATGCCGCCGCCCCCCACGGCGATGTTGGCATCCTTGTGGGCCAGCAAAATGGTGGGGCTGATCCCCTGGTATCCGCCGCCGGCCGGGTTGGTGCCGTAGATCCCCGCCAGAACCGGTACCCCCAGTTTTTCAAGCTCCGCATGTCGGAAAAAGGTGGTGCCGTTGCCGCGCCGGTTGGCATAGACTTCCTGCTGTTCGGGGAGTTTTACGCCGCTGCAGTTCACGATCCAAACCAGGGGCACCCGGAGCCGTTTGGCAATATCGGTCACCCGAAGTTGGTTGGCGGCCTGTCCCTTGATCCAGGCCCCGGCCATGACCTTGTTATTGAATCCGATGACCACCACCCATTTTCCGTTGATTCTGGCCAGCCCGTCAATCACCCCGGTGGTCCCTTCCGCGTTGAACTGGGGATCCAAAAGGGTGTGGAGGGGGCAAAAGGAGCCGGGATCCACAAGGTACTCTATGCGCTCCCACACATTCAACTGCCCGCGCTTTTTAAGGACTTCTTCCGGAATGCCGGCATTCTTGACCGCGTCTACCGCCTCCGCCACCTCTTTTTCAACGCTTTTGATCTCTTCCACATTTCCCTTGGCCGCCGCCATCTGTTTGTCGGTGAGCGGCTTTCCAAAGGGCGTCATATTTTCAAAATAGGGTCTCATTCCTTCCTCCGCTATCGCTTCATCTATCTGTTCGCTTTTCGAATGCCCAATTGATCCAGAGCGATGATCCACTTACAGATATTTGCCGACCCTTCCACCAGTTGGTATGTGGGCGCGTCCCGATAGTACCGGGCAACCGGGTACTCCGTTGAATAGCCGTAGGCACCCAGGATCTTCATGGCCACTTGGGAGGCTTTGACGGCGATTTCACCGGCCAGATATTTCGCCTGGGCCACTTCCAGGGTATTCCCCAGGTTTCCCTGATCTTTCTGCCAGGCGGCTTTATACACAATCATGCGGGCCGCTTCGATTTCAGCCGTAATCTGGGCCACCATGTCCTGGTTCATCTGGAACTGACCGATGGGTTTTCCGAACTGCTCCCTTTCCTGGCAGTAACCGGTGGCTGCGTCCAGGCAGGCCTGGGCCACGCCGATGCCGCCGGCCGCGGCGGAAAGCCGGGTTTGGTTCAGGGACCCGAAAACGATCTTGGCGCCGTCACCCGGTTTTCCAAGGATGTTTTCTTTGGGGACTTTGGTGTCTTCCAGGTAGATTTCACCCGTTGGTGATGACCTCGAACCCATCTTATCCAGGTCAGTGGTGGTGATACCGTTGAAGTTCTTGGGTTCGATGACGAAAGCGGAGAGTCCCTTCCCGCGAGCCCCCTTGTCCGTATAGGCATAGTATATGAGCGCGTCGGCAACGCTGGTATTGGAAATCCAGGTTTTTGATCCGTTGATGAGCCAGTGGTCCCCTTTGTCCTGGGCCGTCGATTTCATGGCCATGACATCTGAGCCCGCATTCGGTTCGGTGATGCCGAATCCGCCCATGTATTCGGCGCTCACCAGTTTTGAAATGTATTTCTCTTTCAGTTCATCGGAACCATAGCGAAAAATGGTAAAGGCGCAACCCAGGGTCTGCATGTTGATCTGCACCCTGAGGGAACTGGAAGCCCGCGCAATTTCTTCGGTCAGAATCATGGCAGCCAGCCACCCCATTTCATTGCCGCCGTATTGTTCGGGAATCACGGTGCCGAAGAACCCGAGCTCTCCCATGGGTTTGATGACTTCTTCATAGGGAAAATAGTGCTTTTCATCCCACTCGTCCGCGAAAGGGGCAATCTTCTCGGCAGCAAAATCACGTGCCATTTCGCGAAGCATCTGTAACTCTTCACTTAACCCGAAATCCATTAGTTAACCTCCCAGCAAATAAGATGTTTTTAAAATAAGTTAATCTTTGACAAAATCCATTAAAATTGTAAAAAATCTCAGTGATTTCCGGTTAGGTATTTGCATAAAATTCTGAAATTTTTTTGTTATTTGAGTAGGTTGGCTCATAATTTGGAGCGGTCTCTCGATTAATCATCC
>JANQDY010000070.1 GCA_028278625.1 Thermodesulfobacteriota bacterium
CTCGAAGCCTGGCGGTTCATTATCGCCGGGCTTCAACTCAACCTAAGAAGGTAAAAAACCATGACAATTCTTCGGGATAAAACCTCGACAATCTACACGATCCTCGTGGATTCGTTGAATTTGACATTACAAAATCGAATTATGCAGCCCAGTTGCCTGCGAAATTCATCTTCAGGAGGACGGTATCTGGGTTGCTGGAATATGCGGCGTTGGAAATGGATAGGCGGACCAAGATAAAAAAAATCCTTTATGAGGGGATAGCGGAGTCTGAAACAGAGTTCAGCCGTAGAGATCTTGTTAAGAAATTGTCTGGCTGTGATTCCATCATGGAGGACATAGAGGTTGCGGTTCCCTCATTTCAGCGAACCAGAGAGATGGATGGGATCATAGATGAGCTCATTTCTGATCATCTGTTGGAAGAAATTCCAGGGAAAAACATTGGCCAGGGAACGCCGAAAAAGTGTCTCAAATTTGTTCCGTTTGACCCAATGAATACCAAGCAAAAACGGTTTTAGAGCCGTTTCCGTAGGGCTACGGAACGTAACGGAAACGGGCGATTTCCGTAACTAACAGTAGCTCGTAACGCATTGATAACATGGATAAAATACACCAAAGAGGGGGTTACGGAAACGAGGGGTTGCGGAAACGGGCGATTTCCGCAACTCGTAAATATTTGAAATACCGGCAGATATTACGATTTCTGAGTAACGGAAATTTCCTTACCCCCTACGGGGGTGTAGTAGCCCGTTTCCGCTACTACCCCCGAAGGGGTTGGGGGGCTCCGAAAATGGAGCCAAAAACATGAGACACAAGAGCTATCAAAAAAACCTCGGAGACATTGGAGAATGAATCCTCTGGAAAATCTCATCAGTCAAAATCGGCCTCTGAGTTCTCGGGAGATCGAAAGAGTGACGAAAAACTTTCGCTGTGACAACTGCGCAAACTGGGAGCTTGCGATTGGGCGCCGAATGGCCTGGGGAGCCTGTCAAGTCGATGGTCTTCGGACAAAGTGGACATGCCCATGTCAAAATATGAGCCAGTTCAAACAATCAAAATTCCACCTTGTGAGGCGGAGGCGGAAGAAGTGAAAGCCATCGTTTCAAACGAAATCCTTGTTCAAGACATCCCACCGTCTTTTGGTCGGGAAATCACGGATCGGTTGACCCTCTTGAATCCCAAATGGAAAGACAATGAAAGAATGAGCAGATGGAACGGCCGAACTCCGAAGTTCCTGAAGTGCTACCGCTGGGGTGATGAGGGCCTGTCGGTACCCAGAGGCCTTCTTTTCGATATTGGGTTGTTAGCCGATGATCACGGCTTGTCTGTGGATTGGAAAGATCGGACACTGATGCTCAAGCCGGTTCATTTCGATTTCAAGGGCCAGCTTCGTGATTACCAGGTAACGGCCGTCAGTGCCATAATGCAAGTTCGCGACGGTGTGTGCCAAGCCCCCACCGGATCCGGGAAGACCGTCATCGCCATTTATGTGATTGCAGAGAGAAAACAGCCGGCACTGATAATCGTTCACACAAAGGAACTGCTGAACCAGTGGGTCGACCGGATTCATACTTTTCTGGGAATTCCTACCGAAGAGATTGGCGTCATTGGCGCCGGTAGGAAGCTGATCGGGGAACGGATCACTATTGCCATGGTGCAAACGCTTTATAAATGCGCGGGCGAAGTGGCTTCCAAAGTCGGTCACATCATCGTTGATGAGTGCCACCGAATTCCTTCCAAGACCTTTACGGAAGCCGTTACGGCCTTTAATGCCAAGTACATACTGGGCCTTTCTGCAACCCCATACCGGCGTGATGGACTGACCAAGCTTATTCATTGGCACTTGGGGCCCCTGGTGCATTCCATTGATCAGGCCGAATTGACCGCCCACGGCGATATACTTCCTTTTCGAGTGAAACAGGTTCGAACGAATTTCACGACCCGTCTCGATGCTTCATCCGAGTATTCGAAAACACTTTTCGAGCTCACCCAGGACCCCGAAAGAAACCGTCTGGTGAGCCAGGAAGCGGCACGCCAAGCCAAGAACGGCGGGGGTATGCCATTGGTCTTGTCAGACCGGAAAGCCCATTGCCAAGCCATAGCTGAAGCCCTGGGCCGTGATTTTGGAATTCAGGCGGATGTTTTGACCGGAGGTCTTTCAAAAAGGGCCCGGGGCAGAGTTATTGAAAGGCTGAACGCCGGAAATTGCAAGGCTTTGGTAGCCACCGGGCAATTGATTGGCGAGGGATTTGACCTTCCAGCCCTGGGCGCCGTTCTCTTGGCCACTCCTATAAAGTTCAAAGGACGTCTTCTTCAGGCGATCGGCCGAGCTCTACGGCCGGCGCCAGGACAGAAGCATGCGACTGTGATCGATTTTGTAGATACCAAGGTGGGTGTGCTGATGGCCAGCGCAAAGGCCCGGGCCCGGACCTACCGGGAAGTGGGGGCAATTCAATGAAAAAGGGAAATGCGGGTTCTGCCTGCTGGCCACAGGATGGGCCATGGATAGCCAAGCTTAGCGGCCTGTTGAGGGTTGATGCACTGCACTGCATCTTCTGCCATGGTTTGGCCCGACTGACGGGACCGGCCCGCATTATTTCTGATGGAGGGACCCAATGAAACACGGTTGGCCCAGCGTCACACAGGTTCTAAGCGTTTATGCTGATTTCTCCGGGATCCGTCCGGATGTTCTGGAGCGGGCGGCCGAACGGGGAACAAAAGTCCATGAAATCTGTTCCTCGATTGCCCAGGGGCTCTTTCCTGGCCTTATACCGGTTGACCTGGCTGGATATGTTGAATCCTTCCGCAAATGGTTTGTTTTGGTTCAGGAGGTCCTCTTAGTGGAGGAACGGCTTTCATGCTCTGTTTATCAATTTACCGGTAAGCCCGATCTGGCGGTGAAGCTCCGCGGTGATGAGGTCCCGCGTGTAATCGATCTCAAAACGCCTTTGGCAAAAGGGAAGCTCTGGGGCGCCCAAATTGCTGGATATGAACATCTCTTCAAAGTCAAGACGGGCCTGGATTGCCAACACAGTGGAACACTTCGGCTGAAGCCGGATGGCGGCTTTCCCTTGTTTGATGAGTACCGGCACTCAGAAGAGGACCTTCACGCCTTTCTGTGTGCTTTGACAGCCTGGAGATATTTCGAGGTGCCGGTGAAACCGGGAACTGTCTTCCAAAGGGCACGGAGGATTGAGGCTGATACAAATGTATCACCCCAACCAACCGTTCAAAATGACAAACAAAATACTAGGTGCACATCTGGGTGCAAAACAGCAAAGGAGGTTGATCATGGCATTTAATTTCGCAGAATTGGAAAACCCAAAAACCTTAACCCCGGCGCCACGAGCGCCCCTTGACCTGGAGAAGGCAAAGAAGGCCTTTGAGCCCTACCGTCAGAAGATTGTCCACATGCAGGCCCAAGCAGACGCTCTGACGGTCGATTCTGACGAAACTGAACAGCTGGCCGTCGAATCCGCGGCCCAGGCGAAACGGCTCTTGAAGGCCCTTGATGAGGAGCGGAAACGGGTAATCAAGGAGCCCGATCAATTCGTCAGGGGCATGAATGCTTTCGTCCGTTCCTTCAGGAAGCCTCTTGATGGTTTGGTGGGCACACTCCGCGGGAAGATCGGCGATTTCCAATACCAGAAAGAATTGGAGCGGCGAAAGGTTCAAAAGCGCATGGAGGAAGCGGCGGCGGCCCGAAAAGAGAAGCTCGAGGCAGCGGCCAAGGAATCTGGCGTGGAACCACCACCGGTGATGCCGGTACCGGCACCCAAACCGGACACTACCACCCGAACCGAGAGTGGCGCCACGGCGTCAATCCGGACTCAATGGATAGGTGAAATAGAGTCTCCGGAGACGGTACCCCGTGAATACTGCAGTCCGGATCAGAAAAAAATTGATCAGGCCGTTAAGCTCGGGATCCGTGAAATCCCTGGCGTGAAGATTTATGAGAAACCCATCACCGTTTTGAGAAGTTGAAAGGAGATATCATGAGCGCACAAACTGAAACTACAACAGCGTTGCAGGCTCGAAGGCCTCTCAATATCGACATGACCCGAGGCGTGGGAATTGCCAATTACGAGGAGGCAATGCAAATGGCGGCTCTGGTTCACCATAGCGGGCTTGCCCCAAAGAGCCTTGATACCGTTCAAAAGGTAGCCGTGGGCATGCTCATGGCCGTAGAAGTGGGCCTCCCCATTATCACGGGACTTCAGAACATTGCGGTGATCAACGGCAAAGCCGGTGTTTGGGGAGATGCCGTTCTGTCTTTGGTCAGATCGAGTGGACAAATGGAGCCCGGATATCCAAAGGAAAGAGCGGAAGGAACGCCATTCACAGACGGGTGGACATTTTATTGCATTGTAAAGCGAAAAGGGGGGCAAGAAGTTACAGGATCCTTTTCGTGGGCGGAAGCAAAAAGGGCAGGTTTTGACAACCCTCAGATGAAGAACGGTGGGAAAGACATCTACAGCCCATGGACCCGTTTTCCCAGAAGGATGATGCAATGGAAAGCCCGGCAGTGGGTTTACCGTGATGAATTTGGCGACATACTCCGTGGAATGCGTATGGCGGAGGAACTCCATGACGTGGTTGACCTTGAGCCTTCAGACAATGGGTATTCAATGCCCGAAGCACCAGAAGGCCAACAGACTCTTGAAGCTGATGAAGTGACGGTTCAGCCCACCTTTGACGAAGAGATCCCGGATGACGTGGACCGGGAGAAGGTTGGAGAGTACGCGAGGATTTGTGCCGATCATTTTGGCCAGGACCTGGAGGAATTCAAAAAACAGATCGTTGAGACCAACCAGGTTGAAGACTTCCTGAACGCCTTCAGGCGATGGGAACAAAAAAAACCCACCCAATCCATGGACGAAGGGGAGATCGTTGAAAATAGCTCATCTGGCTTATCCGAGGCACCGGAAAAAGACTCTGACCCATGGACCGAGCTCAGGAACGAGTTTATCAATCTTCGACAAGCTGGTTTTTCCACCTGGGTTTTCAAAAACAAGAATCGGCTTTCAGAGGCGCCCCAAGAGATCCAAGAAGAGGCTCGGGCAAAATGGGAAAAGCTCTATCCGGATAATCAATGGCCGTTTGATGCTCAAGAGGTGAGCAGCAAAGAGAGCGATGCTGAGACCACCCTCCAGGATGATGGTGGAGGGGAGATCCCGGCTGCATGGGACATGCCGAAAATTTGCGAGCCCTATATCGAAAAACTCGGGAGGGGTACCGCTTTCGACATCATGAACACGGACAACCCGGCCCAGATTCCACAAGAGGACCGGCTCGAGGTTATCGAAGCTTTGAGGAAGGCGGCGGGAGAGGACAGGTAATAGAATGCTTAGATATCCAGTCTTGAAAATTGAATGGAAAGCCATGAACTGGTGGGCCTTTTGGCACTTTGTAGTCTTGGCCAGATTATGTAAAAAGTTTGGGCACAAAGTTGAGGACCCAACATACTCCGCCTATCCAGGGCATATGTCTTGCCAGAGATGCCGAAACCATTTCCGACCAGAGGATCATAAGTGGCATCGGGCCAGCAGTCCCACATTGGCCACAAAAGCGGTGCGGCTCGTGGCAAGTTTGATCAATCAAGTTCGCTTGGCAGTCACGAATAGTAAGACATAGGGAGCATTTGGAAATGAAATCGAAAGGATTCATCGGCATCGACCCCGGAAAAACCGGGGCAGCTGCACTGATAACGGATGAAGGTACCCATGATGTTTTGGACTATCCTGGGGACCCCTCCCTTATCGTAGACCGTTTCAGGGACTGGAAGCTTGACCATGACATCATCATGGCCGCCCTGGAAAAGGTTTCAGCACGTCCTGGGCAGGGAGTGGTTTCGATGTTCACCTTCGGCCGCAACCTGGGCGCATGGGAGGGGATTTTATCAGCTTTTGGGATTCCCTTCATGATGCCGACTCCAAGGCATTGGCAGAAGGGGCTTGTCGACATGAAGGCGGGTAATGATTCAAAGGCCAGATCTTTGAACACAGCAAGGCGTCTTTTCCCCGATGCGGAGCTTACGAGAAAGAGGGATCACGGGCGAGCCGATGCCTTGTTGTTGGCGTTTTGGGCAAGGCGTCAGTGGGCGAATTGACAAATAGCTAGTTATTTCAAAAATTTACGGGTCCTTCCTAGCGTTTTTGTTATCGCGGGTGATAGACACGCAAAAAATAGCTCAATTTTTTCAATAACTTATGGAAACAATACGCGGCCAGGTGAACCAAAAATGGAAGTAAAGTCTACGGCGATTCAATACATATTTGATGTCAAGTCACGGGGAACGCTCACAAAGTGGCGTGAGCAGGGCGCTGACTGCGCATATACCGGTCGGAATTCCTGGGACCCCAAGTTGTTTCTTGAATGGTGGCTTGAGCACATCTACTCAAACCCTAACATTGGACCGGAAAGCCCGGATATCAGAGATGAACGTTTGCGCTGGGAAAGGGCCCGGGCTGACAAGCTTGAACTGGAAGTGGCCATGAAAAAGGGGAAGCTTTTACCAGTTGAGGAAATAGAACACGCCCTGGGAGAAATGGTCAGCGTGACGAAGAGAGCTTTTCTGTTGTTGCCTCAACAGCTGCCTACCCTGCTGGCCGGTAAGGATCAGGCGGAACAACTGGAGGTCATGGAGCGTGCGGTTGATGAGATCCTCAAGGGCCTGGCGGAAAGGGCGCGACTTCAGACGATCAAGAGACGGTTGAAATGATTAAAAGTGCAATCCTCAAAAACGTTTGGGATAACTGGCACCCGGGACTTACCCGGAACGCTGCGGACTGGGCGGATAAGAATCGACGGTTGACTAAGCACAGCTCCCAGTACGTGGGAAAGTGGCGAACAGACCGGTTCTTTTATCAAAAAGGCCCAATGGATGCCTTCTCCTCAAACCGGGTGCGGCTGATCGTTTTGAAGTGGGGTACCCAGTTGGGTAAAACCGAAATCCAGTTGAACTCCATGGGATACGCGATCGATGAAGCACCGGGGCCTATCCTGGGAGTGTACTCTTCGGAAAAGATCGTCAAGAAGGTTTCTTCCACCCGGATTCAGCCAATGATCAATTCATGCCCGGTTTTGCGATCTAAAAAGCACCCGGCTGCCGACAAATTTAAAATCGAGGAGATGCACTTCCAGGATTGTATCCTGTACCTCTCCAGCGCCCAGACACCGGGGGACTTGGCAAGCACGCCCATTCAATATCTGTTTTGCGATGAGCTTGGAAAGTTTCCAACATTCTCAGGTAAAGAAGGTGACCCGGTGGGCCTGGCCATGGAACGTCAGAAGGCGTTTCCATTCACTTCCAAGACTGTCTTGGTAAGCTCCCCAACAACACCAGAAGGCACCATTTCGCGATACTTCGATACGTGCGAAGAGCAGCTTATGTTCTTTGTTCCCTGCCCTCATTGCGGCGCCATGCAGACCCTTGACTTCTCCCAAATCAAGTGGGACACGAAAGGCCTTCCCAGCACGGATCCAGCCAGCTGGCGGCTTGCCAAGAAATCGGCTGTCTATCTCTGTGCATCTTGTGGGGAAACAATTTCGGATCAGCACAAAGTGAGAATCCTGCAGAATGGGGAATGGCTCCGGGAGGATGGAACCGATCCGGATCCGGAAGCCGCTTCTATCGGATACCACTTGAGCTCTCTTTACAGCCCTTTGCTCACCTGGGGCGCTATTGCAGCCAAATTCTTGGAGGTTAAGAATGATCCCCCGCGGTTCATGGTGTTTGTAAATGGGTGGTTTGCTGAAGAATGGGAAGATACCGCAATCGAAAAAAAGGATCCGGATGATACTCTCGGAACTCATTTGACGGATCTTGCCCCTTCCCTTGTGCCGGCTGAAACGTGGGCTCTGACCATGGGTATCGACAGCCAGGCGACCGGGTTCTATTACGTCGTGAGAGCGTGGCAGAGGGATCGTACCAGCTATCTGATTGATTATGGCTTTTTGCCTTCCCTGGAAGAAGTCCGCCAGGCGGCTTTTGAAAGGTCTTATACTGTTGAGGGCAGTGATCATAGAATGGGGATCTGGCGGGCCGCCATCGATACCGGAGGTACCAGGCTTGACGCGGGGCCGAGTATGACCGAGCAAATTTATAATTGGCTGCGACGGATTCCGAATGGCCTGATTTACGGCGTGAAAGGTGCCAGTTGGAAAACCGGGAACCGAGTGCAACACCGAATCATCGATAAAATGCCGGGTACGTTCGGCAAGCCCCTCCCAGGCGGTATCGTTTTGTACCTTCTCGATGTGGCCGCCTTCAAAGAGGCGCTACATTACCGTTTGTCCATTGCCAGGGATCAAACCGGCGCCTTCCTCTTTCATTCACAAACATCGCAGGAATACGTGAACCAGCTTTTGAGTGAATACAAACGGCGAGATACGCGATCGGGGAAAGAGGCATGGGTGCAGATTAAGGGGCGGGAAAATCACTATCTGGATTGTGAAATCTATTCTATGGCCTGCACCGACACTCAGTTTTTAGGGGGGCTTGATGTACTTCGGGCGCCGGTTCATGTGCCCGTCCGGAAAAAGCGGCCACCGGTAGTGAAGGTTGCCAGGTCAAGGTTCATGTCCGGGTACAGCCGTCCAACATGGTTGGATTACTGAAGCGAGAGGAAAGAAAGGGTTATGGCGAAGCTTGAGGGAATGGGTCAAATAGAGGCTTACTACAAGTGCAGCGCACCCACCATCCGGGCATTGGTCCGGTACCGGGGATTTCCGGCCGTTAAGCACGGAACGTGGCTGTCCGATACGGATGAGATTGATCGGTGGGTCAAGGATCAGGTGCGGGAGGGGATTAAAGAGAGGAAACGGAAGGCGAAGGCTGAAAGGGAATGACAAGGAGGGTCTCAAGGATGTCGAAACCACTATACGTGACAATCAACCAGAGTGATTTGAATGAAGTTAAAAGAATCCTTAAGGGCCTCAAGGAGGCGGTCCCCAAGGTCACGCGCATGGCTGTCAACAAGACTCTCACAGGCGTTCGAACCGATGCCACAAACGAAGTGGCAGAAGTTGTTGCTCTGAAAAAGAAGATCATTCGCGATACCATCACCGTCACGAAACTGGGGCGCCATAGTTCAGCTGCCTATGTGAGATGTAGGGGCAAAAGGCTTCCTCTGATGGTGTTTGGTGCGCGGCAGTTGAAGAGCGGCAAGGGTGTATCGGTCAAGGTTCTGAAAACTGAAGGCCGGAAAATAATTAAACACGCTTTCATCGCCAAAATGTCGACTGGTCATGAAGGTGTTTTCTGGAGGAAATACAAAGGCCCCAGAGCACCATGGAAAAAGCAATTCCCATACGCCAGGCTGCCGAAGCAATATCGGCTACCCATCAACGAGCTTTTCTCTTTTGCGGTGCCGGACGTAATGGGCCATGGACCAGCCATGGCTGAAATCATGAGGTTGGCTGGCATCCGCCTAAAGAAAGAGGTGGACCGGGCAATAAATTATGAACTTTCAAAACTCAAGTAGCACAACAGGAGGTCACTAATAATGGCAGACATGAATAAAACAGTCGAAATTCTTTTTGCTGGCGTCGATCAGACGAAGGGCGTTTTTTCCGACATCAACAAAAATTTTGATTCATTGTCCAGAAACGTTGAGGACGTGGCACAACCGCTCTCCAATGTGGCGGACAGCGTTCTTGGGTTGGACGCGGCACTTGCAGGCATGGCGGCGGCTGGCCTGGCGGTAGCAGTGAATCAGGCGGGGAAGTTCGGTGATTCCTTCAAGGAGATTTCAACCCTCATTGATGATACAGGCCAGGGGGTGGATCAATTCCGGACCGATATATTGGCATACTCCAGGGATTCCTCAAAGAGCATTGAGGACATTGAATCAGCCATTTATACCGCGATATCAGCGGGGACCGATTACAAAGAGTCACTGGCCCTGCTTTCCGATTCCGAAAAGCTTTCCATCGCCACAAAATCAGAGCTGGAGGCATCCACCAAGCTTCTGGCCAGCACGTTGAACGCCTATGGGGTGAGCACGGATGAGGCTGCCAAGTATTCCGACATCCTGTTCACAACCGTCAAAAACGGTCAAACGACCTTTCCCGAACTTTCCAACAGCCTGGCTTCCGTTCTAAACATTGCGGCCAATTCCGGGGTACCTTTTGAAGTGTTATCTAGTGCCATTGCAGCCGTGACGGCAACCGGGGCACCTACAAGCCAAGCCATAGATTCAATCAAATCAGCATTGGGCAACATTATCAAGCCATCCCAGCAAGCCACAGAACTGGCCAATGAACTTGGTCTTGAATTCAACGCCACGGCTTTGAAGACAAAGGGTTTCGAGGAGATCTTGCAGGATGTCAATACCGCAACAGACGGAAGCGTTGAAAAGCTGGCCGTTTTGTTCGGGGACGTAAACGGGCTATCAGCGGCCATGACTTTGGGTGCCGATGCTTCCGGGAAGTTCAAAGACAGTTTGAGTGCCATGGCCGATTCCGCCGGCGCCACGGAAGCGGCCTATAGAAAAATGGTTGATAGTTTCAAAGACACCAACCAGAACTTAGCGAACAATGTGAAAGCCACGTTCATCCAGATCGGAACTGAGCTTCAGACCAATTACTCGGATATCGTCAAGAAGATCTCAGAGACGTTCAAATCCCTCGGGGTGTCGATCGATCAGGGTGCCTTCGATGACATCTTTGATGCTCTCGACGGTGTGGGTGGCGATATCACAAAGTTTTTTGCTGAATTGGCGGAATCACTCCCGGAAGCCCTGGAGGGAATCGATTGGACCGGATTGCTCAGGGAGCTGGATGAACTGGGCTCCAGCATAGCCAGTCTATTCAGCGATTTCGATCCTTCTGACCCGGAGAGTGTCAGGAACGCCATCCAGTTTGTGGTGGAGTCCATTAAATCCCTCATCACCGTTACGAAGGGTATGGTTGATTCCTTCAAACCGATGAAAGATGCCATTCTAAATTCAATAGAGGCCTTCAACAGGATGAACGATGCCGACAAAGAGGCGACAGGCAATGTCTTGGCATTGGCAAAGGCGCTGACTACCCTTGGAAGCGGGCTCACGACACTTCTTTTGATGATAGGCGACAATGCTGACAAGATCGAATCTGCTTTCAATGTGATCATCGGCAGCATTCAAACAGCCTGGGGTGGTTTCAAGTCGGGTCTCCAGGTCATATCGGTGGCCATTCTGGAATCCATTGATACAGTACTTGCCGCGGCTGAAAAGGTTACATTCGGAGACTGGGGGGAAGACATCAAAACGGCCAGGTCCGGAATTCAACAGGAGCTTGACGGTCTCTATCAGCGGCTGAATCAAAGTGTGGGTGAGGTTCATTCCGGCTGGGATCAGATTGTTGATGGGGTGAGCCAGGGAGTTGACCAGGTGAAACGGCGGTACGCTGACCTAAACGATGCCGATGCCCTTTCAGTTGAACCTGTTTTTGAAACGCGGACCTTTGAAGAAAACCTGGCACTGGTCCAAAAAAAGATGGAGGAGTTCAAGGCGTCAGGCGGGGAAGTGGAGGTCGTCTTAACGAATGATGAAGCCATTGGTGCCATTTCCGAGGTGGTCAGAAAATGGGATGCTCTCAGCCTCAGTTCAACTGCTAAGTTTAATGTCCTCACCAATTTCAAAGAGGTTCAAAGCGACTGGGACGCTTTAAACACTGAGATCGGGGTGGGGGGCGGTGGACCGTCCATAGAATTCAAAACGGTTTACAAATGGACGGATGCGGATGGAGGAACTCATTTAACCGATACCCCTCCAGATCCTGGCGAGGCCGTTGGCGATGTTGAAGAGATAAAAACACCGATTGGGGCAAAGGTGAACAAAGACTCTGTGCGCGATGCCCAGAATGCCATCAAGAGTGCGTTCTCATCGGCTTCCATTGGTGGTGTCAACATTGATGTCCAGGTTGATGGCGTGGGCGTAGGCCCCCAGGGAAGTCCTATGGGGGACTATTTTAAAGATCAACTCACCAACATGGAGCCGGTGGACATCAATGAACTCCTGGACCCCGGCGGGCTCGCGGATCTGGTAGATGCGTTCAACAATACCGACAACCTGCGCATGCGGCATCAGATTGAAGAGGCCATCCGGGAACAGATCAGGATTCAGAGGGACATGGCCCGGGCCCAAAAGAGCCTGCTTGACACTCAGCGGGCCATTGCCCAGCAGCAATGGGAAGCGGCCTACATGACGAAAATGGCGGCGGAAATGGACCGCACCATCAACCTCGAACTGGAAGGCGTTGAGCCGGAGATCGAAGCGTTCATATGGAAGATTTTCAAAAAGATCCAGGCCCGGGCCAATGCGTCCGGCGCTGAATTTCTCTTGGCGGCGGCAGATTAAGGTGGGTTCCCCACGGATCCGCAAGATCAAATTGAAAGCCGGCCGGCGTTATGACTGCGCCTACTATGGCGAGTGCTTGACAGATGCGGCGAAGCATTTCTCAAGAGGTCTGCAATGTAAAAAGTGCGGGCGCTATGAGCACCGGCCGCCTTCCATGGTGGATGAGTTGGACGGAATGATTGACCTTTTGAAGGCGGTTTTCGGGGATCAGAGGTTAGAGATTTTGGATTAATTCACAGAATGAGGGGTTGATATGGAAAAAATGAAAGCAAAGTCCACAGATAGTTTCTGTGAAAGGCTTCTGAAGAATTACATGTGGTGGAAACTCCGTCACAAGGGTGCGGTGCTTCTGTTTGGGGAATTTAAAAACGAGGGGCAACGTCAGTCAAATGGCTTCTACATTGTTTTGTTCGATGATGCTTTGTGGATTTCGGCATGTTTCAACAGGCCCGTTTTAGATTTGAAGGGGATCCCATTGACTGTCATTCCCAATGAAAATGGCAGGATTGACTATTTGTCGCAATGGATCTCTTTGCAGACAAAAACGGTTCAAGTGCGAAAGAAATTTGAAGGGTTACCGATCCAGGAGATTGAACAGAATTTCCTTCATTGAGACTTTCTCCCGACGTCCGGAACCCAAGGGGTACTGTTCGTCGATGTTAGATGAGTGCGGGTGAATGTAATTTGGGACTGGAAAATGGAGCTAATCGCAAGGCAACATGGGACGGATCCGGAGCAAATCGAATTGTTCACCAATGACAGAGGGTGGCTCTTTGCAGTAGTCCACATCGACCATTTCTCAGATTTGGGCATTACGGAGCGTCTTCAGGATGGTGAAGAGATTGTCTTGAAGATTACAGCATAAGGGGGCAAATATCATGATGAAGACGGGAAGAAAACCGAATGAGACTCACCCGAAAAAGGTATCCGAAGCCCTGGCCGTCGAATGCGCCGAGCTGATGCACAAAAAAGCCAACCTGGAGAAGCAGCGGGAAGCCGTCTTTCAGGATGGCTTTTCATTCGTGGAATCCACCCTTTCCGGTGCCCCGGCCAATGAGTCAGGTTTTCGAGAGTGCAAGACCCTCTTGGAAACGTTAAACGCCGAAATAGTGGCCCTTTCCGGCCGAATAGGGGAACTCAAAAAGAATGGCCATGAAGCGGTACGAGAGGAGGCCGAAGCACTTATGTCAGAGTCGCTGGAAACAAAGGCGCGGCTGATTGGTGAGCGCCAGGGGGCCATACGTTAAAGACTGATTCCGCTTGAAGCCGAATGGTTGGTCACAGCAGAGGGTCTGAGCGATGGTGCTCTCCCCCTGGGTCCCGAGGAGCGGAGATTGCTGCAAGCGGAAATCGACAGAAGGCGAAGCGAGGTGGACCCGGAAAAAACCATAGCGGGGCGTTTAAGGGGCGTGGAACGTCATTTGGACATGCTTGCAAGGGAAAGCTACCCCATGTTTGACCAGCTGGTGAAGAAGCTGTTTGATGAGTTTTAGAGGCATCTGTTGGCCCCGGTGAAGCTTTCCGTTTGACATGCTGGGTGGCCATGAGTTATGATTTTTAATAGTCGTTTCGTAGTTTTTTTAGAATGACGGTTTGTGACACTTTTTCGCGAAAACACCAAAAAACGCGGTGTCACAAAATTTCACGAAAAATTAAAAAAATTCTATAGTGATTACAGGATGTTTGCCAAGTTTACATAATGCAACTTATAGGACGTTGTTTTGTTATCAACTGCAAATTCAATGACTTACGTCTGTTTTCGTGCTTTTCCCTTAAAAAGTGTGGTGGGATTGACACACTCAAAATCAGGCTTTTTTGGCGTTCTTGTGACACTCTGAATATTGGCGGTTGGCAGGGCGGGAAATGCCGGGGGCGTATGGACTACGCGAAAAACGACTTGAGGATCCAGAACCCAACGGTTTTCATCAGGCATGGCTGGAAGCCGCGAGCTCCTCTCTGATGATTTTACGAAGGGTTTCTTCGAGATCGCTTTGTCCGGTGAACTCGGTTGTGATGGCTTGCTTCAAGGTTTCGTTGATCAAGGTCTGATAGCCTCTCTTTCCGGCTTTGGCCTTGAAAAAACTGATAACGCCGGCATCGAGCATAATGGTGATGCGCTGCTTTTTTTCAACCGGCTTAAGGCCTTCCCGGAAAACCGCCCGGTCAAAATCAGCCTGGGTCACTTCAGGGTATTCATCCATAGAGGTTTTTGAAGTAGAGTCTTTGTTCATTTCTGCTCGCCCTCCGCATGGAGATTATACGGATTTCCTCCTCTGTTTCGGTGTGTACGATGACGACCGCCCCATCATCCAGCAGTCCGATCGTGACAAGACGTTGCTCGCCGTAGTCAAAACGTCTGTCTTCAAATGTGAAAGTTGTCCCTGCAAAAACAGCGTGTGCCCTGGTGAAATCGAGACCATGCTTGCGAATATTGCTTCGCCGCTTTTTTTCGTGCCAGGTGAACTTCATGTTTCAAATATGCATATAAGAATACATATAGTCAAGGATGTTCTAAGGATCCTGGAATTCCGATATAAGGATCAAAAAAAATTGGAAATTTTTCAAAAAAGCCGCCAATTTTGATTTTTCATAAACTTTTCAGCATGTTGCCTGGGGCG
>JANQDY010000084.1 GCA_028278625.1 Thermodesulfobacteriota bacterium
CACGAACAAAAACTGTTCTTACCAAGGGGCATCTTCCTATACCCTGGGTCCGGGGGTCATGATCCCCGAGGGGGCCATTGTCACGATCAAACCGGAATAATCGGATTTCAAAATCCTTTCAAAATAGACGGCCCTCCCATGAACCTGCGCCATAAATGACTTGACTCAAACGCCATCCGTACTAATATTGGTGCCGTCTCGCTGCCATGGTACAGCGAAAACCGATCAGGAGATTTTTTCCATGACCCGCTATCTGCCCCTGATATTGTTTGGGGTGCTTTTGAATGCCACGGCCCAGTTATGTCTGAAACAGGGCATGCGCCAGATCGGACATTTTGCTTTTTCACTTGAAAACCTTTTGCCCATCGGTCTTAAAGCTGCATTGAACCCTTTCATATTTTCGGGGCTTCTGTGTTATGTGGTGAGCGTGGTGGTGTGGCTCCTGGCGCTTTCCCGGGTGGATGTCAGTTATGCCTATCCGCTTTTGAGCGTCGGTTACATCGTCACCGCCTTTGCCGGACAGCTTTTTTTCCAAGAGGCTTTAGGGCCCACCAGATGGGCCGGCATTATCGTTATCTGCCTGGGCGTTTACCTCATTACCCGGAGTGCCTGATGAGAAAAGACTTTCTCCCCTTTTCGCGACCCTCCATCTCCGAAGAAGATATCAGAGCCGTTGGAGATGTCCTGCGCTCCGGTTGGATTACCACCGGCCCCAATACAGCTGCTTTTGAACGTGGTTTTTGCGAATATGTGGGCTGCTCCCATTCAATCGCGCTGGCCTCCGCCACCGCGGGCATGCACCTGATGTTGAAAGCCCTTGATATCGGGCCCGGAGATGAAGTGATCACCCCGTCCATGACCTGGGTTTCCACGGTGAACCTGATTGTTCTGGCCGGGGCGACTCCCGTTTTCGCCGATGTGGATAGAGAAACCCTCATGGTCACCCCTGATACGGTATCCCACTGTTTCTCATCCAGAACACGGGCGGTCATTCCCGTTCACTTTGCAGGGGCCTCAGCCGATATGGCGGCACTGCGAAAGCAGGCCGGCGACAAAGGCGTTTTCCTGGTGGAGGATGCGGCTCACGCCCTGGGAACCCATCACCTGTCCCATCACGTGGGAGCCAACGGAACCGCTGTTTTTTCCTTTCACCCCATCAAAAACATCACCACCGGCGAGGGGGGCATGTTCTGCACCGATGATGAAGACATGGCCGAACGGATCAGCCGGCTGAAATTTCACGGGTTGGGGGTCGATGCCTACGACCGCGAAACCCAGGGCCGTTCTCCCCAGGCGGAGGTCCTGGAACCGGGATACAAATATAACATGACGGATGTTGCGGCGGTGCTGGGGTTGCGGCAGCTGAAGCGGTTGGAGCAGTTCATTGAAAAAAGGGGCCGGCTGGCCGCCAGATACCTGGAAAAACTGTCCGAGGTGGACGAGCTTCTGCCACTTGCCGTTCCTGAGAACACCACTCAGCATGCCTGGCACCTGTTCATTGTGCGTCTTGACACCCACCGGGCCCGTATGGACCGGGATGAATTTATGGCCGCCCTAAAAGAGAGGAATATCGGTACGGGCCTTCACTTTCGCGCCGCTCATCTCCAGAAATACTACCGGGAAGTCATGGGTTTTGCGCGGGGCATGCTCCCCCATACGGAATGGAATTCGGATCGCATCTGTTCATTGCCGCTCTTTCCCCATATGAGACTTGAAGATGTGGACTCGGTCATCGAGACGGTGAAGGATGTTCTCAAACATTAGTTTGAAGGGTGCAGGGTGCAGTTGTCAGGGGGCAGGAAAGATTCTATGGAAACAATACGACCTCAAATATCCATTGTTATTCCCGTTTATAACGAATCGGAAAACCTGAGCCAGCTGATCCTTCGCTGTGTCAAAACCTGTAACCACATGGACAGGTCTTACGAAATCATCCTGGTGGATGACGGCAGTATGGACGGGTCCCGGGAGATGATCGAGGCGGCAGCCAATCAATATCCCGGTGCCATTATCGGGGTACTGCTGAACCGCAACTACGGTCAGCATTCCGCCATCATGGCCGGATTTGCTCAGACAAAAGGGGACATCATCGTGACCCTGGACGCCGACCTTCAGAACCCGCCCGAGGAAATCCCCAAACTAGTTGAAAAGGCCGAGGAAGGATTTGACGTGGTGGGAAGCGTTCGCGTGCCCAGGCAGGACACCCTTTTTCGCCGGACCGGCTCCAGAATGGTCAACAAGGTTGTTCAGCTATCCACCGGCATCGGCATGCAGGATTACGGGTGCATGTTGAGAGCCTACCGGCGCCACATCGTGGAGGCCATGATGCAGTGCTCCGAACGAAGCACTTTTATTCCCGTTTTGGCCAACACCTTTGCCAGGCGCACAGCGGAAATCGAGGTTGCCCACGCGGAACGGTCCGCCGGCAACTCAAAATACAGCCTCTGGAAACTCATCAACCTGCAGTTCGACCTGCTGACCAGCATGACCACGTTTCCCCTGCGATTGTTGAATGTTTTGGGGAGTATCATCTCTTTGTTCGGCCTGGCCTTCGGCTTTTTTCTCCTCGTCATGCGACTCATTTACGGTGCTGAATGGGCGGCCTCCGGGGTCTTTACCCTTTTTGCCATTCTGTTCATTTTTATTGGGGCACAATTCCTGGCCATGGGACTTTTGGGTGAGTACATCGGCCGGATTTACAGTGACGTGCGGGCCCGTCCCAGGTACTTTGTCGAGAGAATCATCGGGGAGAACCAAAGGGCATGAAATGGTGCCCGCAACGAGGATTTTAATCATATGAAAGCAATTGTTCTGGCTTATCACAATATCGGTTGTAAAGGCATTGAGGCGCTTTTGAAGGCAGGGTTTGATATTGCGGCCGTTTTCACCCACAAGGACGACCCAAAGGAAAATATCTGGTTCGATTCCGTGGCTGAGCTGGCCACAAAAAGGAACATTCCGGTATATGCCCCGGAAGACATTAACCATCCACTCTGGGTCCACAAAATTCGCGATTTGACCCCTGATATCATTTTCTCCTTCTATTATCGAAACATGGTGGGCTCCCACATTCTGGAGATTCCACCCAAAGGCTGCCTGAACCTGCACGGGAGCCTGCTGCCCCAATACCGCGGGCGAACACCCATCAACTGGGCCCTGGTGAACGGAGAGACAAAGACCGGCATCACCCTCCACCACATGACCACACGGCCCGACGACGGCGATATTGTGAGCCAGGTGGAAATAGACATATCAGATGACGATACGGCCCTGTCCCTTCACCATAAAGCGGCATCAGCCGCGGGTGAGATGCTGGATGAGATTCTTCCCCCACTGAAAACGGGCACCGCCCCAAGGATTCCCCAGGACCATGGGAAAGCCTCCTACTATGGCGGACGATCGCCGGCCGACGGCGAGATCAACTGGGCCTTGCCCGCCCACGGGGTCCGGAACCTGGTTCGAGCGGTTACCCGCCCGTTTCCAGGTGCCTTCAGCCACGTGGGAGATCGGAAATGCCTTTTCTGGACCGTTACTGAAGTACCCGGGGATGACTCTGCCAGGCCAGGAACCGTTATCTCGGTGGAACCGCTGGTGATCGCCTGTAAAACAGGGGCCCTTCGAATCGACGCGGCCCAGCAGACGGGCGATGTGTTCATGACGGGGACTCAGCTGGCCCTCCAGATGGGACTGGTTGAAGGGACCCGTTTCGGGAAACGGGCCAGCGACCGAATTCTGGCCACGCGAAAAAAACGGGTGCTGATCTTGGGGGTGGACGGTTTCATCGGCAATGCCTTGAGTGAGCGGCTTCTGGACAGCGGGCAGTACGAGGTTCACGGCATGGATCTCCACTCCAAATATGTGGAACGGCTCATGGGGACCCCCGGCTTTCATTTCGACGAAGGGGACATTTCCATACACAGGGAGTGGATCGAATACCATATCCGGAAGTGTGACATTGTGATACCGCTCGTGGCCATTGCCACCCCCATCGAATATACGAGAAACCCCCTTCGCGTCTTTGAATTGGATTTTGAAGAAAACCTGCGCGTTGTACGCTATTGTGTAAAATACGACAAACGGGTGATCTTTCCTTCCACCTCCGAAGTCTACGGCATGTGTGACGATGAGGACTTTGACGAGGATGATTCCCGGCTGATCCTGGGACCCATTCGCATGCAGCGGTGGATCTATTCCTGCAGCAAGCAGCTGCTGGACCGGGTTATCTGGGCCTATGGCCGGCAAAGGAACCTGAAATTCACCCTGTTCAGACCTTTTAACTGGATCGGCCCCCGACTGGACAGCCTCATGTCGGCGCGCATCGGCAGTTCCAGGGCCATCACCCAATTGATTCTGAACCTGGTTGAGGGAACACCCATTCAGCTGGTGGATTCCGGAAACCAGAAGCGGTGTTTTACGGACGTCTCAGACGGTGTGGAATGCCTCTTCCGAATTATTGAAAACAGGGGCGGGGTGTGCGACGGTCAGATCATCAACATCGGTAACCCGGAGAACGAGGCCAGCATTCGATTTCTGGCGGAGCTGCTGGTCAATAAGTTCAACCAACACCCCCTGAAAGAGAGATTCCCCCCCTTTGCGGGGCTGCGGGAAGTTGAAAGCCGCACCTACTACGGCGAAGGATACCAGGACATGGCCCATCGAAAACCCAGCATTCGAAATGCCAGGCGGCTGCTCGACTGGGAGCCGACGGTGCCATTGGAGGTTTCCGTAGAGGAGACCCTCGATTATTTCCTCCGTGAAGCCATTCGGTCCGGGGATTTTGACACGGTTCTGAATAACGAAAAAATCGATCAGGATATATAGAGACAAAAGATCGGTAATAATTCATGGACATCGGCCTGCGTATTGACGTGGATACCCTGCGGGGAACCCGGTACGGCGTTCCCGCCCTGGGCAATCTCCTGGCCAAATTCGGCGTTCTGGGGTCCTTCTTCTTTTCCGTTGGACCGGACAACATGGGCCGTCATTTCTGGCGCCTGCTTCGACCCGGTTTTTTCTGGAAGATGTTGCGGACCCGGGCGGCCAGCCTTTATGGATGGGACATTGTGCTGAGGGGAACCGCCTGGCCCGGGCCGGTCATCGGCCGAAGACTCCCCCATCTGATTGCCGCCATTGCACGGGCCGGCCACGAAGCAGGACTTCACTGTTGGGATCATCATGCCTGGCAGACCGGCATCGACGCCATGACCGGTCAGGAAATCTCACAATCCCTGAGGCAGGGTGCCCACGCGCTGGCCGGAATTATCGGTCACCCACCAACCTGTTCCGCTGATCCCGCCTGGAAATCACTGAACGGGGTACTTCTTGAAAAGGAGCATCTCCCCTTCGCCTACAACAGCGACTGCCGAGGCCGCAGTATCTTCTATCCGGTGGTGGCGGGCAAGCCCCTTTCCCAGCCGCAGATTCCGGTGACCCTCCCCACATATGATGAAGTGGTGGGTCACGGGGGTGTAACGGCTCGCAATTATAACGATTTCATGCTGTCACGGATCAGTGCCACAGGGCTGAACGTTCTCACGATACACGCGGAAGTGGAAGGGATCACGTGCCTTCCCATGTTTGAGAGGTTCCTCTCATCGGCCCGGTCCATGGGTGCGAACCTGATGCCGTTGGGACAATTACTGAAACGTGCCGATCAGATCGAAACTGCCAGGATCGAGCCTCGGGAGATTGCCGGCCGCGAAGGCTGGGTTGCCTGTCAGGCCAATGGGGATGCGCCCGGCAATTGACCCATGAAAAAATCCGCTTTCATAATGTTCCTCCTTTTCATTGCGGTTTACCTGATCCCCCTGGGAATCCGGCCCATGACCATTCCCGAAGAGTCCCGCTACGGCGAAATCTCACGGGAAATGCTGGCTTCCGGCGACTGGGTGGTCCCCAAGTTGAACGGTTTGAAATACTTCGAAAAACCGGCCTTGGGCTACTGGATCAATGCAACGACCATTTCTCTTTTCGGCGAAAACCGGTTTGCCACCAGGCTTCCTTCGGCCCTGGCCGCGGGCATTACCGCGCTCATGCTTTTCCTTTTGTGCAGACGATTTGCCAGGGACGCGTTTGCGGGAATCCTTTCAGCCGGGATCTACCTCACATCTCTTTTGGTATATGCCTTGGGCGTCATCAATATCCCGGACAGCCTTTTGAGCCTCTTTTTGACCGGCGCCACACTCTTTTTTCTTCACGGGCACCACGCAAAAGAAAGAAGGGCCAGGGTTGTCTTTCTGGCACTCTTCGGTGGGTTCTGCGCCATGGCCTTTCTCGTTAAGGGTTTTCTGGCATTTGCCTTACCGGTGATTACCATTTTCCCTTTTCTCATCTGGGAGGGCCGCTTGCGACGGTTTATCAGGGACATGTGGATCCCGTTTTTGGGAGCCCTTGTGGTGGCACTGCCATGGTGCATCCTGATTCACTTACGCGAAGGGGATTTCTGGCGCTACTTCTTCATGGTGGAGCATATCAAACGGTATTTCTCCCCCATTGCGGAACAGCACCTCAAATCGTTCTGGTACTTCTTTCCGATCCTGGCAGGCGGCGCCATACCGTGGCTCTTCGCGTTGCCCGCCGCCGTCGTCGGGATGAAGAGATCTTCCCTGAAAGACCCTTTGTTTCGTTTTCTGCTCTGCTGGTTTCTTTTCCCCTTCCTCCTTTTTTCAGCCTGCGGTGGAAAGCTGATTCCCTGCATTCTGCCCTGCTTCTCCCCCATGGCGGTGCTGATTTCCCTGGGACTGATTCAATATTTCGCATCCGGCAGGCGGAAAACCTTTGATTTTTCGGTCTGTTTTTTTGGCGTCATCACCGCTCTGGGGGGACTCCTGCTCGCTGCCAGCATGGGGACCGATTTTCCCTGGAAACCCGTCTACAGCCCCCTGGAAACCGACAAAGGAACTGCGGCCATCGCCGGTCTTTTTATCTGGAGCGCCATGAGTTTCCTGGCTGCCAAGGCCAAAAAGCCAGCATGGAAGTTATGGCTGTACGGTTCGGCCTCGGTGGTGTTCCTGGCCGGCACCCCCTGCATTCTGCCGGACAGCGTTTTTTTGGGGAGAGCGCCAGGCCAGTTACTGGAACGTCATGCCTCCAGTGTTAAAGCCAACACCCTCATGGTTTCCGATCCGTATCTGGTGCACGCCCTTTGCTGGCATTACAAACGGAACGATGTGTATTTGCTCGACAAAAGCGGTGAATTGAGTTACGGCATTTTGAATGACCCGAAACAACGGTCACGGCTCCTGACCCTCAAGGATTTTGACAAGATTCTGAAAGACCGTCCCGTAAACCAGGAGGTGATTCTGGTGGTTGAGGAAGATCGGTACGACCGTTACAAAAAGTTCCTGCCCATACCGCGCTTTCTGGACCGATCCGACGGTTTCGTCTTTGCGGTGTTCTGATGTGCCAAATCTCAGAAGCGGAATTGAAACTGAACCCCATAAATGGCATATCTGCCATAATCCACCCGGTTTTCCCAGGCGTCCCGGTTGTCATCCCCATCATCATACCACATGAATTCGGGAACCAGATTGAATCCTTTGCTCAGCGCTATGGGAATGCTGATGCCCCAAAACCAGGACGTGTATCGCATGGGGTTCTTATCCCCGGAACTCCCCATCTGGCCACCCATGATGTGCGGAGTCACGATTCCCAGGCGGTAAGATCCGTCCACCCACCAGCCGTATGTTGTGGTGTTGTCCAGTCGATGGTTATGGATGGTCGCTGCTGAATTTCGGGCCGGCGGACTGACGCCGATGCCCAGCCCGGTGTTGCCCCAGTTCTGCCCCCAGTTCCCTTCGGCACTGATTGTAAAGGACCCGAAGGCGGCCCTTACCCCCAAGGATCCGATGTAGGTGTCGATTTGATTGTCGATCCCCTGGTAGGAAGCCGCATCGGAAAGAAAGTCAACCGTGCGCCGTTGAAACAGAAAACTGGGGTATATGGCCACGGGACCCGCATAAATGGGAAGGCCCACTTCTACTCGGGGCAGTTTTGTGTTCGTCTGATATTCAATGCCCGCGTCCCGGTAAGGGGTGTAATTTCCCAGAGAGGCGGTATTGGGGTTCACAAGCGCCACGGCCAAACGGACAGCGCCGGAGAAATGGTAGGTTCCCCTGATCTGTGCGTAACGTCCCGAGTAGATTTCCCCATAACCTTCGCCAATAATGTTCAGGCTTCCTGATCGCGTTCCCAGCATCTGGTAGGGGACAAGCGGTGAAATGGGGGTGGTGGTTTTTCCCGCGATGAGCTGAAACCGCTCGGTCAAGTCCCACCAACCGTAGGCATGTCTGAGCCTTACGCCATTGCTTTCGCTTAAAGTGGTGTTTCCGCTCACCTGTCCGATGCCCAGCTCAATGAACATGCCCAAGTCATCTTCGTTGGTCCAATTCATATTAAATCGAGTGATGTTGGGAATCTGCAAGGCGGTGTTGGAAAAGGGATCGTTGCCGACATTTTTGTATTGGGCATTCTCCTTGTTTCTCTCAAGATAGTAGAAATCCACATATAGCCGGCCACCCAGTGTTACCTCGGCGGTTGCTTCATGGGAAAAGGCGATCAGCAAAAAGAGCGTTAGCAGTAAGACATACGGTTTTTTCAAAATTCTCTCCTGATCAAGGGATGTTGTCCAAATACATGTGAAATATACCTGCACCTCGTCCTAAAATCAATCCGTGTTTCCTCTCTTATTGTCTTTCCGCTTGTTGACACGGTTTACGGGGGTTGTTAGGATGCTTTTTTGATATTTCGGGTGTAGGCGTTCGGGTCCCGGGATGATGGTTTCTCTCTGGAATTCCTGGTACCGGGCACCTTGCCCCGCTTTTCCATCGGAGCACATTAAATGCCCGTTTACGAATACCGGGCCCTGGACAAAGCCGGCCGGAACCGGAATGGGATCATTGATGCTGACAGTCCCATCGCGGCACGGCAGAAATTAAGGGAAACAGGCGTTTTTCCGGTCAGCGTCAATGCTTCCGCATCCTCGGCCAGGGGAACTGACGCAGGCAAGACGGTTCGATGGCCCCTTCTAAGACGAATCAAACCGGGTGAACGGTCTGTTGCCACCCGCCAGCTGGCCATTCTTCTGGGTGCGGGCATTACCCTGGTGGCGGCCCTTGAAGCCATGATCATGCAGGTTTCAAACCCGGCATTCAAGCGGGTACTGGCCCAGGTCAAAGAATCGGTCAATGAAGGCAACAGCTTGGCCCATGCCCTGTCCGGTCACCCCAGGGTCTTTTCCGATGTCTACATCAACATGGTTCGGGCCGGAGAAGCCTCGGGATCCCTTGAACTGGTATTGCACCGGCTGGCCGACCTTAGCGAACAGCAGCAGGCATTAAGGGGAAGACTGAAGGCGGCCATGGCATACCCGGTGCTGATGAGTTGTGTCGGCGTTGTGGTGGTTTTTTTCCTGGTGGCCTTCGTGGTTCCCAATGTGACCCGCATTTTCAATGAAATGCACCAGGCGCTCCCCCTGCCAACCATCATCCTCATTGGGATCAGCCGCTTCCTCATGGACTTCTGGTGGTTGGTTCTTGCCATAGGGGCAGGTGCCATGGTCCTGTTTTGGCGTCTTGTAAAAACCCAACGGGGCCGTTACGTGTGGGATCACGTAAAATTGGCCGTACCCCTTTTGGGTGCTTTCAATATCAAAACAGGGGTGGCCCGTTTTTCCCGCACCCTGGGGAGCCTCCTTCAAAACGGTGTACCGCTTCTGACCGCTTTGCAGATTGTCAAGAATGTGGTGGGGAACACCCTTTTTGCCCGTATCATTGATGATGCCATGGATGCGGTTGAGAAAGGGAACGCCCTTTCAAACGCCATCGCGGGAAACCAATGCTTTCCGCCCATATCGGTACAGATGATTTCAGCGGGTGAGCAGAGCGGCCATCTGGAAGAGATGCTGGATCGCATCGCCGACATGTATGAGAGGGAGGTGGAGGCACAGGTCATGACCATGACCTCCATGCTGGAGCCGGTAATGATCCTTTTCATGGGCGTCACCGTCGGCTTCATCGTCATTTCAATGTTGCTGCCGATCTTTGATTTGAATCAAATGATCCGTTAAACGAAAGATCATATGGCTGGCCTCGGAAACAGGAAGGATTGTGATATGAGCAAAAAACATTTGAATGTTCAAGGCTTCACGCTGATTGAACTGATGGTGGTCATCGTTATTTTAGGGATCCTGGCAGGCCTCATCATCCCGCGGATCATGGGGCGGCCGGAGGAAGCCAGAAGAATGAAAGCCAGGGTTCAGATGGAGAGTATCGAAACCGCCCTCAGACTCTATAAACTGGATAACGGGATTTATCCCTCCACTGAGCAGGGGCTTCAGGCGCTGGTGGAAGCACCCACCGCGGGAGAACTGCCGAGGGCCTGGCGAAAAGGGGGGTATCTTGAGAAGGGGCAGATACCGAAAGACCCGTGGGGGCACGAATTTGTCTACCTCAGTCCCGGCCTTCACGGAGACTTCGATCTCCTGAGCTACGGCGCCGACGGCCAGCCCGGAGGAGAAGACCAGAATAAGGATGTTAACAGCTGGGAACAGGAGTAACCCTTTTGGCACAATGCCCATATGGTCCGGTTCGGAATCACCATGGGTTTACACTCATGGAACTTGTGGTGGTCGTCATCCTCATTGTCATGATGATCGGGCTGACCATGCCTCAGATTCGAAACACCCTGCTCAGCGATGTATTGAAACGTACGGCACTTCGAATGGCGGGACTGGCGAAGAACCTGAGGGATGACGCCATGCGGGAACAAAAGACCTACGGGCTCTACATGGATATGGCGGAGCAGCAATACTGGATCGGTTTTGAATCAATGACCGAAGAAGAACTGGCCCTCGCAAAGGAAAACGCCGAAAAATTATCCGGTGATGTAGAAATTCTCGATGTATGGTACAAGGACCAAGGGAAAGTCAGTGAGGGTGAAGCGGTGATCCTCTTTTTCAAAAAGGGCTATGTTCAACCTTCCGCAATCCATCTCGGTGATGGTGGCAGGCGGTTCACCGTTTTGTTGAATCCCTTCGGCGGCAAAGTCAAAGTTCTGGACGAATATGTTGATTTTGAAAGCGAACCCTGAGGCCAAAGGATTTACTTTCCTGGAGGTCATGATTGCCGTCGCCATTCTGTCCATCGCGCTGGCGGCGGTCCTGGGACTTCAGTCCCGAAGCCTGACACTGGCGGCTGAGAGCCGCTTCCATACCGCCGCCGCGCTGCTGGCTCAGGATAAGATGGCTGAAATGGCCGTGGCCCCGTTGGAAAAACTGACCTCGGACTCAGGTGATTTTGAAGATCCATTCGCGGCCTATGCCTGGCGCGCGACGGTTCAAAACGCCGACCTGCCAGGCATTGACCGAATGAAGGGCCGGTTAAAACGCATCGATCTGTCGGTCACCCAGGGAGACGGGGCGCTTTTTCGGTACGATGTGAGGCTTTACCGGTTTTTTCCGCCGGAAACATCCACGGGTGAAAAATGAGAAGGAACAAACGCCGGCGACCCGGAAATTATGCCCCAACCCAAGGGTTCACGCTCCTTGAGATCCTTCTGGCCATCTTCATTCTGACGCTGGTGGTGTCGGCGGTTTTCGGCGCCTTTAGAGGGACCTTCAAAGTGGTGGATGAAACCGAAACAGAGGAAGAGATCTATGCCTCAGCCCGGGTGGCCCTGGAACGCATTTCCGAGGATCTGGCCGGCGCTTGCGGAGACATTTTAACCCCAGGGGGCTCATCCGACGCTAAGCGCCAGGATGAGCGGGTGGTCTTCCTGGGAAAGGACCGTCGGGTGGATGACCGAAGCGCGGACACCCTCCGTTTTCTCTCGTGGGCCCATCTCTCCTTCAAAACCGGCCCCCCGGAGGAAGGACCGGCCGAGATCAGCTATTACACAACATTTCAAGAAGAAACCGGGGAATTGGCCCTTTACCGATCAGACACCCTCGATTATCTCGAAAGCCTCACGGAAGGTCAAGGCGGCCTGCTCCTCTGTGAAGGCCTCAAATGGATCGATTTCGTCTATTATGACAAAGAGGGCAATGCACACAGGGAGTGGCCCCCCCAAGAATCCGGGGGTAAAAGGGCATTGCCGTCGCGGGTTGAGATTTCAGTGGGGCTTCATAACACCCTTGATCCGGACAATCCGCTGCAGTTTGTGACCGGTGTCCCGCTGCCGCCCGTTTTGTGAGGAATATGGTGCCATACGCTTTACGGCTCAAAAATCAGAGAGGCTTCGCACTGGTCCTGACACTTCTCATGATCAGCATGATTGTGGTGGCGACCCTTCAGTTCAACAGCTCCGTATGGTCGGGGCTGTATGGATCGGACAACCTGAAGGAGTCGGCCCGGCTCCGGCTGGTGGCCCGTTCCGGATTTGAGTGTGCCGCCATGGTGCTGTCCGAGGATGTTGCCGACAATCAAACGGACACCCTTCTGGAACCATGGGCGAAATCGGGAGATCTTTCACTGCAATCGACGGCACTCTTTGAAAAGGGGCATTTTCAGGTGGCGATTTCAGACCTTTGCGCCAAAATCCCCATCAATCAACTCCTTGATGACGAAGGCCAATGGCGCCCGGCCCAAAAGAACCTTTTTGAGCGATTTCTGCTGTCAAAATCTTTCGGACTCGATCCGGATCAGGTATCAGACCTGATGGACTACATCAAAGACTGGCTGGACCCTGATGACGAAGTCTCCCGCTTCAGCGTGGAATCCGGTTACTATCAGGGGCTCGATCCCCCCTATGCGTGCGCAAACGGCCCTCTCACATCCCTGGACCGGTTGACCCTTATCAAGGGAATGACCGAGGAACTGGTTTACGGCACAGGGGAAAAGCCGGGGATCATGCCATACCTGACGCTTTTTGGAAACGGGAAAATAAATATCAATACGGCGGGCCCTCTGGTGCTGAAGGCCCTGTCACCTGAAATGACGGATGAGATGGTACGGAACATGATCGCTTATCGGAAAAGCGCCTCGAACGATCTGTCGGATCCCAAATGGTACCAAAAAGTGCCCGGAATGGATCACATCGTCATGGACGCCGACCTTGTAAGCACCCGGAGTGATTACTTTCTCATTCAGTCAACGGGGGTCCTGGAAACCATGGCGCAGCATCTGACGGTTTCCGTTTTCCGGGAACCGGGAAAACCGTTGCAAATTCTCAATTGGAAAGCCGCGTAAATGGCTGGTAGCGTTACAGGCATCGATATCAGTGACGATCATCTGACCGCGGTTCAGGTGCAAAGAGGGATGGGTGGATGGGAAATCACGGCCTGCGCCCGATTTCCCCTGCCCCGATCTTCCCAAGAAGACGACGAAGATGCCCTTGATCAAGCACTCTCGTCCCTTTCCCAATCCATGAACCCGCAGGGAGGAGAATGCATCGTCACGCTTTCAGGCAGCGAAACCTACTATCGAAATCTCACGGTTCCGTTTAAGGACAGACGAAAGCAACGGGAAATCATATCCTTTGAACTGGAACCGAATATCCCGTTTCCCGTTGATGATCTGATCATCGACTTTCTTCCCATAACCGGCCTTGAAGAAACGGAACTGGTGACGTTCTTCGCTGAAAAGCGGATCATCGGCCAGCGGCTGAGTCTTTTCGAGGCCCACGGCATTAACCCCGAAGCCATCTGCGTTCGCTTGATTCCCCTGGCACTGCGGCTGTTGTCCGTAAATGAAACGCCCAAAAACGGCCTTTTGCTGGAACTGGGTGAAAAGCGGGTGACCCTTCTCATATGGCAGAGAAAGCAGGTGGCTTTCATCCGTACCTTTGCTTGCGGAAACCGGACCGACGACAGATCCGAAAGCGGCCCGCCCATGGATGAGGGTCCGTTGGATTTTCCAGCCCTTTTGAATTCCGTACGCCAGACCGTTCATGGCTTCGGGGCCGAACGAAAGGATTTTGAGCCGCCGGAGGCGGTTTTTCTGACCGGCCGGCGGGCAAGCCTATCAGCTGCACCGGAATTGGTCACAGAATACCTGAAAATACCCGCCCGAGGGGTGGATCTGTTAACGGACAACCGTATCCGGATGGGAGACCTTGCCAAAACGGATTGGGAAGGACCGGCCATGGAGGGGGCCCTCTCTCTGGCCCTGGGCTGGTACAGTGCCAGGGGGTTGGGCCCCAATTTCAGGAAAGACGAATTCCAAATCGAAAAGCGATCCTTCTTCCGGTCCAAATTCTTCAAAAAAGCCGTTGCCTGGCTGCTCGTTATTGCGGCGCTTTGGGCCGCCGATATGGGAGTGGACATCTATTTTCTAAAACAACGGGCCGCCGCCCTTGATGAACGGATTCTCCTTCTTTTCAAAAAGGGGTTCCCTCACATCACAAGGATCGTGGATCCCGTTAAGCAGGCCCGGATTGAAATAAACCAGTTGAAACGTTCCGCAACCCCCGGCCAGGTGGCGGATCCGAACGGGAAAACCCTCGATTTATTGCTGGAGATTTCAGAACGCTTGCCCGAGGCCATGGATCTTACGGTATCGCGTCTGGTGATTGATCCTGCCGCCATCAGGATAAAAGGGAATACCGACACCTATAACACCGTGGACCGGGTGAAGCAGGGCCTTGAAAAATCATCCCTTTTCAAGACCACCACCATCAGCTCGGCCAATCTTGACCGGGGAAACAACAGGGTGCTTTTTGAGATCAAGCTGGAGCGATGATGCAGTTGGGAAAAAGAGAGAAACGGTTTGTACAGGCGGCAGTTGTTGCCATTGGGATCTTCTGCCTTCTTCAGTTTGGCGTTCTTCCCGTGCTGGCGGACCGTAAACAGCTCCAACAGCGGATTAGAGATAAAGAGACGGACCTGAAGGAGATGGTTCGCATGGGGGAGGAATACGGCCTTCTTAAACGGCAATCCCGTGCCGCCAAGAATGTTCTTCAAAGAAGAGCCGCCGGATTCACCCTTTTTTCATTCCTTGAGAAAGCGGCGGGAAAAGCCGGGGTCAAGGGCCATATCAAATACATGAAACCATCCTCTTCCAAGGGGGAGGGAGGTCTTAAAGAAGCCATGGTTGAAATGAAACTGGACGGCATCTCCCTTAAAAAACTCATGGATTATCTCTATCGCATCGAACTGGCCGGGGAGGCCATTTCGGTGAAAAGATGCGCTGTCACTGAAAACAAGCGGAAAAAAGGGGCACTGGACGTCGTGCTGCAGGTCGTCACGCTGGAGTCTTCATGAAAAAAGTCGTAAAGTACGGAGGTTATCTCCTTTACGCCGCTCTGGTGGCCGGACTTCTCCTTTATGTGCGGTTTCCATCGGTGGCAATAGAATCATTTCTGGTACAGGCCGCGGACCGGATGGATCCCCAGATTCTCTTTAAGACAGCATCCTTTGATCCCTCTTTTCCCCCCGGCATTCGGCTTAAAAAGCCTTCCTTTTCATTAAAGGAACGTCCTCAAACCGCCCTGTTCGAGGCGGATTTGCTTTCCGTGACGCCGGGGCTGGGATCATTTCTCACGGGGGAGCCGGAACTCTCTTTTGATGCCAAGGCCTATGGGGGAGCCCTATACGGCCAGGTTCTTTTTGGTCCAAACCGTGAACCGAAGGATTTTTCCCTCTCCCTTGAGGATGTTCGTATTCAGGAATACGGCTATTTGCCCAGCCTTGGCATCGGAGATCTTTCAGGTATTCTGAGCGGGGATTTGAGGTATGAGGGGTCTCTGGATCGGATCGTAATGGGAAACGGACAAGGGAAATTTCTCCTTAGAGAAGGAAAAATAGACCTTTCAAAGCCGTTTTTGGGCCTTCAAACCCTCCCTTTCGGTGAACTGAAAGCCCGATTCAGCCTCAAGAAGGGAACCATCACCCTGTCGTCCGTTTCCCTTGACGGAAGGGGATTCCAGGGATCTCTTTCCGGCACCATCTATCTGAACCGGATAACGGACCGCAGCCGGCTCAATTTGAAGGGGACCATCGAACCCATTCCGGAATATCTGGAGACCCTCAAAGGGGGGCAGGCCCTTTTAAGCATTCTTGGGGGAGGGCGTAACGGTAAGAAACGCTCTTTTGTGGTTCAAGGCACTTTCAGATCGCCGAAGTTTCGGTTCATTTAAGGGGATAACAAGGAAACATGTCCCGTTTTTTTGAAATTCTGCTCAATCTGATCGCCCTGTTTATTTGTGTCTACATCGGCGTGGATATTTTCTACCGGTTTGTGGACGCGAAGATGCTCCCCGCAAAGACCAGGGAACATACCACGGACATCGTTTCGGACCGTACCACCCAAAAACGGCCGTCCCTTGCCCAGTATGATAGGATCCGGCAGCGTGCCTTGCTGGGAGGCGCCGTATCAGACCTGGATGAAACAGAAGCGGCGGAAATGGGGGCCGTGGAGATCGCGGCCCTGAAACCCACCCGCCTGAAGCTGGCGTTGCTCGGCACCGTATCGGGCCCCGAAGAGATGGCCTTTGCGGTGATTGAAGAAAAAAAGAAGCGGAAGCAGGACCTCTATCAGACCGGTGATAAAATTCAGGGCGCCATGATCAAAAAGGTTCTGAGGGGCAAAGTGGTACTGGTGGTGGAAGGCAAAGACGAAATCCTTGAAATGGAACAGATGAAGGCCGGAAAACCAGGGGCCGGAGGATCCGGCAGGGGAATCAGGGACGACGGCTATACCATTACGGTGGGGCACGATGATCTTCAGAAATCCCTTGGAAATATCAATTCACTGTTGACCCAGGTGCGCATCCGCCCTTTGATCAGGGACGGCAAACCGGACGGACTGGTTCTCTCCCGGATCAAACCTGATTCCATCTTTTCCAAGCTGGGCCTTAAAAACGGCGATGTGGTCAAAAGAATAGACAACAAAGAGATCAAAACACCGGATGATGCCTTTGAGTTTTACAACCGGCTCAAATCGGGCGCCGAGCTCTCATTGGAGATCGGCCGCGGCACTGAAACGAAAACCCTCTACTACCGGTTTGAATAGCAGATGTACAAGACCTTTTTTGGATTCAAGGAACACCCTTTTAACCTGACCCCCGATCCCAGGTATCTCTACCTGAGCCGCTACCACCGGGAAGCCCTGGATCATCTGCTTTACGGCATCAACCAGCGTAAAGGGTTTATCGCCATCACCGGCGGGGTGGGGACCGGAAAGACAACCCTGTGCCGGGCGCTCCTGGATCATCTGGATGAAAACACCAAGAGCGCGCTCATCTTCAGCTCCTTTGTCTCCGACATGGAGATCCTAAAATCCATCGCCCATGAGTTCGGAATTGCCCTGGGCTCTGGGACCGAAAGCAAGAATGCCCTCCTGGATGCCATCAACGATTTTCTCCTGCGTGTTTTCAGAGAAGGGGGAAACGCCCTCCTATTGATCGATGAAGCGCAGAATCTTTCCCGGACCGTCCTTGAGCAGATTCGAATGCTATCCAATCTGGAAACGGAGAGGGACAAGCTGATCCAGATTGTCCTGGTGGGCCAGTCGGAATTGAAGGATGTTTTGAGCACCCACTCTCTCAGGCAGCTGGACGATCGCATCACCGTCCGTTATCATCTGAAACCGCTTGATCGAAAGGATGTAGAGGGGTATGTGGAACACCGCCTGGTGGTGGCCGGCAGCAAAGGAGACGTGAAATTCTCAGACAGTGCCATGAAGAGAATCTATGCCTATTCAGGGGGAAATCCCAGGCGTATCAATGCGGTTTGCGACCGGGCACTCCTTCAAGCCTATACCGCCGAAAAACGGACCATTTCTGGGAATATGGCCGCCAGGGCCATTATGGATCTCCGTGGCGGCATGGATGCGGACACGGAACGCTCTTCCGGGTACCGGCGACAGCCAAAAATAAAATGGATTCTGCCGGTGATTCTCTTCCTGGCCATTGCCGCGGGTGTTGGTCTCTGGCACTATAAAGGGAGCGTCCTTTTTAGAGGCACCGCCATGGATACCAAAGCCCCTTCCAAACCGAGCATTGAATTTCAGCCGGAGCTGTCCCTCTTTCTGACGAAAAGGGAAAGCATTGCGGGGCTCCTTGATCTAGCAGAAGGGGATCTGGCAGAGGAGGCTCTTGCGGAGGAGGCCCCGTCATCTGAAAACGAAAAGGGGAGCACACAGATGAGCCTGGTCTCCTTTCCCCTCAGCCCTGAATATTATACCCTGCTCAAAAAACCTTTCAGAATAAATGTTCCCACGCAATCCCGGCATGATGGAAAGGAGGCGTATCTGTTGATCGATCGGGTGACGCCGGAAGGGGCCGTTGTTATGGATATGGACGGCAACCGGAAGGCCGTCACAAGGGATTTTATCCTGAAACACTGGGGCGGTCAGGCGACCTGGGTATACCCCTATGGAGACGGCGGCTCTTTCCTGAAACAGGGCATGCGTTCACAGGCGGTTCGTACCCTTCAGGAAATTTTGAAGGATCTGGGGTACCTGGTGACCCCAAACGGTGTTTTTGATCAGCAGACATTTGAAGGGGTCAAGGAGTTTCAGGATGAATTCGGTCTTACGGCCGACGGGGTCGTGGGGTTTCGAACCCTAACCCTTCTCTATCAATTGGCGGACAAACAGCATGAGCTACATCCATGAGGCACTGAAAAAGGCGCAGGTTGAGCGGGACCTGGGGAAAACCTCTCAAGGGGGCATACCAATCCCCCATCGGAAGAAGGCTTTCTTTACCGGAAGAAAAGCGGCTTTCCTGGCTGCCCTGCTCTTGCTCCTTTTGCTTGCTTTTGCCGGCTATTCGTGGTGGGATTCAAAAAGCAGAATACCGGATGTGGCGCCACCCACGATAACCGGTTCGCCCGACACCCGCGGGGTCGCTTCCAAAAACAAGGGGGCAATCACACCCCGGCAAGATCGATCCGCGGGGCCGCCGGACAAAGGGCGGACAGTCCCGGACCCGAGCAAAACCGCGGGCACGTCACGGCCAGGGACGGCAGCGCCTTCGGGATCGGATCGGAGACAAGAAGTTGCCGATGCCTATGAAAAGGCCAGAGGCTTCCATCGGGGTGGCCGCTTGGCGGATGCGGCCGGGTGGTACGAAAAGGTCATTTTCCTGGACCCGGGCCATGTGCAGGCCCTGAACAACCGAGGGGTGCTCTATCTTCATGACAGGGCCTATTCGTCCGCGCGAAAATACTTTGAAAAGGCCATCCGCTTAAAAAGGGATTACGTGGACCCCTACTACAACCTGGCCTGCGTTTCAGCCGCTTTGGGCCAAACGGACCGGGGCCTCAGGTATCTTCAAAAGGCCGTTTCCCTAAACCCCGATGTCAAGAAATGGGCACTGGAAGATCCGGATTTGGATCCTTTGCGTGGGGCCCCACAATTTAACGACATTGTAACAAAATGAGATCTAGCATGAATTGTTTTAGCGTTTTATTTTTTTTATGGTTTTTTTTGATGTCCATGGGTTATCTTCTCTTCCCCCAGATGCTTATGGCGGCCCGCGTAACAGGAGAAGCGGGGGTTACGCCGGCGGTTTCAAAACCTGTTGCCAAAGTTCAGAAAAAGACACCTCCCCCGAAGGTTCAAAAACCGGCGCCGGCGCCTCAGGAAGTCATATTGGAAACGGAAACACCCGAACCCGCCGTTACCATCGATTTCGATCAGGTGGACATTCCCGTTTTCATCAAATTTATCAGCGAACTGACCGGGAAGAACTTTGTCATCGACAAAGGGGTGCGGGGAAAGGTCACCATCATCTCCCCCAACAAAATAAGCGTCAACGAGGCTTACAAGGTTTTTGAATCCGTGCTGGACGTGCACGGGTTTACGGCGGTCCCCGCGGGTGACATTATCAAGATCGTTCCCGCGGCCAGCGCCCGTTCCATGAGCGTCAAAACGCGGCTCAAGCGGGAAGCCATGGATTCAGAGGACAAGGTGGTCACGCAGTTGATACCATTGCGGTATGCCGAACCGGACGAACTGAAAAAGCTTTTTGCCCCCTTTATCAGCAAAAGCAGTGTCATGGTTTCCTACCCCCCCACCCGGACCCTGATCGTCACCGATGTGCAGAGCAACATTAAAAGGCTCATGAGCCTCGCCCGGGCCATTGATGTTGAAGGGGTGGGAGAGGAGATCACCGTGATCCCCTTGGAGTTTGCATCCGCCGGCCCCCTGTCAAAGTCCTTGAACACGGTTTTTGAGCGGCGGGCAAGGGTCAAAAAAGCGATCGCCGGCCAGGAACCCGTCACCAAGATTGTTGCCGATGAACGGACCAATTCGCTGATCGTCGTATCTTCGGAGACCGATGCGGCAAAGATTCGAAAACTGGTGAGGCTGCTGGACAAGGAGGCCCCCCGCGGACAGGGGGACATTCACGTTTACTACCTTCAACACGCCAATGCCGAGGACCTGACCAAGGTCCTTACGTCCCTTCCGGAGAAAAAATCGGATGAAAAGCTTAAAGGAAAGGCCCCGGTCATCTCCAAGGAGGCACGCATTGTGGCGGATCAGGCCACCAACAGCCTGGTGATCATGGCCGATCCGGACGACTATCTCATATTGGAGGAGGTCATTCGAAAGCTGGACATTCCCCGCATGATGGTCTTTATCGAGGCCCTGATCATGGAAGTGAACGTGGACAAGGATTTTAACCTGGGGGTGGAATGGCAAGGGGCAAAGACCTTTTCCTATGACGGAACGGATGCCGCCGCCTTTGCCGGTTCCAGCCCGTCCAATTACGACACCATCGGCGGCATCCTCACAAACCAAACCCTCCCCACCGGATTTTCCGTGGGGGTTATCAGCGACACCATCAAAATCGCCGGCATCGAATTCCCCAATCTCGCGGCCGTTCTGAACGCCTATCAACAGGACCGGGATGTTCACATCCTGTCAACGCCCCAGCTTCTCACCACGGACAACGAGGAGGCGGAGATCATGGTGGGGAAGAACGTCCCCTACCAGATACGTCAGGAAACCACCGCCGCGGAACTGGACTACAGCTCCTACGAATACAAGGACGTGGGTGTTACCCTGAAAGTCACCCCCCAGATCAGCCAGGAAAGGTTCGTACGTCTCAATATCTACCAGGAGGTGACCCGCCTGGTGGACGATAACGCCCTCAATACCACCGGCCGTCCGGAGACCTGGAAGCGCCTGGCTCAGACCACGGTCATTGTGAAAGACGCCAACACGGTGGTCATTGGCGGACTTATCGGGGATGAAACCACCAATACGGAATACAAGGTTCCCTGCCTGGGGGATCTTCCCCTTCTGGGATGGGCGTTTCGGGGAACCAGCAAGAAACGGGAGAAGACCAACCTGTTTGTTTTTCTGACACCCCGCATCATTCAGAATCCGTCAGAAGCCAAAAAGATCTACGAGGATAAAAAGGACCAGATCGAAAGAATCAAGGAAGGGGTTATCAAAATGTATGACAAACCAAAGCCCAAACCCCTTGATGAACCCAAAACCGGTGAGTAGAGATCCCATGAAAAGCGAATCACCAATTTCCAACAAGGAATGTTGAATGTCCAAGGCCGCCACTCCCGATCCATCCGCAATTCCCGATGCGCCTTCTTTCCGCCTTATAGGGGAGATTCTTGTTCAACAACTTGGACTAAAGGAAAGCGATCTTCAAAAGGCCCTAAAGGTTCAGGAAGAAAAAGGGGGAAGGCTGGGGGAAATTCTCATCCGTTTGAAGGCCATTACGGAAATTGATCTGCTTAAAGCCCTGGGCATCCAGTGGGGGATGCCGGTTCTAAAGACCCTCCCCTTTGAATCCCTTGATACGGGTTTTACAAAACAGACGCCCATTTTGTTCCTAAAAAAATTCAAGCTGGTTCCGTTGATTACCCGGGAAAACCCGGCCATTGCCGTTAACGATCCTTTGGCGTTTCAGGCCCTGGATGATCTTAAGCGAATGCTGAAACTGGAAAGTGCGCCTGTGGTGCTGGCACCGGCCCAAGCCATCCTTTCGGTGATCAATGCGGCCTATGACGTGAGCGGCGATTCCGCGGAGCGGGTCATCGAAGACATGCAGGAGGGGGAAGCCGGCCGGATCCTCTCGGAGATCGAGGAAACCGCGGACCTGCTGGAAGACACCAGCGACGCCCCGGTGGTAAAACTGGTCAACCTCATGCTGAGCCAGGCGGTCAAGGCCAGGGCCAGCGACATTCATATCGAACACTCCCAGCACAAACTGCGCATCCGTTATCGGGTGGACGGCATCCTTTATGACATGCTCTCCCCCCCCAAACACATTCAATCGGCCCTGATTTCCCGGGTCAAGATCATGGCCAAAATGAACATTGCCGAAAAGAGGCTGCCCCAGGACGGCCGTATCGAAATTCGCATCGCGGACAAGAACGTGGATATCCGGGTTTCCACCATTCCCGTGGCCTTCGGGGAGCGGGTGGTCCTCCGGCTGCTGGACAAGACCCATGTACTGCTGAAAGTCACGGACCTGGGGATGCCGGACAGAAACCGGAAAGCTTTTGAAGAACTCATCAGTTCCCCCAACGGCATTATTCTGGTGACCGGCCCCACGGGGAGCGGAAAAACCACCACCCTTTACGCAGCCCTTTCCTCCATCAATACCACTGACATCAATATCATCACCATCGAGGATCCCATTGAATACCAGATTGACGGCATTGGACAGATCCAAACCAATCCCAAAATCGGCCTCACCTTTGCCAAGGGGCTGCGCTCCATCGTGCGGCAGGACCCCGATGTCATCCTGGTGGGCGAAATCCGGGATTTGGAAACGGCGGAAATCGCCATTCAATCGGCATTGACGGGACACCTGGTCTTTTCCACCCTCCATACCAATGATTCCGCGGGCGCCATCACCCGCCTCATCGACATGGGGATCGAACCGTTTCTGGTGACCTCCTCGGTCAGTGCGATCCTGGCCCAACGGCTGGTGCGGGTCATCTGCCCCCACTGCCGGGAACCGTATACACCGGATGAAGAATCCCTTCGCAAGGTGGGAATTGCCCTGAAGACCGGACGAAAAACGACCATCTACCGTGGACGGGGATGCGCCGCATGCCTCGATACCGGGTTCAGGGGCCGAACCGGCATCTTTGAATTCATGATTGTGGATGAAACCATCAAGAATCTGATCTTGAAAACATCCGACGCAAACCTCATCAAACGCGCCGCCATTGAAGGGGGCATGACAACCCTTCGCAGGGATGGCGCACAAAAAGTGCTCCAGGGAATCACCACCATTGAAGAGGTGTTCCGGGTGACCTATCAATAAAGATCACCTACCGGGAAACCGTGAAATAGACTTGAAAAGCTGTCCTTCTGTGTTTGAAAGTGACGGGTGCGATAGAGAATCGAAATATGAGGCACAATACCATGAGCAACACGCAATCCATTAAGATCATCATTTTCGATTGTGACGGGGTCATGTTTGACTCCCGCGAGGCCAATATCCATTTCTACAACCACCTGCTGGCCCGTTTCGATCAACCCCCTATGGACCAGGATGAAATTCACTTTGTGCACATGGCCACTGGCCGGGATGCCGTGAAGCATATTTTCAGGAAGACCCCCTATTTCGAAAAAGCCGATGCCTACCGATTGAAAATGGATTACACGCCCTTTATCAACGACATGATCATGGCCGAGGGGCTTAAAGAGCTTCTTTTGAAACTGCAGTCGCGATTTCTCCTTGCCGTGGCCACAAACCGCAGCAACACCATTGGCACCGTTATGGAGCAATTTGGCCTCACCGGCCTTTTCGACATGGTGGTCTCCTCCCTTGACGTCAAAAAGCCCAAGCCGGACCCGGAATCTCTTTTCAAAATCCTTGACTTTTTTGAGCTAGCACCCGATGAGGCGGTCTACGTGGGCGATTCGCAGGTCGATCTGGAAGCGGCCGAAGCCTCGGCCATCCGTTTCATTGCCTATGGCAACGGGGCTCCTGGACTCGGGATCAAGGTTTCGAGCATGCGGGAATTGGAAGAAGTCTTGAATCCGCTTGCCCCTGGTCATGGTTATTTGAGGTAGGATGCAAAATCCTCTTTCACATAAGATATGGGGGCCGCAAAATTGATGGGTGCATTTTGAAATCCCCAACTCACCACTCCGATGACCTCTCCGCCTTTGTCGATCACAGGACCGCCGCTATTGCCTGGGACCACCGGAGCTGAGAACTGGACTTGTTCCCCTCTGATCTTAAAGGGGGGGCGCCTCATCTTCGCCTCTTTTTTCCAATCCTTCTCGGGAAACATCCGGCTGAAGTTTCCCTTTGTAACTGTTTCTTTAAAGACTAGCAATGGATTGCCGATGGCGTAGAGTTCCTCTCCGCGCGAAAGGGTTTTTGGATCTCGCATGGTCAAAAATGGGGTCCGTTTTCTAATGGACACCTGAAGCAGCGCCAAGTCATGGTTACGGCTCTTTTTGATGACCCGAACCCGGTATTTTTCCTTGTCGCCCGGAATCTCGGCTTTCATGCTGTAAGTCACACCCTTGACCACATGTTTTGCGGTCACTGCCAGCCCGCGGTCGTTGATAAAAAACCCTGATGCTCCCCCTTTTCTGTTTTTCAAACGAAAGGTACACCGGACGGCGTGTTCAATGGGATCTTGAGAGAAGTTAGTAGGTTCCGTTTCGCGTTCGGGCGCCTCCTTGAACTCTCTTTCCTCAATGCCTCCTCCACTTTGGCCGGGCGGCGGCGGTCGGTCTGAAAAATGGACATTTCCATCTTTGTCACGCCAAATGTATGCCTTCCCCCCCGCTGCGTTCGTCCATGGCAGCAAAACGGCTACCAGCAACAGACAGAAAATGGCGACAAATAAGTGTTTCATGGGCACCAATTCCTTTAACCGCGCCAGGGCCTCTGATCGTCAGCACCGGGGGAAGCGGTGAGCATCACGACCCGGTACCCCTTCTCATACAGAAACAGGGCCAGTTCCGGGGGCAGATCAACTGGCGTCATGAAGACCGAATGGCCGTTTTCCGTGAAGAAGACAACCCCTGAAAGGGTCAGTTTGACGTTCTGATTACTGCCCGGTGCCGTGGACAGGGTGTGGGGCCCCATTTTGTGGTCCCATCCCAGGAATTTGAGGATTTTTGAGGCCATTGTCAGGGGGTTTTTTTCCTTTGAAAGGGAAAGCACGGAAATACCCCTTTCCTTTAGAAGCGCCTTCACCTCCGGCTCCATGCCGCTCAAATCGATGACCCTTTCTCTTCCGTAGGCGTTCAGGTAGAAATCGGCCGTAATGGTCAGTCTGAAGTCATCGTTTTGGCTTTCAAAAGCCGGGATTTTGGCCCGGGCCTGGTGGGGGTGGCCGGTGAGGGTCAGGACCATTTCCACCAGAGACGGGGCATCCAGCGCCGTTTCCGGGGCCTTTTGAAGCGACGGTTTGTCGCCGGTTTGCGGTGAAGGAAATTCAACGACCCGCACCCCCTGTTCATTCAGGTAGGCCTTTACGGAGGGAGGCACCCCTTGTTTTCTTTCACCCAGGAAATTGATCACAATGAATCCTGGCGAACCACCGTGGTCGGTCCTGGGGGGAATGACAATCCAATCCCCGGTAACGGTGACCGGAATGGCACCCGACAGTTTCAAGGGCTTCCCCTTCTTGAAAACTTTCGGGTATTGCAAGGCTTTTAGAATCTTGCCAAAAGCGGATCTTAAATCGTCTCCGGGTGATAGGTTCACAACGCGGTAGGTTTTCCAGCTGGACTCGATAACGCGGCCCATTCTCGGAGGGAGGGAGTTGTGAAGGTCCACAATCAGGGTCATTCCTCCGAAGCGTTTGATGATGGGGTAGGTGTCGGCCTTCAAATTGATGTGGCCCCCCGATTTCATGGGGATGAAATGCTCTCCCGTACTGATCCATTTCTCCCCCATCCGCGGGAGAATGTCTCCCAGGCCTTTGGAAACCAGAACTGCGTTCTGCGTCCGCCATGTGGTTTCGACAGCCCGCTCGGTAACCGCGGGCCGGGACGGCCGGTCTTCCATAGGCACTTTTTCGGGGACCGGCGGAACCGCCGCAGCAAGGGGTGCTTCGGCGGCCTCCGGTTCTTTGATAGGTGTTTCCGCGGTTATGGGTTCCGGGGCAGACGCCTCGGGAGGTTTTGTTTCCGCAACCGGTGGTTCGGCAATTTCCGGTTCCGGTGCGGTTGCTTTTGGAATCCACGATTTCTGGGCGGTCATGGGTTTCCTTTTGGCCGCCGGCGGCGCCACATCCTCACTTCCCGGCTCCGCTATCTCTGGCAAGGGTCGCGGATCAGGGAGGCGCACCGTGCCTGAACCGGCCAGGTCCCGCATGATGGGGGGCTGAACCGTTTCTTTAACAGACACCTCCTCATACCATTGCGGCGGATAAAGGGGGAGGTTGACCCGCTGCCCCACCAAAATGCGGTCCGGGTTCTTAATGGTCGGATTGCATTTCTTAAAAAGGTCAAGATACTCCGTGGCGAAGGTTCTGGATGAAAGATCATACCGGTTAATTGCGATGCGACTCAGGATATCCCCTTTCTTGATGCGGTACGGTTCCGACTTCAAAACCCGTGTCGTGGAAATCTTCTTAGTATTCGCAAGATTCACCCTGCCGATGCGCAGGGGGATCTCTTGCGCCGTTTCAACCGCGGCGGTGGGCCTTTTGGCAGCGGGTTTCGGTGTTTCGGGTAGAGGGGTCGCTTTTTCAAGGACCGGTTTGGGCGTTTCAGGAATCGTCTCAGAGGCCGCCCCGGGTCCCACTTTTACCAGAATGACGATCTTGTCTCCCGGCTTTATGAGATTGAGGTCCTTCATGGACCGGTTGAATTCCCGGAGCATCTTCAAGAGCTTCGGATAATTGCTTTTGGTGAGCACCCCTTTTTCCCGCAGGATTTTGGCGATCCAGTCCCCTTCCCGGACCACATACTCCTCGGTGGTGAAGCCTTTCATGCCCGAAGGCTTTTGGGCGGGCTGTTTTTGAGAAGATCTTTCTACGGCGGCCGGTCTGCGAATATCCTTCTTTTTGGGCCGGATTCCCGGATTCTCAAACGGTTCAAAGGGGACCGTGGGCTTCCATCCCCGATAGGGAGGGGTTCTGTTTTCCGCCGGCGCAATTGAAAGACCCGCCCCCAGGAAAAAAATGAGGATTCCCATTATGATAAGATTTCTTTTAAAACCGGCGCTTTTCAAGATTTCCACCCTGCCCGCTCAACGGGCACCCATCGCTTCTGTTAATAAATTTCCTTCATTATCCCATATCGGAGAATTTCATGAAGGCATATCCGCCCACGACCAAATACCGAACCTCATGTTTTTTGAAAAGATTCAGCAGTTTTTTGAATTCTGAACTCGTCAGCATCTTTGCCCCGAATTAACAGATAGTCTGTCACCATTCCCGTTGCAGCCCAAAAATGGATTCCTCTCCTTGAGACTGCCAGAAGTTCAAATCGAAAGAGCGGTCATCAACGCCTATCTCCTGATGCTTTGCCACCACGTTTATCATTCTCATTTAGCCAACTTCTCAAGTTTTCGTTTGTATGTATCAGGAACGTCCCTCTAGACGGTTCCGTTCAGCGATGCTGCGATACTTATGGACACCTTTCACAGAGACACCCTTGTAGAGCCTGCTGCCGAGGCTGAAATGCGCGGAAACCCTACGATAGTATTCCCTATCCGGTTTAAAACACCACACTGCCCGCTCTGCTGCTTCGAAAGTCTTGAGCTTTTCAACCGGCATTACGGTTTTTTCCGCCTTTCTACAAGCTCTTTTAGAAAAAGAGCGTCACCACTATCGACTGGTCTCACGGTATTCTCTTTCAGCATCGGGACGGCAAAAAAACGAACAAAGGGTTGAGCAGTTGTGCATGGTGTTTCCAGACTTAGAATTGCATATCATGTCCCCGGAATTCATTTACAAAAAACTCCCGAAAGCGACCACCTATCAGTTGAAATAGGAGATTTCCTGATCGGCGCCGGAACAACCCGGGGCCGTATCTTCACAAGTGGGCACAAAGGAAAACTTGGCTTCGGCTACTCCGCCGGTAAACGAAATACTTATTTCATAAGGATTGTCGGTAGTAGCATCCGACGGATCCCGATACGTCCCGGTGTAGGTATAGGTATCCGGATAAACAATATTCGTGACTGTGCTGATAAATGCACCTTCAACATCATAGGTTGTGACCGTAAATTGTGAACCCGATATTGGGGGATTCCCGTTCCCATCTTGAATATAGACAGTGTATAGGTAGGAACTGCCCCCCAGAGAAGTCTCATCAACATCCATGTAACAAACGCCTGAGTAAAGCACCGGCATGCGCGCCATGATGCGGTTGGTCATACCGCTGTCACTTTGCTGCCACTGTGGATCGCCTGCAGCCAGATCACTTGTGGCCTTATAGAGATTAATCCCTTCGCCGCCGATATAGAGCGCCGATGGTGTGCCCGCGTCATAGGGCGGGATATCCGATGCCATGGCATGCTGGGCGAAAAGGGTGGTATCATCCGGCGGGTCGTACTGGGGCAACCCGTCAACGGCTTCAACCCAATCGCCGGTCGGTGCCAGGTCTCCCGGATCATTCAACACCACCGTATAAACATTCCCCACGGCGTGGGGTTCAAGGGGTCCCCAGAAGTAGGTGATGGCATAGAGGTACTTGTCCCCTTCATCAACCATCAACGCCCTGATATCATTTCCAGGATCCCGCGTAGTCTCGAAAGTGAATTCATCACCGACCTTAAAATCGGTGGTCCCGGCCGTTATGGTGAATTCCATAACGTCCGCAATCGAATAGGCACCTGTGCTGATGTCGTAATCCGCTTGAGATTTGGAAAATGTGCCGTATACACTGAACGTGCCGGCGCCGGCGGCCTCGGTGATGCACGTGATGGTCCAGTATTCAGACTGAGCGTCATCCCCCACCGTTACGCTGCTCATGACCCCGGTTCCCGTGTTCTGGGTGTTTGCAACCGGCGTCGAGGCGCTCAAGCCCTTACCCAACCCACTATTGTGCTGTAACCAGGTGGCGCCTGTATCCGTGCTGTAAAAAACACCCGCATCGTTTGTACCGGCGTAGATGATATCGGTTGTTCCGTCCGAATCCGGATGAAGTGCCAGGGTATTGATGTTGTCGCCGGTAAAACTGGTCATGTCGGTCCAGGTGGCGCCACCGTCAGCGCTTCTGAAAACGCCAGTGGCCGTCGCGGCATAAAGTACATCACTTGCCGCCACTTTTGCAATATCCCGCACCGTTGTTCCGTCACCCAGACCGTTGGCCTGTACCCATGTGATTCTGGGCGTGGCCGTACAATCAGCGGTGTAGAAGACGCCGTTCCCCTGGGTGCCGATCCAAAGTCGCGTTCCCACTTCATCACAGAGCACCGTCAACACCGCCGAGTCCACCCCGTAAGAGGGATCTGTGGGATCGGATGAGGGGAAAACTCCCCGGTACTCCTCCGAGTTGTTGCTGTTCCAGCTGGAACCGCCATCCAGACTGCGGTATAGATGCCCGTTTCCCAGATAGCCCGTGGCCGCAAAGACCCGGTTGTTGTTTTCCGGGTCGATGGCCACATCGTTCACATAGGGGTCGATCCAATTCTGGCCCGGTACGGTGGATGAGGAACTGACGCTTCGCCAGGTGACACCGCTATCGGTCGATTTGTACACTCCCCCACCGTCCGTTCCCGCATAGACCACGTTGGTGGAGCCGGGGGATCCGACAGCCAGGGACGTCACGTGGGTGGTCCGTCCGCCGTTAATGGCCTCGCCCGTAATGGAGACGAATCCCTGCATAGGGCTCGGACTGGCCACGGAGCCAAGTTCACTGGTGGCCAGGCCGCCGGATGTGCCCGCGCTTCCCGGATTAAAAAGGCCGCCCGTATTATATGTCTTGAAGGATACGGCCGTGTTGTCCGGCACCGCGTTACCGTAAATATCCCCGGCATTTACGGTGACACTATCTTTGAGGCCCATCTTCCAAAGGCCCGAGACGTTGATGTATTGGGCATAAATGCCGAACTCCTCACCCACGGGCGGTCCCGATACAACGGCGATGTCGCTGGTGGTGGTGGTGACATTTGTATCGTGATAATAAGAGCCTTTGACACTGACCGGTCCGGATTTGGAACCGCCGGTCAAAATGGTGCCCGCCTTTCCGCCGGACGTGGTTGTCATGACCGGAGATATTTCCTCGCCGCCGTTGGGACCGCTCAGAATGGAGAAGTCGATCCGATAACCGTCCGCCACCAGATCACCGGATACATCTCTAACATCAAAAACGATCTGCGAGGTGGATTGCCCGCCGGTCCCCTTGACGTTAATGGCCGTCGGGTCCGGGTAACCCTCCGCCACCTGAATAAAGGCCGGTGGCGGATAAATGGTGATGTCCGCGGCACCGCTGACGTCCACACCCCCCGTGTTCCAGGTACCGGTCACGGTGACAGTGCCGCCCTTGGCCGCCGCGCTAAAGGTGACCTCCGCCTCGCCCTCTCCGCCCGCGGTGACGGCCGATGCCGGTATATCACCCAGACTTTCGTCACTCAAGGTAAACGAAACCGTTTCACCATCAGGTGCCGGGGTACCGTCCGCCTCTTTCAACTCCACGGTTACCGTAGCGGTTTCCTCTCCGGTTCCCAAAAGGGCATTGGGAACAATGGAGATGTTGACGCTCCCCGGGGTGTAATCCACGTCGAGCTGTGCGGTTCTGCCACCGGCTTGCGCCTGAATGGTGGCCGTCTCCGCAGTAGTACCGCTGGTCAGCGTGGCGGAGGCCACACCATCCGCGGTCGTTGCTGATGCGGTAATGCTGCCCCCTCCGCGAATGATGGAAAAACTGACGCTGGTACCGTCAGGCGGATTCCCCCCGCCCACGACCGTGAGGGTCGCACTGATGGTGGCGGTGGATGTGCCATCCGCGGGCAGGCTTTCCGGATTCGCCGACAGTGTAATGGTGGCGATCTGCGATCCTTCAAGTGTTACCGATACCTGATCGGAAACCCCGTTGGTCGCTTCCGCGGTGATGATCTCAATGCCGGCCGCGGCCGAGGCCGTGTAGGTGACGGTCGCGATGCCGCCATCGGTCTGGGCAGTTGGTGCTGACAAGGTGCCGGTGCCCGTGCTCACCCTGAAACTAATGGTCTCGTTGTCTATGGAATTATCATTGGCATCCGTTACGGCGGCGCGAATGGTGCTCTGGCTCGTGCCGTCAGCGGAAAGCCGTTCGGGATTGGCCGTTACCGAGACTTTGCTGACCGGTCCGGCAATGAAAGTGACGGATACGCTGTCATTGACACCGCCAACAGTGGCCTTGACAATAGCGGTTCCCACATTGGTAGCACTTATGAGCATGACCTGGGCCACACCGCCCGACGTATCGGCGGTCAGGGTCGTTGCGCGATGCGACGCCTGCACCGGCACCTTGATCCCGACGGGCGTGATATCTGTGGCCGATATGGCCACCAGCGAACCGGCTGTCGTCTCAAAGGTTACGGTGGTGCCGTCCGCCACATCATCCCCCTCGGTGGTCTTGACCGCCGCGCGAATAATGGTGCTATCCGATCCGTCCGCCACGATTTCCGAGCTGCCGGCGGTGGCCGTTACGGTACCCACGGAAACGGCTATAAGAAGGATGTCTTTTGTGCCTGTCACAGTGCCCGACGTGGCACTAATGGTGGCCTTTCCTGCCGCGGGAACGCCGTCGGGTGCCGTATAGGTGACGCTTACCACGCCGTTTTCAGTGGTTGCACTTGTCGCGCTGAGTGTGCCATGGTCAACGGTCAGGGTCACGGTGGTGCCGTCCGCCACAAATTCATCGGCCGTGTTTTTCACGGTCACCTGAACCGCACTGGTACTCGTACCGTCTGCCGACAGTGTACTCGGGGTGGCCGTTACCGTTACGGTTGCGGCACCCGAAGAATAAAATGAAACCTGAACTTGTTCGCTGGTGCCGCCTAAAGTGGCGTTCACCGTGGCCGTTCCGGCGGTGGTTCCCGAATGGAGGAAGACCGTTATGATTCCTGATGTATCGTATGTTTGGATGGTGTAATCCTGGGAACCGTCAGGGAAGGTGCCCAGGTCCGTGGTGAAATTGACGGACGTCCCTTTTGGTACGGGATCCCCGTTGCCGTCGGTAATGACCGCCTTGATAATGGAATAACTGGCACCATCCGCTGCAATACTTGTGGGATCTCTGGTCAGAACAATTGATATGGGTTCGGTGAGCCATAGTAGATTCACCGTGGCACCCTGCTCGAACATCGTCGGATTCTTGACGCTGATACTGGGTGACTGAAATGTGACGCTGGCCCCGGTCTCAACCGTTACATTGGGGCCAATAGTAATGGAAAGGTTCCCGGTACAGGTGCAATTGTCACCCGATTGAAATGTCACACCCGATATTACGGGTGAGTCTCCCGAGCAGTTGGGGCAGGCCCGGCTGACGGCGGCCGAGATTTCCTCTGATTTAGCTGTGGTTTCAGCCCATAATGCACCGGCGCACAGTAATTGACAAAACAGGGCAACAGTCATTCCAACAATTGTCATTTTTGTTTTGAGCGCTCTTTTCATGGGAGATCCTCCCTTTGAACCAGTCATACCTAATCAGGGGCGATTTCAGTTGTTTTAAAGCAAACTAGGTCAATTCACTTTAGCGGGGAATCAACCCATTTTACATGAAGCCCCTGCTTCAAATTAAACGAAAGAAAACTATGCAAAAAAAATGCCTAATCAGACAAATGAATCCTCACGATTTCCAGTGTTCTTTCCACAACCAGAAGATCATCTGTTGCTGAATCCAACCAGCTCTTAGACTGGTTTCTCTTAGAGGGCTTCCGTCCCCCCCTAATACCCGATACCGCAGGTTCCGTTGTCCACCATCTCCTGGGTGCAGAGGAGGATCGCGTCATAATAATTGCTGACCCCTCCGGCTTCAGCGGTCACCCGCACCGTTATGTTGTTGGCTTGCGGTTGCGGATAGACCAGTTTTGCCCGCGCCACTCCATCGGTGGTCTCAACACTGCCGTCGATAACACACCCTTGAATGGGGTCAATCACACCGTTGTCGTTTTTGTCTTCTCCGGGATCCAAAATGCCGTTGTGATTGACATCCTCGGTGGTGCACATGGGTCCCACCTGGCAGGTAATACCATCACAACCGTACATCTCGCCGTCCTGGTTGACATCGTCACTGAACCAGGTGAATCCAAAACCCGGAGTGCCCACGGGCGGACAGGGGTCCAGAACATTTCCGTTATCATCCCAGCAGTCTATCACATGGTCATTGGAACGGTCTTCATCAAATTTTATGGCCTGAACCGAGAAGCTCACCACCGTGCCGTCCGCCACGGGGTTTCCGCTCACATCGGTGGCAACCCCCGTTACATCCACGGTCAGGTCACCGCCCTGCGGTTCCACCGTAATCAGGTTCATTCCCACCCCGATGTGGGCCACCGGGCCTGCAATGGTCAGGGTGGCCAAGCCGAAACTGCCGCCAAAATCGGCCTGCGTGTTGGCCTCCACTTCAACCCCTTCAAAAGCACTGGGGAGGCTGCCCGCATATAATTGAATCGTAGCAACCCCAAAAGCACTGGTGATCTTTACGCTGGAACTCAAATACTCGCCGCCGCCCGGGCCCTGGTTGATCCGAAAATAGACCTCCTGGTCGGGAACCGGCTGATCATTTCCGTCATATACGTTGGCGGTCAGTGTTGCGACGCCCGTATCCGTGGCAATAATCTCCGGATCCGCCGTAAATATGACCTTTGCGGCTGTTCCTCCGGTGATGACCACTTGGGTGTTGGCGCTCAACTCGGTCGGGGGTGTGTCGGTCGTGATGGTCACCAGCCCGTCAACCACAGCAATCCCGGACTGTGCGCCGGCCGTAAGGGTGGTAGTGGTCTTTCCGTCCGCGCCGGTGACACCGGTGTAATTGCTTAGGGTTCCTAGAGAAGAGCTGAAGGAAACCGTCTCTCCCGCCCTTGGAACGCCGTTGTCCAGGAGCGTCGCCGTAATCAAACTGTTTTCACCCACGCGAATGGTGGTGGGGTTGGCCGAAAGGGTAAACAGGTAACGGGTGAAGTTGACGGTGACAGTGGCCGTAGCGCCGCTTCCGGTCACCGTAACCGTGGCAATGCCGGACACACTGGATGTCAAGGTGACGGTCGCCTGGCCCGAAGCGTTGGTCTGTTGTGGAGTGGAAGGATTCAGCGTACCCTTGTCCGTGCTGAACGTCAGGGTTGCACCGTTGATGGGGTTGCCGGAGGCATCTTCAAAAGTGGCCGTGATCGTCGAACTCCCACCCGTCAGCACGCTGGTGGGATTCGCTTCCGCCGTCAAGCTGAGCCCGGTAAATGAAACCAGAACGGTCCCTTCGATCCCCTGGCACGTTGCGGTTACGAGAACGCTGGGGTCGTTGTACCGATCACTGGTCAGGGTCGCCACCGCCTTGCCGGCAGCATCGGTGGTGTGGGGTGATGTAATGGCGCCGCGGGACGTTTTGAAGGTCACCTCAACTCCGGAAACCACCTGATTGTCGGGTGTTTTGACCGTGGCTGTGATTTCGCTGGTGCTGATCCCGTCCGCTGAAATTGACGTGGGATCGGCCACCACCTGTACACTGCCGATAACCGAGCCAGTGAGGGAAATATCCACGGTTCCGAAAACATTGTTGGTGCTCATGGCCCTTACGGTTTCCGTACCAACCGTTGTGGAAGCCGTATAGGTAACCTCCGCAAAACCACCCACTGTCGTGGCCGTATTCTGGTCAAGAGTGCCGGTACCGGTTAAAACCACAAAGCTGATGGATTCCCCATCGGGGACCGGATTGCCCTGTGCATCCCTCACGTCGGCGCGAATGACGCTGGTGCTGGTGCCGTCAGCGGGAAGCGTGTTCGGGTTGGCGGTCACCGTGATTGTGCCAACCACGCTGCCCGAGAATGTTACCGTTACGGATTGTGTGATGCCGCCTGATGAGGCCGTCACAGTAGCGGATCCCGCCGTGGTGGAAGATATGAGAGAAACGGATACAATACCCGTGGCATCAGGAGTGCTGACCGCTATGGAAGTTACTCCTCCGGCAAAGGTTCCGGCGTCCGTGGTGAACGTTACGGAAGTACCTGGCGTAACAGGAGCACCGGTGTTGTCCGTGAGCGTCGCAGTAATGTTGGAGGAACTGCTACCGTCAGCAGGGATACTGGTGGGGTCCGCCGTCAGACTGATATTCCCCACGGCCCCGCCGAAACTCACATACACCGTCTGGACAACCCCATTGGACGTCGCGGTCACTTCAGCCGCGCCCGCGGTTGTGCCGGAAATCAGGGAAACGGAAACAGCGCCCGTGGCGTCGGGGGTGCCCACGGTAACGGTCTGTGTGCCGTTGCTGAAGGTTCCGAGGGTCGTGTTAAAAGTGACGAGGGTGCCCTGCGTCACCGCGGCACCGCTGCCGTCTTTGAGTGTGGCCGTAATAATGGCAGAACTGCTGCCATCCGCCGGTATGCTCGTGGGTTCCGCCGCCAGGGTGATGGTGACAGCATCCCCACCGATACCCAGATAGACGGTCTGGCTGATGTTGATGGCGGATACCGTGATCATTGCGGAGCCCGGTGTCGTTCCGGCAATGACGGAAACGGATATAATCCCCGTATCATCCGGGGTGACGGCCGTGTAGGTATCCAGACCATTGCTGAAAGTACCGAGGGTGGTTGTAAAGGTCACAGTGGTCCCTTGGGGCACGGCAGCACCGCTGCTGTACTTGATGGTGGCGGTGACCACGCTGGAACTGGCGCCATCCGCCGGTATGCTCGTAGGGCTGACCGACAAGGTAATGGAACCGTCCGCCAGGGCTTCAAAAGAGATATCCGTATTGGCCGTAAGGGTTCCATAAGTGGCGGTTACCGTACCCGTTCCAACGGTATCAGGCGCAATAATCGTGGTTTTGGCCAGGCCGTTTTCGTCGGTCGTGGCAGAAAGGGCCGTAAGGGTGCCGTTGTTGGTGGCAAAGGTAACCGTCTCTCCCACAATGGCCACTCCGTCTTGATCCCTGAGGCGGACAGTGATCTCGCTGGTATCGGTGCCGTTGGCAAAGATGGCGGGCGGTGTTGCCTGCATGTCCGTAAGCGCCACTCCTAGAAAAGTTACAACGGTGGCGTCGGCAAACGTTCCCATGGTGGCGGTCACTGTCGATTCCACATTTGTGGCGCTGGCAGGCGCGATGAGTGTTGTAAAGGCTTTGCCGCTCACGGTGTTAGCAGTGGTGGCCGTCAACGTTCCGGCCGTCGCCGAAAATGAGGCTATCGTGCCATCCGGAACGGGCTGTCCATTTTCGTCGTAGAGATCCGCTTCGATGTTGATTTCGTTTTCACCGTTGGCGTATGTGGAAGAAGGCGTTGCCTTCACGTCGACCCTTGACGGCGGCCCTTCGGTTTGAGTGATATCAACTGTGTCGCTGAGGGCCTGCTGTGAGTTACTCACTTCACCGGTTTCCGCCTTAATAGTGACCTCTCCAGGCGTTGTACTGCTGGTGTAGGCATAGCGGGCATTTCCGTTGCTGTCCGTCTCGGTGATGGCCAGAACTGTGGCATCACTGGCGGTAATTGCCGAAATATCCCCGGCAACCTTGATTTCCCAGTAGCCGTCGGCAACGACCTGGAATTGGTAGTTTCCATTGTCCAGAGTGTATGTAACAGCCTTCTCGGTCACCGGACCCGTGGTGTTGATCAGGAATTTCTTTGTCTTGGGATCTTCATCGGTTTTCCAGAGCACCACCGCAAAATTGGAAGTTTGCGCCCCCACATAGGTCATCGTAAAGGTAATGGCGCCGGTGGCGTAAAACGCCGGCGTCACGAATTCGTCGCTGCCGGTACCGGTCCAGGTGTTATTGGTCGGCAACGGTTCGGGAGTGGTGGAGTCGGTGATATCATAAAACGTGACCGGAATCCCGGAGATCGGGCTGCCGGTATTGGTCACGGCGGCGTCCGCACCCGGAATACTGGTCACCGTTGCGGTCACAATGGAAGTGGACTGCCCATCTGCCGCAATACGCAATGGATCAGCCGCCACGCTGATTTCCGAGCGAAGGGGATCCGTTCTGGTAAAGATGAAAGAGACTGCCTGGGAAACGCCGTTGACAGAAGCTTCCACAAAGGTGTTGCCAGGAACCAAGCCTGCAATGAGGGAGACACGCACCGTTCCGCTCGAATCTGGAGTGGTGGTAGTAAAGGTCTTTAGCCCGTTTTGAAAAAGACCCAGACCGGTTCTGAAGGTTATGGAGGTACCCGGGGTTACTCCCGCACCGGTGCTGTCGGTGACAACTGCGGTAATGGTGCTGGAACTGGCACCATCGGCAGGCATGGTGCCTGGTGAAGTGAACAGAGAGATATTCCCAGCGGTACCGATGATGGCAACATAAACGCTTTCCGTAACCCCGTTGGAGGACACCGTCACCTTTGCGCTACCGGCGGTAAGGCCCGCAATGAGCGTCACTGATGCAAGACCCGTAGGGCTGGCGTCGGGATTGGGGAAGCCTTCAGAGTCCAAAGGCGGTTGGGTCTGCACCGTGTATGAGGTACTTCCGTTCCTGAACCGGCCCAGGGTGGTGGTAAAAGTCACACTAGTATAGTGGCGCACCGGATTTCCGGAACCATCACGAATGGTAGCAGTAATGGTACATGAACTGGTATTATCCGCCGGAATGCTGGATTCACTGGTTGAAATACTGATGGTGCCGGTAACTCCCGTAGTACTTCCTGAATCAGAATCCCCTCCACCGCCGCAAGAAAGTACAAAACCGCTAAGAGCAACGACAACAACGGTATTTATAAAAAACCTAACATGCTTCTGAATATCCATCTTTCTCTCCCCGCCCATCTCATTTGTTGCGGAACACGGATTGCCCAATGAAACGGCAATCACGCGGATCATTTAAAGAATATAGACACCGCCGGAAACCGAAACGTCACATTTTTCTTTGCGCGGGAAAAAACAGATTCCCGATCTTCATTTCTTCAATATGCCGTCCTGAATGACCGCCAGCAGTTTTCGGGCTTCTCTCCCTGCCGGTCCTCTCGGATCTTCTCTGATGATCCTGATCAGCGACTCCTTCGCCGCGTCGAGCCGACCCTGCTGCATGAGCAATTTGGCCAGTCCCATGTGCCCGGCCGGATCCCTGGGCCTATAAAGGATCGCTTCACGGTAGTTGGCTTCCGCCTGCCCAAAATCATCTTTTGCTTCGTAGACTTTTGCCAGGTTGATATAGGCCACCGCATATGAATGGGACAGCCGGATCGCCATTTCGTAGTTCTGAATCGCCTTTTCGTAATCGCCCATGTTGAAATAGGCTAGCCCCATATTATTATAGGCATATTGAGGGGTCTGGTATTTCATGTCTTCTGCCGCTTGTTTGAAGCACTTGATGGCTTTGGGCCAATCTCCCATGAGTAGATAAACGGTGCCCATGTTGTTGGTGGCTTCGGAAAAATCAGGCCGTATCTCCAGGGCTTTGCGAAAATACTTCAAAGAGAGCTGATAATCCCCCAGACCTCGGAATACCAAAGCCGTCTGTTGGTATATCTCGGCGTTTTCAGGATCGAGCCTGGAGGCATCGAGCAGCTTTTGGAGCGCGCCCCGCAGGTTACCCTCGGCTGCCATGGCTTGCCCCAGGTCAGCCATCGTGATGGCCTTTTTCCGCTGAGCCGCCCGGTCAGCACCGCAGCCGCCCAGGACAATTGACAAGGCCAATGCCACTGTCCACACTGCCGAGAGAAAGAATGGGCCGTTCATCAGTCGATTTTCAGTATTCATCGCGCTACAGGCTTCCACCTATCAAGGGGTGGTATCAATAATGCTTTTGACCACCTTGGGCGTCAGGAAAATAAGAAGTTCCGTTTTGCTTTCCGTCTTGCGGTCTGCCTTGAAAAGATAGCCGAGGACAGGAATATCCTTGAGCCAGGGAATTCCCGAATCGATGTCTATATCGCTTTTCTGGTAGATCCCTCCAATCACCACAGTATCCCCGGTCCTCACGATCAGAGTGCTGGTAATTTTCTTTTCAGTCCTCCCGGGAGGGGAATCCGCCGTACCTTCTTCCGTTTCCTCCGTCGTTGCAGGCAGCTCCCGGTCATCCGTTACCACCACTTTCATGGTAATGTGTTGGTCATCGGCACTGACGGTCGGCGTTACGGTCAGGGAAAGGAGCGCTGGGATCTCTTTATAATCGATGGTATCCTGGGTTCGAATGGGAAAATATCTTACGGTACCACGCGCGACCTCGGCCTCCTGGTTGTTAAGGGTCATGACTTTTGGGGCCGAAATGATCTTTGCTTTCTGGTCCTCCTGGGCCAGAGCCAGAGATGCATCCAATGCCAAAGACCCCAGTCCCCCATCAGTGATCCAACCAAATGCCAACCCTATGTTGGCGGCCCAACTGGCAGGGGCGTTTGTGGAAAAACTCCCCTGAAATCGCTCGGTCCCGTCAGGATTGTACCATTTCCGTTCTATTCCGGGATTGTTGCCGTCAAGGGACTGCCATTGTATGCCGAGATCCCTGGCAAATTCGGTCGTGGCTTCCACCACCCGCGCTTCGATCACTACTTGCTTTTGCGCAAAATCCAGTTTCGCAACAAGCTCCTTGACCTTGTCCACCTTGGCCCGGACCCCATTGGCAATGATCATGTTGGTACCGGAATCATAGGAAAGATAGAGGTCCAGGGTGGCGATCTTGACTCTTTTCCCCTTTTCTTCCTCTCCTTCTTCTTCTTCTTCTGATTCGGCACCTTCGATATCAAGTATCGGCCGAATGGGGGGATCCGCAGTGGGATCTCCAACCAGCATGGTGAAAATATCCGCCACGGGACGGTGGCGCACTAAAATGAACTCCACCACTTTGGCCTCAAACACCCCCTGAAGCCGTTTGGCCGCCATGAGCGCCCCTTTTCGCTTCTTCTCGGCGATTTCCATATCGACCAGCTTGCTCCGGGGGACCACCCAAAGAACATCGTCTTCTATCTGGTAGGTCAAGCCGTTGGGTTTGAGAACCATTTCCAACGCCTGATCCCACGGAACATTCTGTAACTGCATGGAGATTTTGCCTTCCACATCCGTGCCCCAGACAATGTTCAGGTTCGCCACTTCCGCCAGGAGTTTCAGGATGTTCCTTATATCCGTATCCACAAAGTCAAAGCTCATTTTCTGACCGGCATAGTTCCTGCTGCCGCTCTCAAAAAGCTCAGCCCTGGTTTCCTCCTGTTTGGACGCTTCTGCCACATCCCTATGATCAGTGGGGGCCGTTTTCGCTTCGGGGAGTTTTCTTGTTACCGTCGGGATTCTCTGTGCCTCAGCCGATTGCGCGACATGCGGCGCTTTCACCGGCTGAAACCCTCCAGGTACTGCGTCAAAATCGACCAGCAGCAGATTTCCTTCTCGGTTCACGTGGTAAGGTGCCAGTGCCCGCAGGAAAAACTTCAGGAGTACGCTCTTTTCCACGGGAGCATAGAAAGCTCGAATCTCTTGAACGACGCCTCCCGTAGGCCGGGCTTCAAGTGCCTTGAGACCGGGTGTAGTCGCAACGACATCCTTGAGTTTAATGGTCAACACACTCCCCTCCAATGAGATGTCACTCTCCACCGGTTGATCCGTTGCGATACGAAGTCGTGTGCCACCGTCAAAACGCTCCAATACCGTCAATTCGTCTATTTTGGCGCCGGACAAATCCGCGGGTAAATCGTGCCCCGTTTTTTTAGCAGTGAATTTTTCGTCTCCTAGCGGTGTAACTTTCAAAAGGGCTTCATCGCCCTCCCATGTAATTCGATAGTTATAGTCCTCCGGCCGCACATAGATCACCAGGCCCGTATGCCCCCGGCCACGGTCTTGAAGTAGCCACTTCTCCACAGGCCCCACTGGCAGCTGAAAGGCTCTTGGCACATCGTCAGCCGGTACCGCCGTAAGATCCAAACAAATCCGGGGAGGATTCGAAAGGGTGTAACTCTTCCGGTCAGTGCGGGCACCGGGCGCCTTTATCATTATTGTCGTTTCCTCGGGAGTCGCTTCCGATTTAATGCTCGAAATAATGGCATCGCCATCCCTTTGCTCCTCCGTTCGGGTCGTGGAAGGGGTGGAGCAGCCGAAAAAAAGGAGAAGCAAAACAAAAAACAAAAAACCGAAATGGTACCGGAGAGCTTCATTCCCATGCCAATGCATCAGCGTCTCCCCCCTTCCTTGTCCAAGCCGTAGTCTCCTGCTCGCGGTTTTCGTGGCGCAAATGCGCTTGGGCGTTTCATCATCAGTCACTTCCATAGACCCTGTAGACCTCGGTAATTCTTTTGATAGATCGGATAGGCACATCTTTGATAGCCTCAATCTCAAGGCGGCGAACAAAAATTTCCGGTTTGTCCCTTCGATACACATAATTGACGACGTATATGTTCAGTCCCGGCGTAACAGAGAATTTAAACCGAGTGACATATTCCGAACGAGGCCGTTTGGATCCATATTGGCTCTCCGCCATCGGGGAAAGGGTTGCAGTCGCAATGTGCACCCCTAAAGGCATAATGTTTTCGTAATCATCGAGGGCCTGATGAAGCTTCCATCCTTTCCCGGTGTCCATGGTGGACACCCTTTTACTGAGGCCTGTTTTGGCCCAAAGATACTGAAATCTCAGCCCTGTCTCATTGTCCATAAAAGGAATGTAAAAATAGTCACTGCTTTCGGAAATGGTATATGGTTCAAATTTGTAGGCGAGACCTCTTTCTTCTTTGATCACAAGACTTGCATCATTTATGATGTAACTGAGTTCCTTGAGTGTTTCTCCGCTTTTGACGCGACTTTGAAGCACCTGTCCTGTACGATTGGCTAACGAACCCGCCTTGCTCTCTTTTCGGCTATCATAGACCATCCCGTCCGACCGGACTTGCCAAGAAAGGCTCAGATCATCGCAAATGGGTTGTGAGAGGAAAACGACTTTGCCCAAGTTTTCACGCTTGATTTCCCGCATGGCCTCTTGAACCCCATCTACCAACACATGGTTGAAAAACCTGGTGCCTGAAGGTGTAAAACCGAGTTTCCATGGAAGGGCATCTTCAAATTCCATGGGTTTGACGCGGTACCACTTGTCATAGGGAGGTGCAATTCCCCAAATCGTGGCGTCACAAATCATTTCCATGCTGCCCTGGAGGCTAAGTGTCCCAAACACATAGACATCGGCTTTGAGCTTGTCCAACAATCGTTCCCTCAAGTCTCTGTTTTCCGAAAACGCTTTGGCGGTCACCACAAAATTTTCTTCTTCCATAATCTCCGTCGTCAGGAGTTCAAATTGTAGCCCTTCCGCAAATGCCACACGAATCCGGTTTGTAACATATCGGGAACCCACGGTAATATTCTCGTCCGAATCCGTAAAATCAAAAACAGCGACTTTTACGACTGGGCGTTTGTCCACTTTGAAGTAATGGCTGGCGATATGACTGGTCAGATCAAACACCAGCCGATCAATACCGGCGTTTAGGGCGAGCAACTTGTTTTCCTGCGCCCATGTCACGGAGAATCCCATCCATCCCAAGGCCAACATCAGGATGATCCAATAATTGATTCGTTTCATCGACTCCTCTCCAGGTCTAATTGAACACCTCATCCGGAAGCTCTATGACAACCGTTTTGTATTTGAGATGGATTCCATTCTCCAGAAACGGTTCTTTGATAAAGACCGTCTTCTTTGCTATCGATATTTTTGCAACCCTTCCCCCTTTGGTGCCGATAGCGGTCCCCTTTTTCAAAACATACCCCATGCCTTTTTCATCTCTGACCATGGCCCACTCTCCCTCAGGGGATTCAACAATTGCCGTCAGCAGTAATTGGTGGAGCTGCAGTTTTTGAAGAATGGTTCTCGGCTGTCGCAACTGACGGAGTTTCTCTTCGGCGGCAGCCTTCATTTTTGCCAGCTTCTCTTGCTCTTCCCGGCGCTTTTTGTTCTCCTGTTCCCGAAGGGCCGAATCCTGGAGGACCTTCCTGACAAGGTAGGACAAAAAAGGGTCCGGCAGATTCTTGAGATCCACCGGTGGCATTGCTTCATATTGAGCGGCATTGAGATCTACCGACGGGCGCATTGGTTTGTCCACTACCATTGCGCAAACGCTGGCATTCAGCAGAAGAACCACCCAAACGCCGCCGGCGATCACGACCCCGTACCATGGCCATCCGTGAGCACTATTTTTTCTTTTTCTTTTGCGCTTCGTTCTTCTCATCTTCCTTGCTCTTGAATCGGTAAGTGATCGCCGTGCACTTGGTAATCAGATTGGTGGAAAGGGGTTTCTCCGGCGTCATGGAGATATTAATGAGATTCACGATGCGGTCCATTCTTCCGACCCTGTCAAAGAAACGCGTTACATTTGGAAAATTGCCCTTTAATTCCAAAAGAACGGGTATCTCCATATAGAAATCTTGGCTGTTTTCCGTTTGGGGGCTGATGAGACGGAATTCGAGCTTGGCATCGGTTCCCATCTGTGAAACACTGCGCAGCAAATTGGGTATCTCGCGTTTGTCCGGCAAGAGTTTAAGGGCCTCTTGAAATTCCTTTTTCACAGCCGCGTATTCCGCTTTGAACTTTTTCAGGTTTCTCGCCCGGATTTTGACGGTTCTCAACTGTTGTTCCAACCGGTCCACGCTCTCTCTAAGAGCCCCGATTTCCTCGGCCTTGGGCATGTAATCAAGGGCGTAAAAGGCGCCACCCAATAAAATGATGCTGCCGAAAAAGATCAGAAGACGCTGGCTCCGCTTGATACCACCGACTCTCTCCAAAAAAGCCTCAAACAGGGACTGCCAGTTGAATGACTTCATCAGGCGCATCTGAATCACCGCCTCTTCTTCTTTGGTTCTTCCTTTTTCGGGGGTTCCGGCTCACCGTAGAGGATCTTGCACGTCAATACAAATCCTGCAGCCCTGAGTTTATGTTCCGGAAAGAACCTGAGCGTCGTTTTTTCCAGATCCACAGAACGAATCTGGGGCGCTTTCTCCAGTTCAGTCATGAATAGCGCAACCGTATCGTTGTCCATGGCAGTTCCCTGCAGCTTCATAATGCCCTGAGACTCCGAAAGACCCTCTAACCACAGACGGTCGAGGGGCGCTGCCCGAGCAACTTCAGACAAAAGCCGAACTGGCCCCACCCGCTGTTTCTCGAGCTTTCGAATGATGCCCAGCTTTTTTTTAAGAAGTGCGGTGTCTCTTTTGAGTTGCGCAATTTCTTTGGTAATACGGTTGTAGCTGTTTAGCTCACTTTGGAGACTCACTTCCCTGGCTTTCAGGTTCTCCACCTTGGAGTTCAAATCGAAATGCAAATACAGCATGACAAAAAGGAGAAAAACGAGGCACAGGAAGAAGATGTTGACCTGTCGCCTGACGTTTTCTCTTCTGCGAGCCTTTCTAAAAGGAAGGAGATTGATTCTAATCATTTATCGTCAATACTCCTTAAGGCAAGTCCCACAGCTACACATGCCTGAGGCGCCATGTGGTGCAAGTATTGCTCATCAAACAGATCATGATTTGTCTTCAGGCTTAAGAAGGGGTTCAATTCTGCCACGGGTAAACCAGTTTGTCTTTCCAGCAGATTCTGAAAGCCTTTTATCCGACAAGACCCACCACATACGAATATCTTCTCAATGCTTTTATCAGCATATGTTGTCTCTACAAAATCCAGGGCGCGTTTGATTTCCTGAACCCACTCGGAAACAATGCCAGCGGCACGCGTTTCCAATTCATTTCCCCACGGTCTATTTGACAATGCGCCCATTTTGATCTCTTCAGCTACCTCAAAATCCACACTGAAATGATCCATGATAAGATCTGTAATCTGCGAACCGCCGAATGAAGAATCCCGCGAAAACAGGGAGATGCCATCGAATATCGTATTTATGCCCAGTTCTTCTGCTCCCACATTGACAATGGCATATCCACGAACCGTATCTCCAATGCTCAATTCCGCCGCATTTTGAAGGGCAAACACATCCACATCGAGCACTCCCGGATGAAGGTTAGAGGCTTCCAGAAGTTCCACATAGGCGTTGATAACATCCTTTTTTGCGGCAACCAGCATGATCTCAAGGGATTCTTCTTGCTGCTCCAAATCCTTGTTTTCCAAGTCCTCCTCATTGCCTTTTAGTATGTCAAAATCGAGATTAACATCATTGATGTCAAAGGGGATGTATTGCTCTGCATGCTCATTGATATTTCTTTCGACCTGATCAATCTCCCCAAACGGTACGGTGATGCGTTTAGCCATAACAGGATAGCCGGACAAACCAACAGCAACATTTCGGTTCCTGATTCTGAGATGTTTAAAGAGCTTGCTCAAGGTTTCGGCAACAAGATCCATTTCCACGATTTCACCTTCCCGAATTGTACTTTTGGTCAGGTTGATGGTACCGAAATTCTTCAAGAGCCGGCCACGTTTGTTCTGATCGATTTCCGCCACTTTGATTGAGTGGGAGCCAATATCAACGCCGACCAACTGGTTTTTTTTCTTTATGGCCATGGAGAGCATTCCGATTTTTTAGAGCCAAACAAATTATCCAATAAAAACCAACTGTTGTCAAGGTTTTTTAAGACAATGATTGAATTATTCGAAAATCCGGTGCATATAGCCCTCCCGGTTTCATAACCTTACTACATATAGTGTTCCACTTTGTGTGGTAAAAGGCAAACAGCCGAGATCTTTTCAATATATGGGGTAACCGGTTTCCCGTCCGGCTCAGGCTTTCTCCCAGATTTCTGTCGCTGCCTCTTAATCGGTTGTCTTCCTCATGAACATTGTCTTAAGGACATTTTACAGAGGCTTTTTGGAGAAAGCACCAGAATAGCATTCACATCAAGGGTTTTCAAGGGGGGGGCGTTCAGCACTCTATTTCTTGGGCAAAAGCCATAGTGATTTGATTTGTCCGTTTCGATCTTCCACATAACCCACCCGGCTCCCTACAGAAAAGGCTGAAGACGGGATTCTGATGGGCCCCGGTTTGTAGTACTTCACATTGGAAGATAAGCGTCTTGTGCAGTCGTCAATGACCATCACGTCTCCCTCCTTGCTATCGATGTGACCGTAACCGCTGAAATCTTTGAGAGAAAAGCCGGTAATGAAGTTTTCTCCACGGGTTTGCCCCGCCAAAATCCATTGAGGTATTGCGGCAACTGAAAAACAAACCGTAGCAGCCATCAAAAACAGCGGCAACAATAGCCACGGGCTTCTTTGATTCCTCTCAGCCATTATTCCTCTCCTTTTTCACGAACGGCGGCATTATAGACGTCAACCTTTTTCTGGAACGTCCGATTTCGCTTTTTGTACTTGTCAATGTCACGGTTCAGTTTTTCTACCTTTTTCCGGTAAATCCGTACTTGTTCAGCCGTTTTCAACGACTCCTTCTCCTTTTTCAGGGCCTTTTTCCGTTTCATCAGACGGGCATGTGTACGGTCTAAAGCCGCTTTTTCCTTGTTGAGATCCTCCACAATCGGGATCTTTTCCGGTACTTCGGGGGCATCTGTTTTGGCGCTTCTTTCTGCAGGTTGGTCACCTTCTTCAGCTTTGGTTTGTCCAGGTTCGGATTCTTTCTTCTTACTTTCTGCGCTTTCTTCAGGGTTTTTGGGGGGCTTCATAATCTCTTTTGGTGTCTCACCTTCGGGTACATCCGTCAATTGGTTGGTAAAATGCATCTCTCCGTTCTTGTCCCGGTATTGGTAGATCTGCGCGTTTACGAAAACTACCGAAAGGAGGAAGAGCCCCACGCCCAAAAACCCAACACGCCAAATAACGCTTTTCTCTGTTTTCATGCCCCTTTTTTCCTGAGAGCCGGTCATTTCTCCGGGCTATCTACGATCGGCTAATCCGACCGTCGTTCCCGCCAATAGAAAATCCCCCGCTGTTCCCCTTCTTCACGCAGCATCTCAATACTGCCCGAGGCTGTGCTGAAGTATTTGGTTTCCGTATTATCCGGATGTCGCATGATCTTTGGTGGATAGATCATTTCCGGATACTTGATGCCCGTTGGGGCCACCAGAATCTCCTTTGTGGGATCATTGGGATCCGGTATGGAGATCATATCATTGGCATCGATTTTCCCGTCATCGTTGATATCAAACTGGGCACCCGACATCCTTCCGCCGGTGCAGGCATTCATTTCATGCAGGATGGAATCCCCCCCTGCGGAACAGGGTGAGCTTTTGGGAATAGAGGAGATCAAAATCACCTTGCCATCCCGTATCATGAAATTTCGAATGACCCTTTCCTTTGATATGGGCAGATCAAAATACCAGCCGGCATTGTTGCTCTCACTGTCGGACGGGTCATCGTACTGACCGTCGGTTGTATCATCCATGGTCACCCAGGTCGGCACGTAATCACTCAAAACGCGAAGGGTGTAGTTACTGCCGGCCGGCTTTCCGTAATAGATCTCTTCCTGCCGAAGGAGCGTCACTCCATCCGGCTGATTGGAGAGTTCCGGTATGGATCCGCGATTGAAACTTCCCAGGTATTCATTGTCATCCGCATCGTCGCCATAGTCCCACAGGCCATAGACGGTCTGGGTCTGGGTATTGACAAAATCCGTATCCCCAAGGTACTTTCCGGTGCCGACAACCACCATGTATCCGGGCATGCCCGGCACACAGTGGAGCATTGCCTCAGGTTTCGTGGTGATGGGCTGGCCGGCGCCGGCCGCGTCCTTGGCCCGAAAAAAGGACTTCGCTGTCCCACCACTTTTATAGGCCACTTTCCATCCCGAGCTGGATCCTGTCATATCGAATTTCCAGACATTTCCCTTTAGGTCTCCCGCAAACACATAATCCATTTTATAATCCAGATTCACATCCACCGGAATGGGGGTGGAAAGGCCATTGCAGGATCCCACACCGGTATCGATCTGGGCGATCTTGACACCGGTAAACGCATCCAGGACGAACAAAACGGCATGCTCATTGGTACTGGCGTATCCGTTTCCGAACACCACCACCCAGGGATGCGCCGTATCATTGGACTTTACGATATACGCCTCGCTGAAACTGAATCCCAAGTCATTGCTTTCAGCGGAGGCGGTGCCTGCGTTGGGATACTCCCATTTCACGTTGCCCGCCAGTTCGGTCTCGGAGGTCATTGTCTTGGCGTTGGTCACATCCAGGCAGAAATACCCTCTTCCGCCCTTGCCCAATCCCCCCACCAGAAGCGTACTGGTCCCGGCCTTGGTCACATAGGGCGTGAGATCCACATAATACTGGTGAGCATAGACAGTGCTGGCCAGGTCCGCAAGGTTGGGGAAGACCTGTCCCGGTACGTAGGCAAACAGCTCCTGTCCGTTGGATGCGTTGATTGCATGCAGCATGCCGTCATTGGCACCAGCGTATATGACGTCATCATAATAAACGGGCGACGAATGGACAATATCTCCCAGCAGGCTGTTGCGATTCCGGAAAGTCCCTCCATTCTGCTGTTCATTGCTGGTGTCCCCCCTGAGATAATTGAGGATCGCTTCAGCGGTTGTGGGATCGTTGTCCAGGAGAAGCTGTTGGGCCGGACTGATCTGGTTGAATTGAAAAGGGACGCCAGCTGAAGTAGCGGTGTTGTAGGTGGCGATAATGCGGGTGCCGCTGGACATGTCATCCAGTTCCTCACTGGCGGACCAGATATAGTTGTCCCGAATCACCGCACCGGTGTTCTGGTTTAGGCCATACGACTTGACATCCCCGGTCCAGTTGTCCGTGGAGTAGCTGGCCTGGTAAACGCGGCTTCCGGCCTGAAGCTCCTCGCCATTGATGGAAATGGAAGCCCCGCTCCCGATGCGGCTCATGACGTTTTCCATGAGGGCGTCCAGCGCGTCGATAAGGTTTTCGGGATTGGCGGCACTTAAGAACTGTCCGCGCCCGTTTACGGACGCATGCCAAAGATCATCAATGCGTTCCTGGTTTTCCGCATCCGTGGGATTGGGCCATGTGGGATAGACCCGCTTTGTGGAATCAATATTGTAAAGATCGTAATCAAAGGGATTCAATGTGCCGGTAACACCAAAGGAGACACCGTATGTGACCATATGCTGCCAGTTGGCCATGTCCGGGTAATTGGTGGGAACCAGATCCGTTAAGCTGGTGGAAAGGTCGGTCTTGTAGTATTTCATGGCCACATCCGCCAGTGTGTTTGACCAGTTGTCCGCGTAGGGGGCCCCTTCGCCACCGTCCTGATTTCCAACCCCCGGACTGCTCCCGTTCCAGAAGCCGTCGGTTACCACGATGGCAAAGACCTGCTGGCAGGCACCGCCATTGGCGGCACTCTCATAGGGAGAGGTTCCGATGGTGCTCGTGCCGGCCTGATCAAAATAATCCCCCACATTCTTGAGTGCCGATCGAAGCGGGGTGCCGCCGCTGGAATAGAGGTTGTATAGAAGATTGAGTAGCGCCGCGGTGTTATCGTAGGTGGTCCCTCCGGTGGTCACATTCACCGGCAGTACTGTCCGGTTCAGACGGCCGTGAATGGAATAAAAACCGACTTTCACTCCTTCAATATCGTCAATCACCTGGGAGATGGCCGCCTTGGCCGTCAGTTCCCTGCGGCGGTAAAAGGAAAACCAGTTGGCGAAGTTTTGAAGTTCCGCCGCATAGGACCGGTTGTTGCCATCACTGTCCTTGGGCACCACGTCGTCGGGCGGAGAACTATCCAGAATCAGTCCGGCATTGGCAATGTCATCCACCTCCTGGCTGAAGCGGTAGTACTTGATGGTACCGTCCAGCACCACAAGGTAGGGGACGTCATCGGTGTAAGAATAGGTGTAGTAGTGGGCATTCTTGATGCTGATGGTTGAACCGCTGCTGGGGGAAAACTTCATGGCATCTGCGGTATACTTGCTGGTCCCTGAAACGGTGGCGTTCAATTGAATATACTGGCCACCGCCGGCGGCGAAATAGTAGGTGCCCAGGGACGTCCACTGGGCCAAGACGTTCTGGTTGACACCGCCCACGGGAACGTTCTGGGTCAGAATACCGTTATGGTACACATCGTAAGTGACGTTTGTGACGCGGCTTGAATGGGAGCGCCACCAGCCGGAAATCTCATAGTTGCCGGCGGTGGGAATATCGACCGTCCATCGGGCCCAGGCGGTTCCGTCATTGTTATTGGTATAGTAGTAGTCGGAACCGTAATCCTCGGAAGTGGTCGTGGCAGCCCAGCCATTGGATGACTTGCTGAAACCCGGATCAGTATTGTCCACGATGATGCCGCTCTCAACTGAATCGTACTCGGCGCCGGTATTCAGCGTCGGACTGGCACTCATGGGATCTGAGCGGGGTGCCGTAGGGGTGGCGGCCGATTGCCCGGGCCATGGGGCATAGTCGACGGTGGGATTGTAATACATCTTGTTGTACTCGGACCAGCGGGCCCGCCAGAGCCGCTTTTCGTCGCCTGACACCACATAGCTGCTGGAATAGGCATTGTCGCTCATGTTGAAGTTGTAATACTCCCCCTCGAAGATACCGTTGTTCTGGGACGTCATGAACTCCCAGTCCATGCTGCCGGAATCATCGATGACGAACATAATGCTGGCCGGCGCCGCCTGAAGCTGCGTATCCATGGGAACGTCCGAAATGTCCAGGCACAGGGAACCGGGCAGGGTTGTGGTGGTACTGGTCGTGGTTGTTGTCGTTGTGGTCGTGGTTGTTGTCGTTGTGGTCGTGGTGGTTGTCGTGGTTGTCGTGGTCGTCGTGGTCGTCGTTGTGGTCGTGGTGGTTGTGGTGGATGTTGTGGTCGTCGTGGTCGTGGTCGTTGTGGTCGTTGGAAGTGTGGTGGTCGTCACTGGGGACCCGGGAGAATACCAGAGCGTACGATTCTTGCTTTGGCCATTTCTAAGCCACACATATTTGCTGGAAGGGGTCGTCCAGCCCGGCACATCGGTTCCTTTGATCTCAACCTGCGCCCATGTAACGCCGGACCAGGAAACGGTTTTGGTGTAGTTGTGATTATAGGGGCCTTGCCATCCCGTGGTCCATGGATAGACGATTCTGATCATCCACTGGGCCCCGGCACCCTGAACGGCATTGGGCTTGAGCCTTACCCTGATCGTCGCGGAATCCGCCATGGCAATTCCGGCGGTACAGTGCAGAAAAGCGACAAAAAAGATGAAAAGGAGGGTGAATAAGGGGATCGAAGTTACCGGTTTCCGGCCCAGGAGAGTTTTTAGACCCATGATCCGATTGTTGCTGGTAGACATTCCTGCCCCCTCAAGAAAATGCTAGTATCGCCTTTTATATCCAACTTCAATGATAACCTCACCCAGTTGCTTGCTGGAATCGGGTGCTTCACGGACCGACCGGCCGTAGATGATGAACTCATGCATCTTGGTCCCTGAAGTGCCTGCCAAATCCAGGGATGTGCCTTTTGCGGGGACTTCAACCGGCAGAAACCGTGCTTCAAAATTATCGCTCTGGTCTGAGATCGCGTCCGGAGCTTCCGTTGAATACCGATTGTTGCCGCTGACAGCCCAGTTGGTACTGTCACTGATATTGTCTTGGTCCGGCAAATCGGACTCGGTGGGTAGAGCGACTTCAGTGCCGGTCTCCCCTTCTTCCTTGTATTTCCGATCCTTCAAGTCAGCATCCGGCGTATCCTCAATTGCGCGTGCGCCCAACATGGCAGAGGCTTCGGCGCGATAGAAGTTTTCCGCGTAGCGGACATCGTTGCCGGAGATTTGAAGCTCCAGGGACGCCGTTATGGTCGCTGCAATGCCGATCATGGTGGCCAGGACGAGAATTATCAACGATACCACCATGATGGAACCTTTTTCATCGTTTATTCTCAAAACACGTTCCATTTCCGTTCTACTCCTAGGGCGGTTGCGGCTTAACGTCCACGAGAACCACATCCTTGTCGAGATCATCATGTTGGACCGTCACGGAAAAGAGTTTTGTACCGTCGATGGTATCACAGCCGGCGCTGCCGCCGTCACAGATCTCCCAGGAGATGGAATAGCCCGTCGGGGGATTATCGTCCTCATCGGAACCTTCATCAAGTGCGCTATCGGTATAGGCCAGGGCCATCAACCGTTCAAGTCGGTCCCGACCCAGAACGCTCGCTTCGGTGATGCGGTCGGCCCGATCATTCTGCTGGATGGAGGTTACCTGCATACTCCCCACGGCCAATATGCCGAATGCAAGCACCCCGATGGCCACCAGCACTTCAAGGAGGGTCAGGCCCTTCGACGATTGAAATCGGTTCTTTCCATACCTCCAGCCGGTTTTCATGGTCATTTGCATTGACATCGCTTTAAAGTCCCAGATTTCGGCATCCAATGCGCATACTGATGGATCTTCTTCGATAATGGTCATTTTGGGCCGACAAAACCACATCCCCCTGCAGATTTCGATATACGGTTTTGTCCGTATAATCCAGGTCCTTCCGTGAAGCACGAACCACTATGGTCACCTCAACGGCTCTGATTTTGGGAATACTGCTCGTCACGTTGAGGTTCCCGTCATCATCCAGCTGGTTTCCGTTCTGGTCCAAATAAACAAAATCCAGGGCGTCCACATTCTCTATTACCGGCTGGCGGGTCGCGTTGGCCGTACTCTGAACGCCCAGCTTCTGAATACCGTCAGAGGTGTACAGGGAATATGTGACATTTTCATAGGGCCCATTGGTAGTCCCATCCGGATCGGATCCATAGCCATTCCCTCTTAGATCCGATGTGAAGTGAATCTCATCCACATTCGCAGTGACAATGCCCGGTTTGTTGGTGTCGGTTCCGGAAGGGTTGCAGCCGGCCTCACGGATCTGATTTGACATATAGAATATGGCCGTTCTGAGATCTTGCTGCATGGCTGCCACTTCCTCCTGTGCCACATATGATCCCTGTTGGGACTGGTATGCAGCATAGATCCCGGTCATGACCAGCGCTGATACCAATATCGCCACCATTAATTCGGTCAGCGTAAACCCATTTTCTTTTCTGATAGCGATCATTGTGATTTAATTAGCCGTAAAATCAACCCTGACGTTGCCGGCCCTTGACATTACGACATCGGCCTCACTGTTTCTGCCGTTCTTGATGGAAACGGTACCTGCTCCGAACCCGCCGGCGCTGTTCCTCGAAATGCCGGTTGATCGAAACGCCACCGCCTTTAGCCCATCATCGTTATTTGTGAAAGTGTTTGAGTCTGTGTGGAGGCTCGTGTGATATTCGCTCCACTTAACTTTTCGAAGAATATTCGAAGTTTCAGTATTATCAAGCACCATATCGTTATCGGCATCCTGGAAAACCACGTAGTCATATGTTATGCTGTCAACAGGCTGGTTGAAAGTGACGGTGCAGTTGGCACCGGTCTTGATAGCCGTTATTCTTGCCAGATGAAAGCTGGCCCGCAGGTCGTTTGCTGCGCTTTTCAGGTAGTAGTTTGGAAGCCATTGGATGAATCCGGGTATTGCTATGACACTGATAATCCCAAATATGCCGACGGCAACCATTAATTCAGGCAAGGAAAAACCACCCTCAAACGACTTTTTCTTTCTTTTCAAGAATTCCTGATTCTTAACCATCAATTCGGTCGCCTTTCAGGCAACAACAGCCATACGCATGCCCATACAGGCAATAACTAGGTGACCTAAATGTTTATGCAATAAGTAGACCATGGGATTTCTCACCATCAATGATTCAATGATCTCTTTTGCCTTCCGAACGAACTTCGTGCTGCTGTCTGCAACACAGATCGTTCCCACAATCTGCTTATCATTAGGCCATCAAAATGAATTTCTCCACGAAAAGGTCTTTTGATATCCATATGTTTACCAGATGACATACCCTTCAGCGAAACGCCTCTGCCTTAGCAGAAGATTTTTTTTAAGACGCAGGCAACCGGTCTTTGTCCCGGCACCTAAATCTTGATGACAAATATCTGCCTTGTACGATCAAGGTTCTTAGATTCATACACACAATAAAAACGTAAAAAGGTTTGACGGCAAACCGTAAAATCTATTGACAGCCAAGCGGGTTTTCCACGCTTACTTATTCCCTATGGCCGGTTTTTCACCCTCAGCAGATACCGGCGGCGGCGAATGAATTTCAATGGGATTCATGTTTGTTTGAGGATGCATCACTTAAACCGGGCAAGTCAAGAGAATATGGCCGATTTCACTTTTCGCAGAGACACTCGATAAGGTCCTGAACTTATTGTAGTGGAAATCTCTCAAAATACCGCCCCCATTGGCTGTTGGCTCTGATTACATCCATTATACGTTTTCCCACAAACGGCCACCAGAGGTGATCATGGTACAGGTAGGACCCGAACACGAAGAGATAAACCAGCGGGGTGTGAAAGAGGAGTTTCTGAAATCGCTTCAAGGGACTGAACCAGAACAGATTCCCGAACCGGCTGGCAAGATTATCCCCCACCTGAAACCCGAAGTTCACCCCTTCAATGTTTTCGCCCCTCACCTCAATCCGGGCCGTATCACCGACTCCCAGGCCGTCCTCATGGGCCATTCGAACATAACCGATGCCCATGGGATCAAATCCCATGAGTTTTGCGGCCACGGCATCAACGGCCACGGAATCGGAACCCGCCAATATCAGGTTTTTTTCTACCGGTGTCATGGTTCGGGGCCCAGGTCCGTTTCCGCAGAGGGTGCCGTCCATCACCGTGAAGATGCCGCTGTGAATCTCCTTCTGAATGGCCAGAAGATCCACCAGGGTTTCATGAATCACGCTGTGGGTGTAGTGCCTGCGCCGGTTCAGAAGTCCACCGAAGGCATTTTTCATGCTGCCGGTGGTGGTGGTGTAGATGTGGCATTTCATGGTGGGGAGATGAACGATATTTCGATTGTGAAGAAAGTCCGGTATTCTGATGCCGTCCGGATATATGCGGTCCAGGGCCCGCATTTTCGCTTTTGGCCGGTAGATCCCCCATGTCACGTCGCCGCCTTTGAAGTTGTACCGTTCCGGGATACCGTATCTCCCGTACACGGGCGTTAATCTGTTAAGGCGACCCCCTTTGAACGCATCGGTCACCACCGTATTGTTGTGTAGTGCCACCAGTCTGTCAAACCCGCTCTGACGAAGCCCCAGGATGGTCCCCGTCAACTGCCAGGGGGTGGTATTGGCGGACAAAAAGGGATAGTGCCAGGAGATGTTGTCTTTCAGGATCGTGTCCGTTGATGGGTCCATGGCATCCGTTGATCCCGCCATGGTCATCAGCCGGGGAATATCCTCAAGGATACGTTCCGGATCGGTTTTTAGGACAGCGACAACGGACTTCTTCATTCAGATCACACCATAAATAATCAACACGCAGCAAATCCCCCACAACAGGACGCTCAGAAGCAGGGGCCGGTCCAACATAAGCACCCTGCCGGGGGAATCCCCCAGAAGCTTCTCATACATGAGGTATAGATAACGAAAAATCCCGTAGAGCACAAACGGAAAGGTATAAATGAGATGATCCGTCTGAAATTTCCCGATGGTCTCTGGGGATATGCAGTAGAGCATGTAACAGAGCAGGGTGACGGCGGTGACAATACTGATCATCTGGTTCAGGAGCCGGGGAGTGTAATAAACAAAGACTTTCCGGTGCAGACGAGCTTCTTCCTTCCCCAGAAGCACCAGTTCGCTCCGTCGTTTCCCCAGGGTCAGAAACATGGCAATGGAGATGGTGCAAATGACCAACCAGTTGGAAATCGGTACATTGACCGCGGCTCCCCCCGCCACAACCCTCAGGAAAAAACCCGCGGATACGCAAAAAACATCCAAAATCACGAAATCCTTGAGTTTGAAATTGTAGGCGAACTGAACCACAAGGTAAACCATGATTGCCAGGAAAAAACCGATACCCAAAAAGCCGGCCCAGACAGCTGATATAAAGAGAAGTGTCATGGCAAACCACTTTGCCGTGCCCGCTGAAATCAGTCCGGAAGCCAGGGGGCGGTTTTTCTTGTAAGGATGGCGCCTATCCGCCTCCAAATCCACGAGGTCATTGACCAAATAGATGCCACCGGCCATCAGGCAGAAAACCATGGCGGCCATTAATCCCTGAACAACACTTGGGAAATGGAACATTTTTTTTGCAAAAACCAACGGGACCAGCACGAAAGCGTTTTTGATCCACTGATCAGGTCGCAAAGATTTGACAATTGCGGATACGGTTCCCATATAAACCCCGAAAATCCGAGATGCCGTACAAGACTATGTCGACGCTCTCCTGGTGTCAATGGCGCAAATGAAATCAATGCCATCTCTTTCTTAGAAGGAATGGAATCCATGAAAAAATCGGCATCAAATAACGACCGGCCAAAAACCCCTTTACAAAGAACCCCTTAAAGATTACATTTCCCGAACAAATCTGAGGGCATTCTCGTTTGAAGGGATCCATGGAAAATGGAAGAAAGCAGTCAGTTGCAGAAGGAGGCGTTATTGAAAGAGAAAAAATCCAAAAGTGGATTGAAGAAAAAGGGCGTCATTCGAGAATATGCGGAGGCCGCGGTCATCGCTATTCTTCTGGCACTCTTCATTCGGACGTTTGTGGTACAGGCTTTTAAGATCCCTTCGGGCTCCATGAAACCAACGCTTCTAGTGGGTGATCATATCCTTGTTAATAAATTCTTGTACGGCATCAAGATTCCCTTTACCGACAAAACGCTGATCCCCATCAGTGAACCCAAGCGGGGGGATATCATCGTTTTTATCTACCCGGTGGATCCTGAAAAGGATTTTATCAAGCGCGTCATCGGTATTCCCGGGGACACCGTGGAGATCAAAGGTGAAAAAGTCTTTATTAACGGAAAACCGTACCATGACGAACACGGATTCTATTCCAAAACGGGAAGTACGGATGCCCGCATGGGGAAGGTCGACCATTTCGGGCCGGTAACCGTTCCGAAGGATCATCTGTTCGTCATGGGGGATAACCGCAACCACAGTTATGACAGCCGTTTTTGGGGATTCGTACCGCTCTCCTCGGTGAAAGGAAAGGCTTTTATCATTTATTGGTCGTGGCCTCACTGGAAGCGTTTTCTGCATATCGTTGATTGACGCGTTTGGAAAGTGTTATATTTTCAAATGTCTCATCTTTGAGTATTGACAGGTTATTTGCTCCCCAATATAGTCTGGATTTCATCGAAGCGATTCCGCGCTCTCAGCGATCAGGTATTATCCGTGTTTGAAACTTTTTAACCCTTCTACTTTGACGAAAGGAATGATTGTTATGAGTACTACAACGAAGACCATAGAGGGAAATGAGGCCGCGGCCCATGTGGCTTACGCCTTGAGTGACGTGGCGGCCATCTATCCCATTACGCCCTCCAGCAGCATGGGCGAATACTGCGATGAATGGGCGGCCTACGGACGGAAGAACATCTTCGGCCAGGTGCTGAATGTGACTGAAATGCAGTCGGAGGCGGGCGCCGCCGGCGCCGTTCACGGGGCCCTCTCAGCGGGGGCCCTTTCCACCACCTTTACCGCAAGCCAGGGACTGCTTTTGATGATCCCCAACATGTACAAGATCGCGGGGGAATTGATGCCCGTGGTGTTTCACGTATCGGCCCGGTCCGTTGCGGCCCACGCTCTCTCCATCTTCGGCGACCATTCGGACATCAACGCGGTCCGGCAGACCGGTTTTTCCATGCTGGCGTCGGCCTCGGTGCAGGAAGTGATGGATCTCGCCCTGGTGGCGCACCTTTCCAGCATTCGGCTGGGGCTCCCCTTTCTCCATTTTTTCGACGGTTTCAGGACCAGCATGGAACTCCAGAAGATCGCCCTCATCGACTATGAGGATATGGCGAAGCTGGTGGATTATGACGCCATTGAAGAGTTCAGAAGCCGGGCCATGAACCCGGAATACCCCCAAATGCGGGGCACGGCCCAGAATCCGGACATCTTTTTCCAGAACCGTGAGGCCTCAAACCCCTTCTTTGCTCCCGTGGCCGACATTGTTCAGGAAGAAATGGACAAGGTGGGGGATCTCACCGGCCGAAAATACAATCTGTTTGATTATGTGGGGGACCCGGAGGCGGACCGGATCGTGGTCTCCATGGCCTCCAGCTGCGACGTGATCGAGGAGACGGTCAATTATCTAAACAGCCTGGGAGAACGGGTTGGCTTGATCAAAGTCCGGCTCTACACCCCCTTTTCAAGAGAGCACTTTCTGAGGGCCCTCCCGGCAACGGCCACCCGCATCGGCGTGCTGGACCGGACCAAATCCCCGGGCGCCCTGGGAGAACCGCTGTACCAGGACGTGTGCACCGTGTTTCAGGAAAGGAAGGAGACCCCCGTGATCACAGGGGGCCGCTACGGGCTGGGCAGCAAGGACTTCACGCCCACCATGGTCAAGGCGGTCTTTGACAACCTGCGGCCCAGGGAGCCCAAGAGCCATTTTACGGTGGGCATCGTGGATGATGTGAGCCACACGTCGCTCCCTCTGGGAAAAGAGATCGATCCCTCTCCCGAAGGGACGGTCCGGTGCAAATTCTGGGGCCTCGGTGCCGACGGGACCGTTGGAGCCAACAAGAACTCCATCAAAATCATCGGTGAAAACACCGACATGTTTGCACAGGCCTACTTTGCCTACGACGCCAAGAAATCGGGCGGGATCACCATGAGCCATCTCCGGTTCTCCCCCCACCGAATCCAGGCCCCCTACCTTTTGACCCATTCGGACTTCATCGCCTGCCACAACCCGGCCTTTGTGGATGAATACGAAGTCTTGGAAGGGATTCGGGAAGGGGGGGCCTTTCTGCTCAACGCCCCCTGGACCGTAGAGGAGATGGAGACCCGTATTCCGGATCACATGAAACGGACCATCGCCAACAAGAACCTGGAATTCTATACCATCGATGCGGTGAAAATCGCCGCCGACCTGGGGCTCGGGGCCCGCATCAACATGATCATGCAGGCGGCCTTCTTTAAGATCGCCAACGTGATCCCCCCTGAAGAGGCCTTTGATTATGTTAAAACCGCCATCAAGGAGACCTACGGCAAAAAGGGGGACAAGGTGGTTCAGATGAACATGGACGCGGTGGATCAGGCCGTGGGAGCGCTTCAAAAGATAGACGTCCCCGAATCCTGGGAAATCGCCGGCCACGAAGCCTACATGGAAACGGATGAGCCCGAATTCGTAACCGACGTCATGCGGCCCATGCTGAGGCAGCAGGGAGACCAGCTCCCGGTGAGCGCCATGCCGCCGGACGGCATTTTCCCCACCGCCACCACGCGGTATGAAAAACGGGGGATTGCCATCAATGTGCCCGAATGGCAGCCGGAGAACTGTATTCAATGCAACCAGTGCGCCTTTGTCTGTCCCCATGCGGTGATTCGGCCGGTGCTGGCATCCCAGGAAGACCTGGAAGATGCGCCCGAAGAATTTGTGACAATGGAAGCCAAGGGGAAGGAGCTAAAAGGCCTTCGCTATCGCATCCAGGTGAGCCCCATGGACTGTACCGGGTGCGGCAGCTGCGCCAATACGTGTCCTTCCAAGAAAAAGGCGCTGCTCATGAAACCGTTGGGAACCCAGAAAGAGACCCAGGTGAAGAATCACCGCTTTTCCCTGGATCTTCCCCTGCTGGACGACCTCATGACGGGCACCAGCGTCAAGGGGAGTCAGTTCAGGCAGCCGCTCTTTGAGTTCTCCGGGGCCTGCCCCGGCTGCGGTGAAACCCCTTACGTGAAACTGGTGACCCAGCTCTTCGGGGACCGCATGATGATCGCCAACGCCACGGGATGCTCCTCCATTTACGGCGGGTCGGCCCCGGTCTGCCCCTACACGGTCAATGAAGAAGGACACGGCCCCGCATGGGCCAATTCCCTCTTTGAGGACAACGCGGAATACGGTTTCGGCATGGAACTGGCGGTGAGCCACCGCCGGTCCAAACTGGCGGATCTTGCGCGGGAAGCCCTTGGGATGGAGATTCCCGATTCCCTGAAAGAGGCCCTGACCGATTGGCTGGAAAACATGAATGACGGCCCCAAATCAAAGGCCTCGGGCCGCAAGCTCAGAGATCTTCTGGAAGCGGCGGTTCTCTCCGGTGATAATGGGGGCAACGGGCTTTTCATGGACATTCTGGATCGAAGCGACTATCTCACCAAGAAATCCATCTGGGTGTTTGGCGGCGACGGATGGGCCTACGACATCGGCTACGGCGGACTTGACCACGTGATTGCCTCACGCCATGATGTGAACATTCTGGTCATGGACACGGAGGTCTACTCCAACACCGGGGGCCAGTCCTCCAAGGCAACCCCCACGGGCGCTGTGGCCAAGTTTGCCGCCAGCGGGAAACCTGTCCGGAAAAAGGATCTCGGGCAAATGGCCATGACCTACGGATACGTATATGTGGCATCGGTTGCCATGGGGGCCAACAAGAACCAGCTCATGAAGGCCGTTTGGGAGGCGGAGACCTATGACGGCCCCTCCGTCATCATCGCCTACTCCCCCTGCATCAACCACGGCATCAATATGGGGTTGAGCCAGATGGAGGAGAAAAAAGCGGTGGATGCCGGTTACTGGCTCCTGTACCGGTACGACCCGAGACGGAAAGAAGAGGGGAAAAACCCGCTGGTGCTGGACTCCAAGGAACCCACCGGCGATTTCAAGGAGTTCCTTATGGGAGAGGTGCGCTACTCGAGCCTCACAAGGACCTTCCCCGAAAACGCGGAAACCCTCTTCGAGAAAGCCGCCCGGGATGTTAAAGAACGGTACGAGCTTTACCGGAAAATGGCGGCGGAATAATGCCCATGGGGCCGAACAGGTTTTTTATGTGCGGCTATTGCCTTTCATAACCAACTAAACCAGAAGGCCCCTTTCTTAAGGGGCCTTTTTATTGGAGGGTGAGAAAAATGAAAATCAATGATACGCAAACCATTGAAAGCATCATTTCTGAATCGAAGGTGTGCCGGCTCGGGCTCACGGACGGCACAGAACCGTATATTGTGCCCCTTTGTTTCGGATACCGCAACAAAGCCCTCTATTTCCATACCGGTAGAAACGGTAAGAAAATCGATATGCTCCTAAAAAACAACCGTGTTTGTTTTGAAATGGAAGTGGGTGTGGAAGTCTTTCCGGCGGACAATCCCTGCAAGTGGAACATGCGATACCGAAGCGTGGTGGGCAGCGGCCGCGCCCTTCTTCTTAAAGACGCCGCTGAAAAGAAGGAAGCCCTGGATATCATCGTAAACCATTACGGCGGCAAACCGACCCCATACGATGAAAAACTGGTCGACGGCCTGTCCGTTATTAAGGTTTTGGTCGACAGCTTTACGGGAAGAGAATCAAAGGTATAGATCACCCAACTCATCCGGCAGGCCCGAATCTCTCAACCGTTTCAATTCCTCTTCGGCGGTCAGATCGTAATGGATGGGGGTGATGGTGATTTTGTTCCGTCTCAGGGCGGCCGTATCGTTGTCCGGGTTTCCATTTTCAATGAACGTCTCCCCGGCCAGCCAGTAGTAAACATTTCCCCGCGGATCGCGACGTTTTTCGAACCGCTCCTCAAACCAACTGGTTCCCTGCCGCGCCAGGCACACCCCTTCTATCTCCTCCGGGGCCACGGGGGGGATATTCACATTCAGGGCAGTCCCCTCCCCGAGGCCGCTTTTATTCAGAAAGCGGATCACTTTTCGGCTGAAACGGGCCGCAAAGGAAAAATCGGGCTTTGCTTGAATGCCTAAAGAGATGGCGGCCGACGGAATCCCCAAAAAGGCCCCTTCGGTGGCGGCTGAAACCGTTCCCGAATAAAGAATGTTGATGCCCACGTTGTTGCCCACATTAATGCCCGAAAGGATCATATCCGGCCTCGGATCGAGAATTTCCTGAACCGCAATCTTAACGCAGTCCGCCGGTGTCCCGCTCACGGCATATCCAAAAAAACCGCCGTTTTTGTGGACTTTCTTGACACGGATGGGGTCCACAAGGGTAATGGCGTGCCCCACGGCACTCATCTCCGCCTCGGGGGCCACAATATGGAGTTCATGATGGTCTTTAAGCGCCTCGTACAGGGCAAAAAGCCCTGGCGCATATATGCCGTCGTCATTGGTCAGGAGTATTTTCATCTTCATGGCTACCTTGCACTTGCTTCCACAATCAAACTTCTGTATATTTTCATTTTACCCTATCTTTTTGAGAAATGACAGCACAAGTAAATTCCCGGACAATTCTTCATAGGGGCAGAGTTTTCAAGCTGATGCGGGAAAACGTGACCCTTTTAAACGGCGTGGTTGCGGAAGTGGACGTTATTCGACATCCGGGAGCCGCGGCCATTGTTCCCTTTTCGCAACAGGATACGCTCCTGATGATTCGGCAGTACCGCCATGCGACGGGCGGGTTCATTTGGGAAATCCCCGCCGGCACCATGGATCCGGGGGAATCGGCAATTGATTGCGCAAAGAGAGAATTGATTGAAGAAACCGGTTTTTCGGCTGAAACCTGGATGCGTCTGGGCGAAATTACCCCCCTTCCCGCCTACTCAGACGAACGAATCCATATCTTTGGTGCAACCGACCTGACCCCTCAAAAACAGCGTCTTGATCAGGATGAAATCCTTGACGCCCATGAAGTCCCTTTTGATGATGCCCTCAAAATGATCCGGGATAACAAAATCCAGGATGCCAAGACCATTTCGGGCTTGTTCATGGCCAACCTTCGGATGAGAGTCGATTAAGCCCATGGATTCCGTTCGGGAACTGCTGACCCGTTCACCGGTCATTGTCTCCGCCCCCTGCCGCATCGATGCCGGCGGCACTTGGGACATCAAGGCCCTGGCACTTCCCCTCGAGCAATTAACGCCCGTCACCGTCAACATGGCCCTGACGCTCAGAACAACGGTCACCCTTACCCCTTTTGATGACGGACAGGTCAGCATATCTTCAACGGGCTTTTCCCATAGAGAACGTGCCCAGGCGGACAGGCTCCCCTTTGATTCACCTTTCGGGCTCTTTTTCGCCGCGGTGAATTATTTCGGATTTCACGGGTTGGAAGTGAAAATAGACTCGCAGTCGCCCGTAAAGTCCGCCCTTGGCGGTTCCAGCACCGCCCTGGTTGCGCTTTTGGGCGCACTCCATCAAATAAAAAACATCCGTCATCAAGAGACCGCTTTTTCCAAAGAGACCGTTTTGCACCAGTCTTACCACCTGGAAGACGGCATCAGCGGGGGCAACTGCGGCATTCAGGACCAGGCGGCAGCGGTTTACGGCGGGGTGCACCTTTGGAAATGGCATTTTGGCCGCACCCGTAAACCGTTGACCGGTATCCCCCTGTTGGACGAGGATGGGCAAAGGGCCCTTTCAAAACGCATACTCGTTGCTTACAGCGGCAAAAGCCACGTGGCCGCGGACACCAACCGCAGATGGGTTGGCGATTTTCTCTCCGGCAAAACCCGATCCGGATGGATCAGGGCCAACGCGTCCGTGCGTGCTTTTGCAAAGGCCATTCAAATGAGAAATTGGGACCGGGCGGCCTTTTTGCTGAGGGAGGAGATGGCCATCAGAAGAGAGATCACGCCGGAAGCGCTGGACCCTGTGACGGAAGAAATGGTGGCCGTGGCCGAAAGTGCCGGCTGTGGCGGCCGTTTTGCCGGCGCCGGTGCCGGCGGCTCCGTATGGGCCCTGGGGAAAAGGCGTCATATCGACACATTGAGACGGGATTGGCAGACGCTGCTGCTGCCCATTTCCGGCGCCCGGATACTTGAAGCAGGCATCGATGCCCGCGGGATACACCCGGTATCAGGGGGGGAATCAGGAGGGAAGTAAGGGGTTGTCAGTTTATGGTCTGTCGGTAGATCATCCCGAACGTCCCTGTTTCAAACAGGCCTTTCAGCTCCGCCAGGAGCGTATTCGTGGCCTGCTCCACCATAAGGATATCCAGTTCGGAAACCAGTTCCATATCCAGGTTATTGATTTCTTCTTCCAGATCCTCAAACTGCGTTAAAAACGCTTCATCTTTCAGGGTTTCACTGATGGCGCTGTGAACATCTATGATGGTCCCCACACAGTGCTGCACCCTGAGCCGGTATTGATCTGTTATATTCATTTGGTTCCTAATCTATCCTTTTCCAAGGCCAGTGAGGATCTCCGTAAAAGCGCCGTAGAAATTCTCATGGTTCCAGAGGGCCGCCTTTAGGATCCCCGCGATTTCATTCATGTCTTTCGGGTTCACCACCAGGTCCGCGCTCAAAGCAAAGGCAGTCATGCGATCCATGGTGGAAAACTCTTTGCCCAGCAGAAGGAGAAAGATCTTTCTGCGGGTGTGCATTGGAAGCCGGTTCAAATAATGGAGAATGGGGCTCTGATCCCACCCGACACTTTCAAAGCTCTCCGAGAAAACCAGCAGATCAAAGTGGTGAAACCGCATCTTGTTGATGGCTTCTCCAGCATCTTTCACTGGGAGCGTCTTGTAAAGGAGTCCTTCCGCGGCTTCCCGGATGCGGCTTTCCGCATCGGCTTCATTCAACATCAAGAGGGACAACTTCGCCCCTTCTTCATAAAAATCGAGAGAGAATGGGTCTTCGTCACGGTATTCCGAATCCTCAACGGGGATCTCCGGCGCCGCTTCAGGGGCTTCCGAAACCGGGGACGGTTCCGGTTCGGGCGGCGATTTTTCAAAAGAGATCTTGCTGCTGCACTTGGGGCAATTGGCCGTCACACGACCCGTATCGGGGATCTTCTCATCGGGAATCTTGAGCCTGGCATGACAGTTTGAACAGACGATTTCCATCGATTCCTCCTTACCCGCTAATGCTTTTTCTCTTTCCCATATGCCGTATCAACCGTCAAGTTTTCAATGCTGGTGGTTTTTTCACCCCTGGCCGATTTGACCGTATCGATGGCCCGGCCCACAATCGCCTTTCTGGAGGCATAGCTCATGGCGGTCTGTTCCGTTATAAGCCCTTGCTTAAACAGGCCTACGATGGACTGATCAAAGGTCATCATGCCGTATGTCTGGCCGTCCTGGATGATTTCATAAAAGGTCTTCCCTTCGGATTCGCCGTGCAAGATGCTGTCTTTGACCCTCAGGTTCGCCGCCATGAGTTCAAAAGCGGCCACCCGGCCGCCGCCAACCTTGGGGAGGAGGCGCTGGCAGGCAATCCAGCGAATGGTGTCGGCGAGGCGTACGCGAACCTGAGCCTCTTCTTCTTTGTCAAAGAGCCCCACAAAACGGTTAATGGTTTGGCCCGCATCCACCGTGTGAAGGGTGCTGAAAACCAGATGTCCGGTTTCCGCGGCGGATAATCCGATATCAACGGTTTCCCGATCCCTCATCTCCCCCACCAGGATGACCTTGGGCGCCTGCCTTAAAGCCGCCCTCAAACCGGAAGAAAAAGTATCAAAATCAATCCCCAGTTCCCGCTGGTTAAAGGTGGACCGCTTCTGTGAATGCACAAATTCCACTGGGTCTTCCAGGGTTACCACGTGGACCGACTGTTCCTCGTTGATTTGGTCCAGAACGGCCGCAAGAGACGTGCTCTTGCCAGAGCCCGTGGCCCCGGTTACCAGGACGATGCCATTTCTTTCCTGGGCCATTTTAGAGAAAGCTTGCGGCAATCCCATCTCTTTAATGGTCGGGACCCTGGTGGACAACTGCCGCATGACAATGGAATAACACCCCCGTTGCGAAAAAACGTTCACCCTGAAACGGGCCTTTCCCGCCAATTGATAGGAGATGTCACAGGAGCCCTCGGAAAGCAGATTCTTGAGCAGTCGGCGATCTCCCTTGACCAGGTTAAGGGCAATGGCTTCCGTTTGAAACGGCGTCAGTCTTCTTGGAAGCGGTCCTGTAACCACGGGCTTGAGTTGGCCCGAGGCCTCAACCTGGCATGGCTTGTCCACCGTAAAATTGAGATCCGACACGTTGTCGTACGCCTTCAGCATCGATGTCAATATGTAGTCTAATTCCTGCTGCTTCATGGCAGAACCTCCTCATTCCGCGAGGCCTTATTGCTAAGACGCCTGATCATCGGCAAAAAACCTACACTTCCGTAAAGTCCTGAGGCGGATTCTTGAGATAGGAAATGAATTTCGTCTTATCATTGGACTTGCCGTAGGCATCGTCAGGACTGATTCTCCCTTTTGTCAGGTGTTCCATGATGGCATCATCAAGGGTCTGCATGCCGTATTTTTTCCCGGTCTGCAGCATGGAGGGAATCTGAAACGTCTTTCCTTCACGAATCAGGTTTCTCACCGCCGGATTGGCAATCATGATTTCCAGGGCCGCCACCCTCCCTTTTTTGTCGACCCGTTTGAAAAGGTTCTGTGCGACAACCGCTCTTAGGCCGTCTGACAGCGTGTTGCGGATCTGTTCCTGCTGATTGGTGGGAAACACCTCAATGACCCGATCCACCGTCTTGGCGGCGCTGGTGGTATGAAGGGTTCCAAAAACCAGATGACCCGTGGCCGAGGCTTCAATGGCCAGGGATATGGTTTCGAGATCCCGCATTTCACCCACCAGGATGATGTCCGGGTCTTCCCTTAAGGCACCGCGCAGTGCGGCGGCAAAAGACCGGGTGTGAAGCCCCACCTCCCGGTGATTGATGATGGCTTTCTGGCTCTTGTGAACGAATTCAATGGGATCTTCAATGGTTAAGATGTGGTCTTTTCGCGTTTTGTTGGCCTCATCCACAATGGCGGCCAGGGTGGTCGATTTTCCACTCCCCGTGGGTCCGGTCACAAGTACAAGCCCCCGGGGCAAAGAGGCCAGGCGTCTGATGACCGGTGGCAGGCCCAGCTGCTCACAGGTCAGGATGTCCGAAGGGATTTCCCTGAAAACCGCGCCGACGCCGTTTTTTTGTTGGAAGAAATTGGCCCGGTAACGGGCCAGTTCCGGTATTTCATAGGCAAAATCCACATCTCCGCTCTCTTCAAAGACCTTTACCTTTTCTTCCGGCGCAATCTCATAAAGCATTCCCTTAAGGCTATCATTGTCTAAAACCTTGTATTTCACCCGTTCGAGTTCGCCTTGAATCCGGAGCACGGGTTGTTGCCCTGCCATGAGGTGGAGGTCCGATGCCCCCTGATCATTCATTAATCTGAAAAATGCATCAATTTGCGCCATGATCTCCTCCGAACCGTCTTTGCCCTCAATTGAAGAAATCATTATACGCAGACGGCAACCATGTCAACCTTAATTGAAAGGAAATATGTTGACAAGCCGGAAGGCCTCTGATAATCCACTCTCACAGTGGTTGACCTCGAAAAGGTGATCCCTTTGGCACGGGACGTCTATTTCCATTGGCCAGCCGCATGATGTTCCTTGAGCACGATGTTTATAGGAAAAAGGATTTCTTTTTTTGGTTGTTAACCGCCTGGATCGGCAACACGGTTTGACCGGGACGGTGACATCATCTGCTTTAAAAGGGTTGTAATCAAACGCTGTTTTGCGGGAGAGTCCGTTCGCGTGACATTGCGACTTGAGATGAAGCCACCCGGTCTTTTGGGGTCTCCCAAAAGGCCTTTTTTTATTGTAGCACCATCCCGGATCATCGGCGGCCGGCACTGCGGCAAACGACAATCACCACCACTTTTGAAAATCAAAATCACCGGAGAAGGAGGCGTAGGAATGGCCAATGAAAAAATAACGATTGGCGATTTGCAGAAAAAAATGGAAGCAGGCCAGAGAATTTCCATGATGACGGCTTACGATTACCCCACCGCGAGCCTGGTGGATCAGGCGCTAATCGACACGGTTCTCGTGGGAGACTCTTTGGGCATGGTGGTCCTGGGTTATGATTCCACCGTTCCCGTAACCATGGACGAGATGATTCACCACTCGAAAGCGGTACGCAGAGGCGCAAAACGGGCTTTCGTCATCGGCGATATGCCTTTCATGTCGTATCAGGTCAGCATTGAGAAAGCCGTTTTAAATGCCGGCCGCTTCATCAAAGAAGCGGGCTGCGAGAGTGTGAAACTGGAAGGGGGAACCGAGATGGTGCCGGTGGTGGAGGCCATCACCGCAGCAGGCATCCCCGTGTGCGCGCACATCGGTTTAACGCCCCAGACCGCCACAAAACTGAGCGGTTTCAAGGTTCAAGGGAAAGATGCCGAAGGCGCCAGAAAGCTGGTCAAGTCAGCCAAGGATCTGGAGGCGGCCGGCGCCTTCATGATCGTCCTGGAATGCATTCCCGATCTTGTGGCAAAAAGAATCACCGATGCCTTAAATATTCCCACCATCGGCATCGGTGCGGGCATTCATTGTGATGGCCAGGTACTGGTTTACCATGACCTGGTGGGGCTTTTCGAGCGGTTTATCCCTAAAATGGTCAAGCAGTATGTGAACCTGGCGCCACAGATCCGTGACGCCCTGGTCCAATACAGGCAGGAAGTTGAAGCCGGAACCTTTCCGGGCCCGGAACACAGCTTTGCCATGAAAGAGGAAGAGGCGGAGAAAATATAGGATCAGGGAGCCATGTCATGAATTTTCTTGTCGTCGGACCGGGTGCCATGGGGTGTCTGTTTGCCGGGCACCTCAAAAAGGCGGGCCATGGGGTAACGATTCTCGATTATAGAGAAGACCGGGCCGGAAACATCAGCCGCAACGGCATTTCCCTCGAAGGGGTGGTGGGAGACTTCAAAGTGCGGGTGAACGCAGTAACTGAGAAGCCGCGCACCAGAATCGATGTGGCCCTGATCTGTGTGAAAGCCTATCATACGGAAAGGGTTGCCCAAACCCTTTCCGCCTGGCTTGACCCCGACGTTTCGGTGCTCACCCTTCAAAATGGCCTCGGCAACCTGGAAATCTTAAGGAGAAAGTTGGGGCACAAAAGGGTCCTGGGGGGTGTCACCGCTGAAGGTGCGACCCTCTTAGGTCCCGGGCACGTGCGCCACGCCGGGCGGGGGCCCACGATTATCGGACCTTCCGGTTCGGCAACGGGACCGGCAGCAGACATTGTCGCTTCCTTTGGGGACGCCGGTTTTGACATCCGTGCCGTCGAAGCCGTGGAAAACCTGATTTGGGGAAAACTGATTGTAAACGTGGGCATCAATGCCCTGACAGCCATTACAGGGCTTAAAAACGGCCGGTTGCCCCACATTTCGGGGACTCGCCAAGTAATGAAAGAGGCCATTTCAGAGGCAGTGCGGGTGGCCCACAAAAAGGGGATCCGGTTGCCGTTTCCGGACCCCACGGAGAGGGTTCTGGAAGTGTGCGAGGGCACAGCCGGCAATATTGCTTCCATGCTGCAGGATGTGCTGGCCCAACGGCCCACGGAGATTCGGTTCATTAACGGGGCCATTGTGGCCCAAGGGGAGGCCTGTGGGATTCCAACACCCGTCAATTCGACGCTGAGCCGTCTGGTGGAAGCACTCGAGGCGTCTTACCATGAAAGGATCACGGGATCATGAGTCGGATCAATTCGGGGATACGAGCAATTTCTGATCCGGCTTGATGGGTTGATCGACCGTAATTCGGTTCAGTCTGCAAAGGATATCCACCGTAAGGCCGTATTTTGCGGCAATTTCCGAAAGACTGTCTCCGGGACGGACCGTATGATATTGCTCCTGGGATTTTAATCCCGGTTTGGCGGATGTATTGGTCAGGCCGGGATTCATGCGCTCTTCGAGCCGGGCGATCTTGTTTTCCAGCCCCTTTAATCGCTCTTCAATCCTCAAAAGACCGGCTTCCAGGGATTCTTCACCCGTTCGTGACGAATCTTCGCTGTCAAAGGCGACGGCCAGTACAACAATCAGGACAATTGCGCCCGCGGCGGCCGCCATAAACCAGTTTTTGTTTCTCTTACGCTTCAAACGCGCGGCGCGCCCGAGCCTTTCGTTTCTTGGAATATATTCCATGTCGTCCACCATTTCCGACATGAATTCCGGAACGGCGCCATCCTCAACGGTTCCACTTTTCTTCTGTTCTTCATCGGTCATTTGGCTTAATCAATTATCAAGGCGTTTTTTGAAGAAGACACGATATCCCAAAGCGGCCGGACTGTAAATAGAAAAAGCCCCTGAACCCCGCATTGTACATGCGGTGCCATCAGGGGCGTTGAATCCGGCCGCCTATTTTGGGCCGTCTGCCGATTGTCGTGGTCCGGCCCTATGCCGGATTGGCGGGTGCCGTTTTGTTATGGTGATAGACGATTTTTGCCTTGCTTTTGAGGGAATCGATGTAAGCCTTCAGTGTTTCTTCTTTCTTTTTCGAAATGAGATGGTCGGCGATGGATGCCTTGACTTCCGCCAAGGGGACCGTGCCCTCTTTCTGCTCTTTTAGAACCTCAATAATATGATATCCAAAACGGGTTTTCACAATGGGCCCGATCTCACCCACTTTCTGAGAAAAAACCGCTTCCTCGAAGGGCTTTACGGTGCTTCCCTTTGTCACCACCCCGATATTTCCGCCGTTGGCTTTGCTTGGGCAGTCTGATGCCGTTTTCGCGGTTTCGGCAAAATCATCCTTTTTCTCAACCAGCCGGCCACGTATCTCTTCCGCTTTGGCAAGCTTTTCTTTCTGTGTTGCCGCATCATCCTCAGGTGTCACGGAAATGAGAATGTGCCGGACTTCCTTCCCCTCGGGGGTTGTGAACTGATCCTTATTGTCTTTGTAGAACTGCTGAATCTCCTGGTCGGCGGGAATCTGAAGACCCGCCAACCGTGTTTCCAGGAGCTTTCTGATCTTTAAGTCTTTTTTGATGGTCCGGACCAGTTCGTCTTCCGTAAAACCGATACCTTTGAGATAGTCCGCAAAGCCCGTTTCCGGAGGAAGGGATGCCTTTAGGTCTTCCACCACCTTATTCACTTCTTTCTCATCCAAGGTGATCTCCCGCTCGTTGGCCGCTTTTGTGAGCAGGGTTTCAATAATCATATTTTCAAGGACCCTGTTGTCCAGGCTGTTTCTGATACTGGCCAGTTGCTCCGGCGGCAACGTCCCGGCCCGGGCCCCCAAAAGGGTATCAATTCTGTGGTCCACGTCACCACGGGTAATCTCCACCTCTTCAACGGTGACCAAGAGCTCGGTTTTGTCCTCTTCCTGGTTCAGTGCCCAGCCGTTCAATGCCGCGGCACCCACAAACAACGCCGCCACCGAAATGAGAATCCCTTTCTTCCATCCCTTCTTCCTTGTTTCCATAACGCCTTCCTTTCATGTTCCTTGGGTTTCACATCGCTTCCTGCCTGTCAAACTGTAGGAACCAATCTAGGACGCGGAGATTTCAAGGACCTTTCAGGCCTATTACATTGTCGTAATGTTTGCCGGCGGAATAGCCCTTACAATCCCAGATCCTGGTTTATCAGGACCACTTTGATACGGCCCTTGGGAAAGGACTTCTGGGTAATGGTCCAGCTGTTGCAGATGCGTTCAGGGCTTTTGCATTCTTCACATTCTCCGGTTTTGGCGCATGGTGCTTTCTTGTCGAGTCTCATGACATTAACGGGCGCTGCATAATCCTTTATTCGTTCTATGGCGGCGTCCAGGTCCTCAACCACTTTGTTGCGCCCCACCATTATCACCACATTTCTGGGACCGAATGTAATGCCCGCCACACGGTTTCCGATCATATCCAGGTTCACCAGTTCACCGGATCGGGTGACCGCATTGGTACCGGTCACATAGAGATCCACCAGAAGGGATTGCCGCCTTCTTTCAAGGCTTTCCTCGGGGGAGAGGGATTTGTCAAAGGTATCCAGGATGTCCGCATTGGGGTAGCCTTTGAGCATGTCGTAGAGTTCCGTTGCCACGAAGGTCATGGAGCCTCCCCATGAGATGGTTTTGGGTGCGAGCTTGGGCAGAATCCTGTCCATCACCAATCGGCCGGCTTCTCGGGCATTCTGTGCGATGAAAGCTTCAAAATTGTTGGCTTCCAGGGTCTGTTTCAATTCTCCAAGCCGCAGCTGCCAATAGTTGTGAATCGGTTTTTCCATTTGCTTCCTCCCTGATGTTAAGAATTGTCTCCTTTTTTATGTGCGCTGGCATACCGGTAGGCCAGGCCCAATGCCTTGATACACTTTTCGGGTTCGCTAAAAACCGGAAAACCAAGTGACTCCAAGCGCTTTGATAAATCGGCCGTCATCAAAAGGTTTGGACCGTAAACCCAGGTTACCACCGGCTTTTGCCCGTTGTTTTTTAAGGCCTCATATGCCTCCGCATAAGTTTCCGTGTTCCTTCCATCGGCATCCGCCCAGATCACGTTAAAGAGGGAGTCCACATTTTCATCATTTACGACGGCTGTCAGCATTTTTGTATAGACAGAGGAAAGATCCTTGATGTGCGGAACCATGGGACCGATGTCCACCGGCACCTCCCCCAGACCGGGAAAGATTTCTTCCAGCACCCTGAACGTATCATCCGATAACGGTGCTCGAACAAGGCCGTGCCGGGCTCCTTCATCCATTGCCGCAACCCCCACGGCACCCGTGTAGCTCACCATACCGAAACGGTTTCCCCGGGGCAGCGGCTGTGATGCAAAAATGCGCGGCATGTCAAAAAGATCGCTGAATTGATCCAGGCGCAACACCCCGGTCTGGCGGCAGGCGGCATCAAAAATCTCGTCATCGACGGCCAGGCTTCCGGTATGGGAAGCCGACGCCCTTGCCCCGGCTTCAGTGGTGCCCAGCTTCAACATCAGCAGCGGCTTTTTGGCTGCCACTCTTTTAGAGACTTTCAGAAACCGCGCGCCATCTTTTACACTCTCCACATGAAGGCTGATGACCTCTGAATCCGCGTCCTTTTCCACATACTCCAGAAAATCGTGCTCATCCAAGTCACACTTGTTGCCAAAATCGCAGATTTTACTGATCCCGTACCCCAGATCCCCATAGGCATAGGCTTGCGGGTTGGTCATTCCGGTTTGGGAGCAGATGGCAACCGTTCCTTTTTTGAAAGTATAGTATCCCGCATCATAGGGGCAGGGGTTGAAGCCGTTTGCGGCATTGGCAATGCCGGCGGTATTGGGCCCGATAATGCGCACACCCAATGATTTGGCAAGTTCCGTCACTTCCTCCTGCAGTCTGGCACCTCGGGCATCTCTTTCCGCAAAACCGTCTGACACCAAAATGATGGAGCGGATGCCGGCTTGGGCGCAGGCCCGGACAGCCCCGGGAACATGGCGCGCATTGATCATCAAAAGGGCCACATCCACTGAACCCGGAATATCCCCCGGCGATGGATAAACCCGTAACCCCATAACTTCACGATAATTTCCGGGATTTATCGGATAGATCCTGCCTTTATAGCCTGCCTCCAAAAGTGATTTAACCACCACATAACCGCCGAAAACACCTTCTTTAAAAGAACCGAAAATGGCAACGCTTTCCGGCTCAAAAAACGGTTTCAGATCGCTATTAAGAGGTCTGTCTTGTGGAACTGAAACGTTCCTCATTCCTTTGATAACCCTCCCAATGTGATTATTCCCATGGGCCGCTACAATTGTTATTTCATCAGTATTCTCACGCCCGCAAATGCGATGAAAACGGAAAACCCGGCCACCACGCGGCTTTTCTCGTAAAACTCAAAGGCGATCAACACCGCCAGAAGAATAAACAAAAACCCTATGATCTTGGGGCGTTTAATCTTTTTAAGGATGAAATGGGAAAGATACATGCTACCCCAAAACAACGCGATCGCCAGAATGCCGATGATCCATAATTCCATTTCCTGAACCTCTTCTTTCCTCTTGCGCCATGTGCCGGAACACGGGACGGCATCATATCAAATCAATCCCAAAAGATCAGCTTTTTCATTGAAAGGACAAACGACCAAAGGGCACTGATCAGGCAATGCCGTTTGCGGTGTAAGAGTCAACCTTCTGACATTGGGAACCGGTCCCGCCAAGAAGATGACGTTCCGATCCCTTTAGGAACCATGGTTCAATCTCTCCACCTGCTGCTGATCCTCCCGCTACAAATGTAACCGGTTGAAATGGCAAATAAAGCATTATCCCAATGCCTCTTCTGGGCGGTCTAACAAAATGCTCATAATGGTTTGGCAGATCTTTTGCATTCTTAAGGGGTTCTTATTTCCTGTTCAGGAAAGCATTTTCCTGAACAGGAAACATTGTCTGGTCTGAAAGGAGAAAGCAAGATGTTCCGAAAAAAGACGCTCCGCTTCAAATTGATTTTCTTCAGCCTTCTGATCGTAATTCTGCCTGTCATATGTCTGTTTTCCGCTGCCTACATCAACAACGTCAATTTAAAGGAGATTGTCATCAAACAGACCAACAAAATGGCTCACGATGACCTGGCCCATATCGTTTCCAACGTCTATGCCATGGCCCAATCACAAAACCAGCTGGCTGAAGAGATGATCGAGAACGCCATGAAGATCTCTGGGAGCATTCTTGAGGAAAAGGGTGATGTGTTTCTGGATGAAAACCGCAAGGTCCAATGGAATGCACAGAATCAATTTACAAAACAGGTTACCCGGGAAAGCCTGCCGGCCATGCGCGTTGGTGGGGAGTGGCTCGGCCAAAACCACGACCTGGAGACACCGGCCCCCATTGTAGATAAGACCAGGGATTTGGCCGTGGAAACCTGCACCATTTTTCAGCGGATGAACAAGAAAGGGGATATGCTCCGCGTATGCACTAACGTTCAGAAGACGGACGGCACCCGTGCCATCGGAACCTTCATCCCGGCCATCAATCCGGACGGATCCCCCAACGCCGTGGTTTCATCAATCTTAAATGGGAAACCCTTCCGTGGCCGGGCCTTTGTTGTGAACGATTGGTATTTGACGGCCTATGACCCCATTTACGATGCTCAAACGGAAAACGTGGGAATCCTCTACGTGGGAATCAAACAGAAAACCATTTCGAACAGCCTTATGGACGAGATCAAGAAGATCGCCGTGGGAAAAACCGGATACGTGTATATCATTGATTCTAAAGGAAATTATGTGGTCTCAAAGAACGGAGAACGTGATGGTGAAAACATTTGGGAAGCCAAAGACGAACACGGAAACCTGTTCATCCAGGATCTCATCAGAAAAGCCAAAGAGACCGCCGGTGAAAGCACGGACATCGCCGAGTATCGGTATCCGTGGAAAAACCCTGGGGAAGACGCGCTTCGCTACAAAATCGCCAAATTAAAATACTTCCCCCAATGGGATTGGGTGATCGGAGCGAGCGCCTATGAAGACGAGATATTCGTCGTTGAGAGCATCATTGAAAAATACTGGCATGGTGCCAGCATATTAATGGCCATTGTCAGTCTGGCCATTGCCGTGTTGGCGGTTTCGGCGGGTGTTCTTTTTGCCAACGGCATCAGTAAACCGGTGAAAAGGGCCGTAGAATTCCTCAACAATACCACGAATCTGCTGACCAGGACCTCCAAACAATTAATGGATTCCAGTCATGAAATCACCGATGGCGCAAACCAGCAGGCCACGGCCCTCGAAGAAACATCCGCTTCCCTGGAAGAAATGTCGTCCATGACCCGGAAGAACGCGGACAACGCCAATGATGTAAACGGATTGATGCGCAATTCCAGGCAGGCGGTGGATCATGCGGATCAATCAATGGGTGAACTCACCACCTCCATGCAAGAGATCTCCAATGCCAGCGAGGAAACGTCAAATATCATCAGAACCATTGATGAAATCGCCTTTCAGACCAATTTGCTGGCATTGAATGCCGCCGTGGAAGCCGCCCGTGCCGGAGAGGCCGGCGCCGGGTTTGCGGTGGTGGCGGACGAAGTGCGCAATCTGGCCCTGCGGGCCGCGGAAGCGGCCAAAAACACCGGGCAGATTATTGAAGAGACGGTAACCCTTGTAAATGACGGCGCCAAACTGGTCACCAAGACATCCGAAGCGTTTCAAAAGGTGAAAACCGACACCGAAAAGGCGACGGAGTTGGTCGGTGAAATCGCCGTTGCTTCATCCGAGCAAGCGGATGGTATCGGCCAGGTCAATCAGGCAATCGGTGAAATGGACGAAATCATCCAACGAAACGCCCTCACCACCGAAAAATCCGAGACCGCCTCAAAGGAGATGAATTCCCAGGCCAACCAAATGAAAGAGCATGTGGAAAAGTTGAGAGATCTGGTAGGATTTGACGCCAAACAGAATCAAGGCGATGAAAATGCAGGTCTGGCGCCGTCCGTCAGGGAACCCTAATATGGCGAGGATACGCCGTCCCTGCCATCGGATGTCCGGTTCATAAGGGTCCTTTTGGGATTGCGACTGACTCTTGCGTTTTGGGAATACGACGTGATATATGGAAGATTGGGCGTCAAATGGTTCAATAGGCCCGATTCGTCCCGTATATTTTGGAGCTTCCCATGGCCCGACCCTTTAACTCCATCTATTCCCACGGATTCATTCGTTCAGCGGTCTGCGTGCCCTCCCTTCGGGTGGCCGATCCCGCATACAACATGGAACGTACCCTGGACCTCGCCCGGCGTGCCTCCGACCACCGGGCCGCGCTGGTGCTCTTTCCGGAACTGGGGTTTTCCGCCTACACCAGTGAGGACCTGTTTCACCAGGATGCGCTGCTTTGTGCGGTCCGGGAAGCCCTTTCTGAATTTATTGATGCAACCGAACACCTCTCTCCCCTGGTGCTGGTGGGTGCGCCTCTAAGGTTTCAGGGAAAGCTGTTCAACTGCGCCCTGGCGGTCTATCGGGGAAAGATCTTGGGCATCGTGCCCAAAACATACCTTCCCAATTACCGGGAGTATTACGAAAAGCGTCAGTTTGTTTCGGCCCGCTGCGCCCTGGAATCGGAAGTCCGGTTTCAGGGAGCGTCCGTTCCTTTCGGCAACGACCTGATTTTTGAAGCCGAAAACCTGGAAGGGTTTTCGCTGCACATTGAAATCTGTGAGGACATGTGGGTACCGATTTCACCCAGCACTTATGGGGCATTGGCCGGCGCCACGGTGCTGGCAAACATGTCCGCCAGCAACATTACCGTGGGCAAAACCGATTACCGCCGCATGCTCTGCACGACCCAGTCCGCCAAATGCATTGCGGCCTACCTTTATTCCGCTGCCGGCTACGGGGAATCCACCACGGATCTTGCCTGGGACGGATATGCCATGATCTGCGAAAACCAGGTTCTTTTGGCGGAAACCGATCGATTTAGTGAGAAAGAACAGATCATTTTCGGGGACATCGATCTGGAGCGGCTGTTGCAGGATCGCATGCGTACCACCAGTTTTCAGGATTCGGTGCTCGAAAACCGGAGAGTACTTGGGGCAATGCGTCGGATCCCCTTTGAATTAAAAGTCCCGGAGGAGACGGTACCGCTGGAGCGTAACGTGTCGCGCTTCCCCTTTGTACCGGATGATATGTCCGAGCGCGATGACCGTTGCTACGAGGTTTACAACATTCAGGTTCAGGGGCTCATGAAGCGGATGTCAGCAGCGGGTGTCGAGAAGGTGGTCATCGGCGTTTCAGGTGGGCTTGACTCTACTCAAGCGTTGATTGTTGCCGCCAGAACCATGGACCGGTTGGGCTTTCCCCGGGCCAACATCCTGGCCTATAGCATGCCCGGTTTTGCCACCAGCAAAAGGACCCGCAAAAATGCCCTAAGACTCATGAACGCCTTGGGCGTTACCGCGCGGGAAATAGACATTCGCCCCGCCTGCCGGCAGGTGTTTGAGGACATCGGCCACCCCTTTGCCCAGGGGAAAAAACACTATGACATAACATTTGAAAACGTTCAGGCGGGACAGCGCACCGCCCATCTCTTCAGGCTGGCCAACTTTCATGACGCCATTGTACTGGGTACCGGAGATTTGAGCGAGCTGGCTTTGGGGTGGAGCACCTACGGCGTAGGGGACCAAATGTCCCATTACAATGTCAACGGTTCGGTGCCCAAGACCCTTATTCATCATCTCATCCGTTGGGCCGTAGAAACCGCACAATTTGATGAGGAAACCGGCACTGTTCTCTGGTCCATCGCGGAAACGGAGATTTCCCCGGAGCTGGTACCGGACGAAGATGAAGACGGCGCGAACCCCTTCCAGAAAACGGAATCGGTCATCGGCCCTTATGAACTCCAGGATTTCAATCTCTATTACATTACCCGTTTCGGTTTCAGACCCAGCAAGGTCGCTTTTTTGAGCCACGCTGCCTGGCGCGACAGACGCTTTGGCATTTGGCCCCAGGTTTTGCCCCGAGCTTCCAGAAATCAGTACGATCTTTCCACTATTAAGGAGTGGCTGGAGGTGTTTCTCCACCGGTTTTTCAAGACCAGCCAGTTTAAGAGATCGGCCCTTCCCAACGGTCCGAAGGTGGGTTCCGGAGGATCGCTCTCGCCCCGTGGAGACTGGCGCGCACCCAGTGATTCGGAAGCCACTGTTTGGCTTGAGGAATTGCGCCGGAACGTTCCGGATGTGACGGGTGATGGCGAAAAATCGTTCAAAAAGGGGTCAAGATCTCAAACAGGGAGACAGAACCAATGACGAATAATCCTTCTCATGTACCCCCCATCGTAAAACTCTCCTACAAAAAAGGAGACCTCATCATCAAACAGGGAGATTACGGCGTTTCCATCTATAAAATCCTCAAGGGAAGGGTTGAGGTCACTCAGGAATCCGAAGGGAGGGAAATCCCCATTGCAGTCTTGGGGCCGGACGACATCTGCGGCGAACGGACTTTCCTGAACAGGTCGGCGGAAAATCGTTCGGCATCGGTTCGCGCCCTTGAAGAGACCGAGGTTGAAGTGTGGCACACGGCCAGACTGTCCCGGGAATATGACAAAATGCCGCCCATCATCAAATATGTGGTCGACCAGGTGATGTCCCGGTCAATTCGAATGAACAACCTTATCGTTAAACTCAGCACCAAACAGCAAAAGGAAAAAGCCATCCGTGAAAAACAGGATCCCATGGCATCGAAGCGCCGGTTCTATCGCAAAAAGGTGGATCTTCCGTGCCGGTACCGACCGGCTTCGGCTTCTTCCAAATTCCATCTTGACGGCGCGATCAGCGACATCAGCTTAGACGGACTCGCCATGAACGTTTCAAACAGAAATGCCATTGACGTATCCCACCAAAAGGGAGATGTTTTTGTGGTCACGACGGTTTTGCCCAACAAGAAAGAAGTGGAGATGACAGCGGAGATCGTGGCCATTAAAATGGGTGGGGATATGACCAGGGGATTCCAACTGGGCATGAAGATAACCGATATGGGGGCTGCCACGAGAAAATCCTTGGGATTCTTTCTGATGCCTTAGGGGGAAAAAGGAATGAACATTGAACCGATCATCAGTGCCTATATTGCCGATTATGAAGACTATCAATCCGGAGAGGTCATCATAGAGGAGGGAAGCACGGGGGACTGGGTGTACATCGTCTTGAAAGGACGGGTCAAAGTCACCAAAAGGACCTCCGTGGGAATGCTGGCGATTGACGTATTGAAGGAGGGGTCTATCTTTGGGGAAATGGCCCTTTTTGGACAAGCGCTGCAGACACGCAGTGCTTCGGTGATTGCCGCGGATGGGGATGTCCGGGTAGGCGTTTTTGATACCCGTCACCTGATAGACGAATATGAATCCCTGACATTGGAGTTGAGGCTTCTCATCAAATCGCTGATCATCGGCCTCAAAGAATCCAATGAAAAGGCGGCGGCCCTTGTGGTAGCCGCCAACGAGAAGAGATATCGAGGCTTATGAAAACCGGCGTATTTGAAATATACGTGCAGACCCATTTCTCAGCGGCACACGCGTTAAGGGGATATCCCGGAGATTGCGCCCGCATTCACGGGCACAACTGGATTATTGATGTTTTCGTCAGGTGCAGGGAACTCAATGACATGGGCATCGGCATCGATTTCCGGGAAATCAAAGGGAGCGTCAAACGGGTTTTGAAAGACCTCGACCATTTCAACCTGAACGATTTGCCGGCCTTTCAAGACGTCAACCCCACTTCCGAGAATATCGCAAGATTCCTTTACCGGGAATTGAGCCGGCAACTCAACAGTAACGGCATCACCGTCAGCAGGGTCAAAGTTTCGGAAACGCCGGGTGCCGGCGCCTTTTACTGGGAGGAAGATGTGTGACATTGCGTGTCAATGAGATCTTTTATAGTATACAAGGGGAATCGACCTATGCGGGCCGCCCCTGTGTGTTCATTCGGCTGACCGGATGCAATTTGAGATGTTCTTTCTGCGACACCCAATATGCCTATGAAGAGGGAGGACTCCTGGAAATCAATCATATTTTTGAGCAGATCGCTCCCATGGAATGCCGGCTGGTGGAGATTACCGGTGGAGAACCGCTGATGCAGGAAAAGACCCCCGTTTTGATCGAAAGCCTTTTGGAAGACGGATATGAGGTGCTCCTGGAAACCAATGGAAGCTTTGATATCAGCCGGGTGGATGACCGATGCGTTAAAATTGTGGACATCAAATGCCCTTCCAGCGGCATGAAAGAACGCATGGATATGGAGAACCTAAACAGGCTTTCCGGTCGAGACGAAATCAAGTTTGTTTTGGGAACCCGTGAAGATTATGAATATGCCAGAGAAATCGTAAGCCATATGAAATCCCGTTTTCTTAAAATCAATTCCATTAATTTTTCCCCCGTATTCGGTCAGCTATCGCCGGAAGTCCTGGCTGAATGGATGCTTTCGGATCATCTGCCGTGCCGGCTGCATCTGCAAATTCATAAATATATCTGGGGTCCCGACGCCAGGGGCGTTTAGAAGAAAGGCGGACTTATGAGCGCATTCAGGGAAAAGGCCGTGGTGCTTTTGAGCGGGGGCCTGGATTCAGCCACCGTTGCGGCCATTGCCCGTTCGGAAGGACATGATGTCTACGGTCTCACCTTTCGCTACGGACAGCGGCACCAAGTGGAGCTTGAAGCGGCCAAGAAGGTGGCCCGAAGTCTCGATTTGAAGGAGCATATGACCATCGATGTGGACCTCCGGAAAATCGGCGGTTCCGCGCTCACTGACCGCATTGACGTCCCAAAAAGGCGGGATATGGATCTTTCGAGTGATGAGATTCCCGTCACGTACGTGCCCGCGCGAAACACCATATTCCTCTCATACGCCCTTGCGTGGGCAGAAGTGCTGGGTGCCTGGAGTATTTTTATCGGTGTCAACGCGGTTGACTACAGCGGTTATCCAGACTGTCGTCCGGAATACATCAAGGCCTTTGAAGAAATGGCGAATCTGGCCACAAAGGCGGGTGTCCTAGCTTCCCGGCGCATAAGAATCAGAACACCCGTCATATACATGAGCAAGGGGGACATTATCAAAACCGGCCTTAAACTGGGCGTTGATTACACATTAACGCACAGCTGTTATGACCCGACACCTGAGGGCGGGGCCTGCGGCGTCTGTGACAGTTGTATTCTGCGCAAAAAAGGATTTGAAGAGGCCGGCGTCCAGCCGATCCCATGACGATTTTAAAGGTCATGGGCCTTGAGGTTCATTCATGAAAATCGCACTTCGCGTTCTGGTGGTACTCAGTATGGTGGCTTTTCTGGCGGGGCTGCCCCATATCGCCTTTGCCGATGCCTCGGCAACGGTGAAATTCGGCCACGTGGCGCCCCCGTTTCTTGGTCAGAGCAAAGGTGTGGACGCCTTTGCCGCCTATGTCAAAGAAAAAACAGACGGCAGGATCGATATCACTACCTTTCCCCTGGGCCAGCTGGGCGGTGAACGGTCCATGGCCGAACAGGTCCTGAGCGGCACGCTGCAAATTGCCGCCGTCTCCACCGCCGTCCTTCAGAATTTTGTGCCCCACGCGGCGATTCTGGATATGCCCTTTATTTTTCCGGACCGAAAGACCGCTTACGCAACACTGGATGATCCGGAAGTGCAAAAGAAGGTGTTTTCCTATTTCCCAGAAAAAGGATTCATCGCCATCGGCTGGACCGAAGACGGGTTCAGGGATTTCACCAACAGCAAACGTCCGGTTCGAAAACCGTCGGATATCAAGGGGCTCAAAGTCCGGGTCATGAACTCCCCGGTCTATTTGGATACCTTTAAGCAGTTGGAGGCATCGCCTGTGGACACCCCTTTTGTGGAGATCTACAACGCGCTTCAGACCGGCGTCATCGATGCCCAGGAAAACCCCATCCTCACATCAATCCTGATGAAGTTCACGGAAGTCACCAAGAACGTGACCATCACCAACCACTGCCTCACCGAGTGTATCATCATCGTATCTCCGGACTACTGGGAAACCCTTTCACCGGAAGATCGGAAGATTTTCAGGGAAGCCGCCAAAATAGCCATTGACACCAACCGAAAAGTCAATGGGGAGCTGCACGAAAAGCTGCCCCAGAGCGATATCAGCATCGCGGAATATTGCAGAAAAAACGGCATCCAAATGATCGAACTCACACCGGAAGAACGGATTAGATTTCAAAAAGCCATGGTCCCGTTGTGGAAAAAATACCGGAAAAAGATCGGCAATGAGATCTTCGATTTCATGCTCGGCAAGATTAAGGAGCATCAGCAGTGAATTCGACCAAGAATCGGATCTTGAGAACAAGGCGCCTGCCACCGCCAATCACGGGCACGGCGCTTTTTTCGACCACCTGAACTCACACATAATGTTTTACACTTTGGATTTGCTCAAGGATTGAGGTCGATGGTTTCGAAAATATCCAATATTTCTCCTGTGTCATACACGGTGTGACCGCCCAATAGAACAACCTTGTTCTCCTTGGCAATGGCACGAACGATAGTGGTAAGAAGAACTTGCCCCTGGAATTTCCAGACGATTTCGAATTGACTCGCCGGATACTCCCCATAACGATCTATCAATTCATTGGAAATAATTTTTACGCCGGTACCCCTCGATCTTAATTGGTTGGCGTATAAATCCGCTTGTGAGCTTAGCTGCTTTTTTACGTCTTGGCCCGGTTTCAGGGGATTGATCGTGATTGAAATTGTCGGAGATCCCTGAGGGATGCCTGCCTTGAAAATCTCTCCGGCCTTTAGCGGCAGGCTCTGAAAATCGTTTGGATAACGTAGCGTAAAGGCCGGGGAATCGGTGCGCTCAAATCGTCCGTTTTCTCCGAAACCAGTTTTCCTCAGGGACGTCTCATCCACATTGATATCAAATCTAAGGCTTTTGGCCATGGCTGCCAGGTCTTCCAAGTTGCTTTCCACTTTGTCGTGGCCGGAAACCAAGATCATCATATTTTTCTTTTTGGCAGCCACAAAAACAGAGGACAGATCGATACTCCCGTCATACCATTTCATCTCGAAATAACTGGCTTCGGTTTGGTCTGCCAACCTGATCATCTTTTGATTGACAACTTCATGCACTTGACTGCCGGGTATTACACTTGGAAATACCATTTTTAATACATTCGCTATGTCCTTCAAGGCTACTCCCCGTGGAAAGGCCGAAATACCAATAGACAGAACCGGTAATCCCTCACTGGATGACCTTTCGAAGACGTTGTTGCCATTAAGGGGATTTTCCTTGGTGAGTTTTCCGGCATCATATTCAACGGAAAATCCAATCCTGTTGTTTTCATAACGTCCCACTTGTGACCAGAGTGAACCTTCTGCTGCCTTTCCTGTTGACGGCCAATAACTGGCAATCAGCAACAAGCCTGACATCATACAAGGTACCATGCACCATCTCATATTCTGATTGTCTTTCATTGTTTTTCCCTTTTGTATGTTGCGGATCCAATGATGACACTATCCTTGACCCAGGGTTTTGTTTTTCTTGAGTTCATCGGCCACGGCATCCAGGCCTTGGGATTTCAAGGTGCTTTCCAAAGGATAGCCGGTACTGGTCTCCCAGCCTTGCAGTTTATAGAAGCAGGACTTGAAAGCTTCAAATTTGTTCCTGTCAAAATGCCGGGAAAGAGTATTTGCATATTTCCACTTTCCATTTTCCAGAACAGGCATGTATGCATCACGCCCTCTGCCGGGCTGGGTAAATAGATAATCGGCAAGTTGCACCATATCCCTGTGTCTTCCCTGGAGCGTCCAGATGGCATGGTCCAGGTTCCAGATTCTTCTTCCCAATTTCATACCGTCCAGGAAGGTGAGACTTTTGCCGGTGACGGCATTAAGGAATTTAGGTTCTCCAATACCGGTAGAACCGGCTTGGTTGGGGCCGTACTGGTTGAGAAAGTCCGGCCAGCGCCAGTTGCAGTATAATGCCGATTGCTTCCAAAACCGTGTATAGTAACGATGCCAGCTTACGAGCTTGGCCATGTGGGCGGAATACATGTTTTGGGTACTGAAATCCAGCATCTTCATGTCTCCCTGAAACGGTGCCATCTTATCCGTAAAGATCTTGACCATATTCTCGGTTGACCCGAAAGGATTATTCTTCAACATCACAAAGTCATGTTCACAGATATCCCTGTCGCCCAGGATGGTGCCATAGGTCCATTCAAGCTGAGACCTGGGCTCCATACCGGAATGCAGGGGCAATCCCCAGAAAGGAAACGGTAAACGCCCGGTTTCAATATCGCCCTTGTCCCCTTTCAAGCGGCCCCATTTTTCAGCCGCTCGTACAAACCCTTCGGCCAAATCGTTGCCGAAGGGGTGTGGCTCACCCAAACCGTTGTTTCGATAGGCAATCGCCTTTACCAGTTGTTCGATATATTCGAACCGCCCGTATTGTTTAAAGTTCAAAGGGCAGTCAATCTCTTTGCCCGGTCCCAGGATACCATACCGGTTGAGATCTCTGAGATACCGCTCTCCCCAGAGTACTTCAGCCGCATTGAGGCCATATTTGTTCAACAAGTCACTGGTGTGACGCTAGATATCCAGCGACCTGGCCGAGTCGTAAACAATCGTGTTCCAACAAGTGGCCTCGTTACCCAGTCCGTCTTCGTATCTTGCCCGGCAACCGGAATGACAGCCCACGCAAGCCTGGGGTCTTTGGCCCATTGACGGCTTTCCTCGTCTGTAAACGGTTAGCGGGGCGGGAGGGCTGTCGAATGCGGGTCTAAAACTTGTGTCTTTGATTCTATCCGGATTAAAAGCATAGTGTTTCTGATGCCACAGCCTTGCTTTTATCAGCGCTTTTGGATTATGAATAGGGATACTGCCGGTTCCGATAACGCTGACTGCCTTCAGGTTCTTTGAACCCCATATGGCCCCGAACCCGCCCTGACCGGCGGCATTACCGGCGTCATGTATCAAACAGGCGGGAATACACTTGTTTTCACCGGCGGGGCCAATGCACACCACGGCCGGTCTCTGGGTTGTTGATCCGCCCTTATCCCCGACCGGTTCGATCCGGTCCATATATTCACCCTTCCCGGCCACATAACCCCATATGATCTGCTGGCACTCATAGGTGTCCCGGCCCCATAACGATAAAGCATGGCAGGGTTTGATATTCACTTCATCATTCCTGATATCTATCCAGGCAGGTTCAGGGGCTTTGCCCTGAATGGCCACCCCGTCCCAGCCTGCGTATTTGAGCATGGCTCCGAACCGGCCGCCCAAGTTGGACCTGGTGAACCATCCAATGGGGTAGGATTGTACGCCGATACCCTGCACTTCGGTCCGGCCGGATGCTGCAGGTGCTATTGTCCCTGAAAGTGGCGACGTCATCATGGTGACAACATTATCCGGGTTAAATCCGCAAATGGTTTTGTCTTTTACCAGATCGAAAAATAATGCCGATCCCATGCCATGGCCGCCGACCCAGGATTGATATCTGCTGGTGGGAATGGACGATATTTCTCTTTTACTCAGATCGATATATAGAATCTTCCCCGCGTATCCATTCATTTCCTACTCCTGAGTATCAGCCTCTAATCAATAGGGTACCCTAGATCTTTCCAGTATTGCCGTCTTAAATTAGCTTTATACCCCTTGTCGCCATCCTGCGATGGTATCTCTTTGGCGAATTTTATGGCACCTATGGGACAGACTTCAACACAGGCATGTTTCCCCTCGGGCCCTCCTCCGGCTGGGTCCCAGTGATAGGCTGCGGTGGCACACAGGTCGCATTTCCGGCTTTTTTCCTTATCGAAAAAGGCTTTATCCGGTGCGAGATGGGCCCGGCTGGGGGTAAAAGGACAGGCCTCAACACAGGCCCCGCAGCCAATACACTTTACTTTATCAACACACCTGACATGGCCGTATTTTGGATCAGCCCTGATCGCTTCAACTGGACAGGCTTCAACACAGGCAGGATCTACACATTGCCGGCACTGCTCAATCGTCAGGTCATTGGGGAATTTTTCGAATGAATTCTGTATAACCTGTATCCTGGACAGAGATGTACTCTCCACCCCCTCATTTACCAGTGAGCAGGCCAGCATACAGCTCAGACAGCCCTGACATTTTTTGGTGTCCACCAGGAGATAGCCTTCTGAGGCAGGTAGGGCTGCCACCCCGTCACCAACCCAGATAAGGCTGGGCAGCACTATCACAGTCCAAATCCCGATGGCTGTCTTTCCTGAAAATTTTAAAAAATCACGTCGCGATATTTTTGTTTTTTCAGTTTTCGAAAACTGATCATTGATTTTATTCATTATGGTTTTCCCTTACATCTTCAGGGGCAATCTCCGTAATCAAAATATATTGCATTCCCGAATATGACCGCCACGATCATCAGATTTCCGGCGCCAATCAACATCCCTGATTCCTTACCGAATCCCAATACCCACGAACCCCATTGGTAGAAATGGGAGAAGATTAAAACTGACGAAGGTTAGGGAAATAGAGCCAAAAATACGGGGAGATAGGATTATATCGACCTTGGCCGGGCGGCCGAAGTTGCGTTCAGGCAGTGATTTGATTCTAATCGAAGTACCTCACGGCGTTTCGAAAAACCGCAATACCCCCGCCTTCTTCCTGTTCAATCCTTTTTCCCTCGCGCGCCAGCAAAAGTTTCCGCCGGGTCCAGTCCGGATGATTGGTGAAATGGTTGAAAGCTTCCGGATGGGGCATGAGCCCGAACACGCGGCCGGTGGAATCGCAGATGCCGGCGATATCGGACAGAGAACCGTTGGGGTTTAAAGGCCAACTGCCATGGGCCGGATTGCCTTTTTGATCGGCGTACTGAAGTACGACCTGGTTGTCATTAAATAGCCTTTTAAGGGTATCGTCACTCCCGTAGAATTTCCCTTCTCCGTGCCGAACCGGAAATTCCGCATGAGTGATGCCTTTTGTAAATACACAAGGGGACTCCGGGTTGACTTTTAGTTTTACCCAAGCATCGATAAAATTCCCTGAATCATTATGGGTAAGGGCCACTTCCCGGTCCCGGTATCGGCCATGAAACCCAGGTAGCAGTCCCAAATTGACCAGTGCCTGAAAGCCATTGCATATGCCGATAATCAGATTTCCCGCATCCACAAAGGCTTTCAGTTCCCGGCCCAGGTGCCGCTTCATTTTTGAGGCCATGAGAACGCCTGCACCGTGGTCATCGGCCCAGCTGAACCCACCTCCGAAAACCAGAATCCGGTAGTCTCGAAGGGCTTTGCCTGAACCGCTTTGGGCGCTGTTGATCAGTTCATTGATGTGCATCCTGCGTGAATCGGCACCGGCCAGATGCAGTGAAAAGTCGGTTTCGTTATCGCAATTGAGCCCGTAGCCGGTGAGGACCATTGCTTTGACCTTTTTCATATCAGATCTCCAAAAGGCTTGTTCCAGAAATCCTTTAATTGCTGGATGTTCTCTTTCAAAACCGGTTCATCCCCTTCCCCCAAAACCACAAAATCGGGCGTTTCGGTAACAACGCCGATTTCAGCCAATTTCATTCCGGAGAAGCATTTTTCAAACAACTTCTTCTTATCCGGCGCCACCGTGATGATGAATCGCCCGCAAGATTCGGAATAGAGTCTTTGGGCATTTGTGAGATCCGGCACAGAGGGTATGGCCGAAAGCCGAACGGTCATCCCCAGCATGCCCCCCATTGCCGGGAGCGCCAGATGCGTCCCCAGACCGCCCCTTGCCACCGCATGGCAGGAGGAGACCAGCTCCTGCGCCATGGCCTCATTGAGGGCGAGATACTGGGGCAGGAACTCCACCGGGTATACCCTGGGGACATTGAGCCCCACATATCCCATCATTTGATAATATTCGGCGCCGCCCAGCTCATTACGTGTTTCCCCCAGTACGTAGACCAGATCACCCGGAAATTTGACGTCCATGGAAACCGCCTTGGCCACATCCCCTATAACGCTGGATATGGTGAAGAGCAGTGTGGGCAGACCCGATACCTTGCGTCGCTCGCCATAGGGGCCTTTCAAGTTGCCGTCAATATACATGCTGTCTTTGCCGGAAAGAAGAGGGATGTTGTACTGATGGCACATTTCCCTGAGGGCCTGATTGGATCGTACCAATTGGGCGGCCTTGTATTTGCCGTCCGGATTCTCTACCGGATCGTATTCGATGGTGGGCCAGCAAAAGTTGTCCACACCGGCCAAATGCTCAGGGTCACCACCCGCTGCCAGGGCCTTTCTAACCGCCTCATCAATGGTGGCCGTAGTCATGTGATAGGTGTCAATTTCGGAATAAGCGGGATTTAGGGCTTGGGATACAACGATCCCTTTTCGGGATCTCAACACCGGCCGAATCACGGCCGCGTCCGACGGCGTATCCCGTTCCCTTCCAACAAGGGGTTTAATGACGCTGGTCCCCTGCACTTCGTGATCATACTGCCTGGCAATCCAGTTGCGGGAACAGATGTTGGGTCTTGTTAGCATTGCATTTAGCAGTGCACCGTGACTTTTGGGTTCCGTAACAACCGGTTCCGTCAGGCCGCGCATTTTGGGAGGCATCCATTGTGCATCAAACTCCCATTGGGGAAAATCCGATTCCAGAAGGTCCATGCGAATATAGGCACAGGTCTCTTCACCGTATTTCAGATGAAGAAAACCGGAGTTGGTATATTCGCCGATGACCGTGCTCAAAACCGCGTGTTTTTCTGAAAGCGCCATGAAGCGTTCCAGGTGTTCCGGCCTTACCGCAATGGTCATTCGCTCCTGGGACTCGGACACCCATATCTCCCACTGGTTGAGACCCTCGTATTTCAGGGGCACCTTGTCCAGATGGACAATGCACCCATTGCTGAAACGTGCCGATTCACCGACGGATGAAGAAAGCCCGCCGCCGCCGTTATCGGTTATAAAGCGAATCAATCCTTCATCCCGGGCTTCCAGCAGAAAATCGTGCATCTTCTTCTGGGTATAGGGATCACCGATTTGAACGTGGCCCGCCGGAGTGGTTTCGGAATAGGTTTCGGATGCCGCCGTCACTCCGTGGATACCGTCCTTTCCAACCCGTCCGCCGCTCATGATGATCAGATCTCCCGGGGAGGTGGTTTTCTCATGGGAAGGTCGGCCTCCCACCCGTGACGGCATGATACCCAAAGCCGTCACAAACACCAGGCACTTTCCCGTAAAACTTTCGTCAAACAGCAGCAGGCCATGGGGTGTTGGAATACCGCTCTTGTTGCCGCCGTCCCGAACGCCCTCAATGATACCGTCCAAGAGGCGCCTCGGATGAAGGTGGGGTTCAAGATCCCCATCATAATCCCGTCTCCCCACACAGTATCCGTACATGCCCAAAATCAGTTTCGACCCCTTTCCCGTTCCCATGGGGTCCCTGTAGATCCCCACAATTCCGGTGATGGCACCGCCGTAGGCTTCCATGTTGGAGGGGCTGTTGTGGGTTTCACCGGTGATACAGTAATGATGGTCCTCATCAAAGCGTGCCACGCCGGCATTGTCCCACAAAACCGAAACCACCCAGTCTTTTTCCTTTTGAATTTTGAGAGTGGGTGCTTCAATACAGGTCTTAAAGAGACTGTCAATGGTTTCCCGCTCGCCACTCATGAGGTCATGGTAATGGAACTTCCCCCTGAAAGTGTTATGGTTGCAGTGGTCGCTTCTGGCCTGGGAGATGTATTCAAGTTCAACATCCGTGGGCAGATCGAGGCCCACGGACGCTCTTTCCTTCAAAACATCCTCTCTCAAAAAATACGCGCGTATCACCGGAATGTCCCGGTCCTGAAGCGCCAGGTTCCTCTCCACGGAAAGACATTTCAATGCCTCATCACTTTCGATGGAAAGGGTTTTCACTTCCGGCCGATGGCTCAGAACAACCTTGGGAACCAACAACCCGATCCCTTCTTGGGGATCCCATTCCTCTTTTGATATGACTCTCCACTGCTGGATGGCGCCGTTGGCCAGAAGTTCCGATGCAATGCGGTGGGCCTCTTCTTTTGTGAGGTTCCCACGGATTTCGTAGCATTTTGACGTGTAAACCGCTTCCCCAGGCTTAAACCTCATACCCAGGAGATCCTCAATGGCCTCCCTGGCCGTACTTCCCGCCGTATCCCGCACGCCCGGACGAAACCCGACCCAGATGAGCCAGTCAAAATCTCTATAAATGGGCGTGTAAGCGCTTTGTTCTGTAATAGGATTGGTGAACAATTCTTCCTGAATGCGTGACAGCTGCTCTTCCTCAAAGTGTGCGTCAATGGTCAGCACGCGGATCACCCGAACATCGTCCACATCAAAATGGAAGTATGCTCTTGCCTTTTTTGAAATTCCGACGCCGGATGCGTCCGGCAGTTCGTCTTTCAACCTGATTTCCAGCCTAGATGTCATTGGCACATACCCGTATCTCAAAAAAGTTTATAGACCTTATCCATATGCTTTCTATATTGAACCTCAACGGTTTCGTCAACCGCAATTGATGAAATCCATGTTTGCTGTTCTATCGAGAGCCTTGAAATCGGGTATTTCAATGCGTATGTTTTTCTGTAACGGATCGCGTAAGTATGAAGGAGTCAAGCAATAATGGAAGAAACCGAAATGGAAAAAAAGGATAAAAAGAACACCAGAAAGGTACCCAACCAGCAGGAGTTGGAAAAGGAACTGGGTGAATATCTCTCGAAAAAATATGGTGACCGTGTCAAGATCATTTCTCCGTTCGTCGTTCCCCAAAAGGATGAAATGGATCCCAATGGAAAAAAACCAGGATCCAAAGATTCGGGCATGGATGACTTTTTTATGATGCCCGAAGAGATGGAGTCTTACCTTGACGGTTTCGTTGTGAAACAGAATCAGGTGAAGGCTGTATTGGGGACAAAGATCTGCACCCACTTCAATCGTATCAGGTTTAACAATCAACGGGAGAGTGAAAGCTTTTCCGGCGCGGGAAAAAAATCAGGTGTCGGAATGATCAAGAATAATGTTTTGATGATCGGTCCCACCGGCGTCGGAAAAACCTATATGATCAAGCTCATCGCCCAGAAACTGGGGGTTCCCTTTGTGAAAGGGGATGCCACCAAGTTCAGCGAGACCGGCTACGTTGGCGGAGATGTGGAAGACCTCATCCGCGATCTGGTTTATGAAGCGGACGAAAGCATTGAACTGGCTGAAAACGGCATTGTCTATATTGACGAAATCGACAAAATATCATCATCCAGAAATTTGATCGGACATGACATTTCCCGGACCGGCGTGCAGCGGGCACTCTTAAAACCCATGGAAGAAACGGATGTGGACCTGAAGGTTCCTCACGACCCCATCAGCCAGATTCAGGCCATTGAACATTACAGGAGAACGGGAAAAAAGGAAAAAAAGGTGGTGAACACCAAAAATATCCTGTTCATCATGAGCGGCGCCTTTGGTGATTTGGCAGAGGTCATAAAGAAACGGCTGCAGCGACAGGGTATCGGCTTTGAAGCGGATGTCAGACCGACGGAAGTGCCTTGGGAGATCTTAAAGGAAGTGCATGCCCAGGATCTGGTGGAGTTTGGTTTTGAGTCGGAGTTCGTGGGACGGCTGCCGGTGGTGGTGGTGTTTGACGAACTGAACGATGAAGATCTTTATGAAATTCTCAAAAACCCCAATAATCCCATCATTATCAGCAAACGGATGGATTTCAGGGCTTACGGCATCGACATCAAGTTTGAGGATAGCGCGCTCAAAGAGATCGCAGTAATGGCGGCAATGGAGAAGACAGGGGCCAGGGGTCTTGTGAGTGCCATTGAAAAAGTCCTGATTCCCTTTGAAACCAGGCTCCCCTCAACCGAGGTGAAACAGTTCCTGGTCACCCGGGAGGTCGTCCTCAATCCCGAAGAGCAATTGAAGCAACTCATTTTGAATCATAAAGACCCTGATTGGGTTGACCGATTTGAAGAAGTCAAAAACGCTGAGATGGCATCCATCAAGGAATACATTGAAGAACGGGCCGATTATTTCAGTAGAAAGTCGGGACTTGATATGTACGATGAACGGCTGGAATTGATTGCAGGCCTCTACTTCCGCCATGTCACCGATGTGGACGTGGCCATCGAGAATCTTGGCGCCATGTATGAACAGGTTCAAGACGAAACGGATGCTCTGAGGGAGAACCTCGATATCAAAATCCTCTTGGATGACAGCGCCATGGACGAAATCATCCGGCAGGCAATCGACACCGGGCAGAATGTACGAAACCTTACCTTTCAGCTGGCCAAACGGCTTGAATACGGTCTAAGGCTGGTTAAAGACCGCGTCGGCACGGATGACTTCATCATCAACCGTGAAGCCCTGGTTGACATGGAATCGTATATTAACGATCTCATGAAGAAGGCCTATCAGGGTGAAGGCAACACGGTCCAAGAGGAGGACAACAGGCTTTTTCCCTAACGGATAAAGGGTTCCCGGGTTTCGGCGCGGGAACCTTTTTCACAGGGCGTTTTGATCGCTCAATTCCGGATGCTTTCCCTTCAGGATATTCTCATAGGCTTCATCAATTCTCTCCTCCACATAGGAAATGAAGCCGTCATCATTTGTGAAAAGGTCAAAGCAGTAGCCGTCAATCCCCAAAACCCCGTTGGGAACCATGTTCCCTTCTTCGGCCGGGTCCGTCACGCATTCGTCGTAAAAGCAGACTGACAGCCACCTGCTATCCGGATCATCCACAATATCAATCAGTGTGATCAGTATGGGTCCGTCGGCAGTCTTAAGGCCGGCCCGAAAAGAGTAGCTGACACCGGGTCTCGATACAAAGGAGAGCACCACGTCATCCTTGTTTCCGAATTGTCCGGCCAAGCGGATAAACGCGCCCTTAACATCTTGTTCATCTTCGGTCCACTTTTCGAGTGTATCCGAGAAATTGATGTACCCTTCCCTGTTTCGAAACATGTCTTTCAGTCTGATCATTTTCCTGCCTCAACCCACCTCATAAAGTCCCATGTCACGGTCCTGCAGATACACGTACCTGAAAGCCCCCTTTCGACCTTCCTGAAACCATTTAAGACCTGTTTTCCGGCATTCGGGGCAGACTTCCATGGGAATGTGAACACCCATCACATGCTGGCCCGTGCTGGCGGTGGAGGAAACGGCAAGGGTGCCGGCACAGCGGGAGCAGCACCTGATCCTTTCGTACTGTCTTTCCTGAATGCCGTCCGTATCGTAAAAGATATCACGTTTCCGCTCCACTATCTGCCCTTCCTCATGGGGCGTCTGACTGAGCCCGCCACCTAAAAACAGTTCCTTTAATGCGTCTACCAGCTGCGCCACGTGGCCCGTCACCTCAGGGGATTGGGGACGATAATCTTTGTCGTAATTGGGCTCCTTAACATAAGCTGTGTCCATTCCCGCCATGGCCATGATGATGCCCACATTCACATATGGCAGGGCGTTTTGAACCGCATACCCCCCTTCAAGCACGGCAATATCCGGTTTGAGGCGGGCGTTTAGCGCGGCATACCCCCGTGCCGAAAAATTCATATTGGTGATGGGATCGTTGAAGTGGTTGTCCTGTCCCGCTGAATTGACCACCAGTTCCGGTTCGAAATCCTCAAGAAGGGGCAGGATCAAATTGTCCAGGGTATGAAGAAATCCCTCTTCACCGGTCTGGGGCGGCAATGGAATATTGACGGTCTTTCCCTGTGCATTGGGTCCGCCCAACTCCTTGGGAAATCCGCTGCCCGGATAAAGGGTGCGGCCATCCTGATGGATGGAGATGAAAAGCGTATTGGGATCGTGCCAGTAAATATCCTGAGTACCGTCCCCGTGGTGGCAATCGGTATCCACGATGGCCACCTTTCGAATGCCGTAATGGCTGCGGATATACTCGATCATGACCGCTTCGATGTTGATGTTGCAGAAACCCCGATTGCCGTGCACCACACGCATGGCATGGTGGCCGGGAGGCCTTACGAGGGCAAAGGCGCTCTCCACCTCACCTCTTAAAACGGCATCGGCCGCCACCAGGCAGCCGCCGGCAGATATGAGATGGCTTTCCGTGGTGACGGCCGCCTCGTCGGGAACGCAGAAATGTACCCGTTGGATGTCTTCGTAAGTGGCTGGGCGTACGCGATATTCCACAATCCCCGGAATATCGAGGAGCCCTTCCTCCATCACCTGATCCTGCGTATAGAGAAGACGCTCCTCACGTTCAGGGTGGTCGGGACTGATGGCCCAGTCAAAGGCCGGGAAAAAGACCAGGCCGGTTCTCCGTTGTGCACTGATCATGCGTTACTCCTTTTCCATTGGGGAATCAGTCCGGGCGTGATGCTCATTTTGAGGCGAATGTTCTGGCCGACCATTCGGTAGCCGCGAATCATGTTGAACGCTTGCTTTTCAGTGATGGAAGTCTCCAAGGAATTGTCACTTGCCCCGATCATCATCGCTTCCCGGCAAAGGGCGTCGCGTGCCAGGGTCACCGCCTGGTCCATATCAAAACGGCGATCAATCTTGTGTTCTTCATCCACTTCGGGAATGATCACGGTACCGCGTTCAGTATCCGCCTGAAGGGTTACCTGTGCCGTAACCCTAGCCACGGCGGCCCCAACGGCATTGGCCACATGGTGGTAGGGTGGAACCCGGCACGGCAGCCTCAGTGCCTTTTCCACATAGGGTGCCAGATGAGGGGCGGGCCCGCCCAGTATCAGGACCCTTGTGGGTTCGATCTTTTCCTCATTTACCACCTGGTGGATGGTGTATACGGGTTGGGCGTTGATTTCCCGCACAAAAGCTCTGGCTGCAAGGGCAATGGCCTCGGTCATCTCTACCAAAACCCGTTCCGCCGCTCTTTGGGCATCACAATCCAGCACACCGCCCAGTTCTTCCATTGCAGACATTGCGGCACGCCTGTTTCCCACATCCAGAAGCCCCAGGCTCACCATGGCATCCGTGGGCGTTGCAGCAGTGCCGCCAAAGGCCATGGGAGGACCCTTCCGCATGGGTCCGATGGTCATTTTGCCGTTTGTGTTCACACTGATGACACTGTCTCCACCCATTCCCAGGGAATGGGTTATGATGGATCGAATCAAGGTCTTGTAAACACCCAATCTTATGCCATGGGGATTGAACAGCGGTATTCCCTCCAGAATAACCGCCATGTCGGTGGTGGTGCCGCCCACATCCAGCACCAGCGTCGTGCCGTCACATTCATCCAGGGCCAGAGCGCCCATGACACTGGCGGCAGGCCCAGATTGTGCGGTTCTTGCCGGCGACCCGGTACTTCCCGTGAGATCGATGGTGCCGCCATCCGGTTTCAGCAGGTAGCGCGGCCCGTGAAGCCTCTTTTCATCCAGAATGCGGGTCAGTGCTCCGGAAAAGGACTGATACAGGTCATGAAGGGATGCGTTCAAATAGGTGGTAAAAATGCGGCGGGGAAAATTGAGCCCCCCTGAAACCGTATGCCCCATGGCCACATGGGAGAAACGATCCTTGACCCAGTCAACCATCTGAAGCTCGTGGGCCGGATTTCGGACCGAGAATTTTCCCACAACACCGATAGATTTGATGCCCGCTTTTTCTATTTCGTCGGCGGCTGCCGTCACGGAAGCTCTCTCAAGGGGTATGGCCTCAAATCCCTGATGATCCAAGCATCCGTCTGCCACGTGAAAAGATGGGCCAACTGAAAAGGAGGCCGGGTCTATGCCGGGACCGGCGGATACGATCATCCCCGTCGGCTCAAGACGATCTTGGACGATGGCATTGGTGGCCAGGGTTGTGGAAAAGGCCATCCTTTCGATCTCTTCGGGTGCCACATCGATCAATATGCGATCAAGGGCGCTGCGAAGGGTCAGAAGGAGATCATCTCCGGTGGGAATTTTCGTCTCCGCCAAAATGCGGTCCCCGTCAATCAAAACCGTGTCCGTCTGCGTACCGCCCACATCAAGTCCCAAAATCATTCGTTCACCGCCTCATCCTATTATGCCTTTTCGCTTCTTTTTGAATCAAACCGCGATTCATCTTTCCGGAGGCGAATTCCTCTAAATCCAGGGCGATATGGTCAAAACCGATTTGGCGGAATGTCTTGACGATATCTTTCTGGAAAGCCGCATCCAGCATCATGTCCCGTTCCAACGGGCCCACCTCTATGCGCGCAACGTCACCGTGGTGCCTTACGCGAAAATTTCTTAATCCTCTGCCCCTTAAGAAAGCCTCGGCCCTTTCGATCATCTTCAATTTTTTCTCTGTAATGGCGCTACCATAGGGAAGTCTGCTGACAAGGCAGGCCATGGAAGGCCTGTTCCACTGAGGAAGGCCCATGGCCTTTGCCTCCCGGCGAATCTCCTCCTTGTTCAGATGGTTGTCCATCAAAGGGGCCTTTACACCCTCTTCCACGGCGGCCTTAAAGCCGGGCCGGAAATCATCCAGATCATCCGCGTTTGCGCCGTGAAGCACATGAAGAATCCCCCTCTCCCGCGCGATTTTGTTGAGGGCTTTGCACAGTGATTTTTTGCAGTGGTAGCATCTGTCCGGATCGTTGGCCAAAAACTCGGGTAAATCCAATTCCTTTGAAGGGATAAGGAGATGGGAAATATCCCTTTCCTTGGTAAATGCGGTGGCCTCGCCCCTTTCCTCTAAAGGGTGAATGGGGGATGTGGCCGTAACAGCCAACACGTTTTTTCCCAAGGCTTGGTGGGCCATGGCGAGAAGAAATGCGCTGTCAACCCCGCCCGAAAATGCCACAAGAACGGATTTCATTCGCTTTAGCTGCGCTGCCAGACTTTCCTTTTTTTTCACGGCCGGGCGTCTCTTTCCTGTTTTGCCTCGGGATGAACCATCCAACAACCATTCCCTAAAACCCCATCGGTCAAAGATATATGATAACAGCTGAGCATTGAATTGTGAAGCAAGAGTTTGAAACCCTAATGATTGGAAATTCGGCTTGCTTAGTGTTTAAAAAGGTGTTATGCAGATCCTTTAATTCTGTTTCCGGGGATTTCGGGCCCCTTATTTCAGAGACCGATGTGATCTTTTTGACGAGTAGAAGAATCCTAAGGAGAAAGACTGATGCGACATAATTTTGCTGTTCGACTGTGGCTGGCTGCGCTGGTGTTTTCGTTGATAATCGTGAGTTGGCCTGTTTCAGCTGAAGACAAACCCGCTTCGGACAACGTGGCTGTGGTGAACGGGGATGTCATCACCCGCGCGGATTTTGACCGGGCCGTTGATTTTGGCAAGCGCCAGGCCATGCAGCAGGGAAAGCCTCTCAATGCCGAGCAAGAGGCTGCCCTTGAAAAAAGCACGCTGGATAAACTGATCGGTATTCAGCTCCTCTATCAGGCCAGCAAGAAAGAGGGTAACACGGTTGACCAAAGCCAGGTGGACGAAAAATTCGCCGAGTTCAAGAAACGGTTTCCCAACGATGAGGCCTTCAAAAAGGC
>JANQDY010000102.1 GCA_028278625.1 Thermodesulfobacteriota bacterium
GATCTCTGTCCAAAGATGAGGGGAGGTCCAGAAGATAGGTGAATCCTTTTTGTATTGCCGAACACCATGCGTCGTACAGCATGCGCATGCCGTCGCAAGTGTAGGAAATGATCAGACCGTCTAAATAATCGAGCCGGCCGGTCAATCCGCTGTCCAGCACGCTCTTGAGCAACCGGCAGACAAAAGGTTGAAAATGGGACGGGGAAGCGGTGAGGTCATCCAGATGGCCGAAAATCCTTATTGGAAGAATGTCCGCCGCAAACAGGATCTCTTCCGGAACATGGGAGCAGAGATAACCGAACACCCGGCCTTTCTCCTCCTTCCATCGGGCAATTTCCCTTAAGGGATTGTCATAATATTCCAGGAGGCGCTGCTTGGCCTCCTCGATCTGTTCTCGCAGTGTCATGGCGCTTTACCTTAGGGCTAAAAATTCTAACAGATAATGCCCTTTCCATAGCAAATGCCATGCCACAAATTAAAATCAGTGATATCAGTGTGTTATTCCGGTTTGAAAGAACGGCGTTTGGAGAAGGGGGGTAAAATTATCATTCGGATAAGTCCGGCAGGGTCAAATTGATAATTTCTCGGTCATGGAACGCGGGATAGTTATCAGAATGATTATTGATTCAATTGTTTCATCAGGCGGGAGAAATTAGAGGGCGGCAACCCCAGCATTCTGGCGGCTGTGGCCTTCTTCCCCTTTGACTTTTTGAGGGCCTGTGCCACCAGGTTCTTTTTCAAGTCAATGATTGCCTCACTCAGGGGCATCAGAGGATGGTCGCCGGTAGCGTATGAGTCCCTCAATATCTCCTTTGGAAGGTCTTCTTTTCTAAAGGGGCGATTTGGCGCCACAATAAGCAACCGCTCGATGATGTTTTCAAGTTCCCGAACGTTTCCGGGCCAGTTGTAGGACTGGAAGAATTCCAGTACTTCCGGGCTGAGCGTGGCAGACCGTTTTCGGGTCCAGTTGCATTTGTTGAGGAAAAAATCCGCCAGGGTCTTGATGTCCTCCCGCCTTTCCCGCAGGGGAGGAATGGTGAGTGGAAAAACGTTGAGGCGGTAATATAGATCCGCACGAAACGTGCCTTCGCGAACCTTTTCGAGCAACACCTTGTTGGTGGCGGCGATAACTCTGACATCCACCGGATATGGGGCCTTTGAACCGAGACACTGTATTTCCTGCTTCTGTAATACCCTCAATAGCTTTGATTGGGTCCTGAGGGAAAGTTCCCCGATTTCATCCAGAAAAATGCTTCCCTCCTGGGCCAGTTCGAACATTCCGACGCGTTTCTCATGGGCTCCGGTGAATGCACCTTTTTCGTGACCGAACAGCTCACTCTCAATAAGGTCTTCCGGAATGGCCGCGCAGTTCACGGCCACCAGAGGGCCTTTCTTTCTACCGCTCAGCTTGTGAATGGCCTGTGCCACCAGTTCCTTCCCGGTTCCGGTTTCGCCGTAAACGGTGACCGTGGTGTCCGTTGGGGCCACTTTATTGATGAGTTCAATGAGCCGCATCATGTTGTGGCTTTTCCCGATGACAAAATCATCGGAGAGGCGGGATTGGATCTTTTTCTTCAAATAGAGGTTTTCTTTTTCAAGGCGCCGGGACATGGACTCCACATGGTCCTTTTCGTCCCTCATGTGTCTGAAGATCAGCGCGTTTTCCAGCGCAACGCCGGCCTGTCTGGAAAAAGCCGCGAAGAACCGTTCTTTCTCTCCCCAATTGATTTGGTCGCGGGAATATACGCCAATGGCCGCCAACGTTGCCTCTTTTGAGACGAGCGGCAACAAGAAAAGGGATTGAATGCCCTTTCCCTCCAGATAGGAACCAAGACCCCGGTTGAGGGACCCTGGTTGAGATTGATCGACAACCATGGGCACCGGGACGAAGCCATTTTCCTTGAAGATCTTTTGAAAGGTTTTTTCAAAGGAAAGCTGTTCGAATTTCCTGTCGAGTCCCATTTGAAATACGGAATGTCCGGATTTCGTGATGAGATGGATGGAGCACATGGGATAGCCCAATCGCTGAATCAGGCTCAAAATCTGGGAAGATACCGCGTCCACATCCAGGCTCTTGTTGAGGAGTTGCGACATTTCATAGAGGGTGGAAAGCTCCTGATTGCTACGGGACAACTCAAGGGTTCGCGCTGCCACCTTTTTTTCCAGCAAGAGGCTCAGTTGCTCTTTTTCCTCGTATAGTTTTGCGTTTTCAATGGCGAGGCTGATATGTTCCGCAAAAAGCCTTAAGGTTTCAATGTCCTCCGGAAGAATGGGCTGTCTCGAATAGAACTTGTCTCCGGTAAAAACCCCCAGTGTCTCCCTCCGCCCGATCAACGGTACCACGCAATATTCTCTGGCATCGGATACCTTGAGGAATTTTTTACTGATGCGGGAGTCTGTCTGGGTGTTTTCCACATACAACGGTTTTCCCATCTTAATGGAAAGGACTTCGAGGGACTTTTCATCCATTCTAAACCCAATCCTTTTCTTGACCAAAGAGGCTTTTTCCCGTTTGCTGTGATCAAGAAAGGCAACGCATCTTAGAAAATCCCCTTCCAGAAGATATACGAGCCCCCGTTCGAAGTTCACGCCGATGACCGCTTTTTCCACCAGAATCTGAAGTAATCCATCCACTCGAACCGTAGAATGGATTTCCTTGTTGATCTCAGCTAAAGTGCTCAGCTCCTTCAGTTTCCTTGAGACGAAATCGGGGTCCAGATTCTCCACGGGATCGAGACGTGGCGTGTTTTTTGTATTTGATGGAGCCTGCTTGTTCATTTGATCCCGTTGACCTCCAATCTCAAAGGATTAAAACCGATCCTTTTAGTACCTCATTCATTGGTTTTCTGTCAAAAGAAAGAAAAGGCCTTTGGGTCCCTATGTCGATCCTTATATCGTTAGGGTGTGGCTTTAGTGATCAGGGATTTGTCCTAAATCCCGCACCGTTTTTTGACCTCGTCGCTTTCGCGCATGAGTCGGCTGTCTCCCTGAAAGGTGACGGACCCCTTTTCAAGGACATATCCCCTGTGGGCG